>DATLJU010000298.1:0-15294 GCA_035538735.1 Anaeromyxobacteraceae bacterium | reverse complement strand
ATCCATTCCGAGGGTACGCCGCCATTCCAGCCGAGGTGCCCATGCGACGGATCGAGCTCGCGGTCGTGCTCGCGCTCGTGACGGCGCTCGCGGGTGGCCTGCTGCGCGACATCCTCCTGCAGCGCGGGACCCCGGTGCTCTTGACCGACGGTCGCTACCTGTCCGCGGTCCTGCTGGGAACCGCGGTGGTGGCGGTGCTGCGAGGCCACCTCCGCCACCTCCACCGGCTCCGGCTCGTCATCCTGCTGGTGGACGCGCTCGGGCTCGGCATCTACGGCGTGGTCGGGGCGCAGAAGGCGCTCGCGGCCAGCCTGCCCATCGCGACCGCGCTGCTCCTCGGCACCATCAATGCCGTCGGCGGCGGCCTGGTGCGCGATCTGCTCACCGGCGAGGAGCCGCTCATCTTCAAGCCGGGCGAGTGGTATGCCCTGTCTTCGGTCGCCGGGTGTGGCGCGTTCCTGGCGTGCGTCGCCGGGGCCCACCTCGATCCCCACCCCGCCGCGGCGGTGGGCATCGCCGTCGCCTTCTCGACCCGCGTCCTGTCGATCCGGCTCGGCTGGCGAACGGGGCCGCTCGCCTCCGCTCCCGATGCCTGACCCACGGTGAACCCGAAGCGACGGCAAACACACCCCTCTGGCGCCCGCACGCCCGCCTGCCTGGGGGCTCGCCGCCGCGCAGGCGCGGCCGCACCTTGCGGGGCGGAGGTGTCGCCATGCGTTCCCTCGCTGTCGCCCTGATCGCGATCGCGCTTCCGGCGGCCGCCCAGCAGGCTCCCGCCGGCACCGTGCGCGCCGATCGCGCCGCGGTCGAGATCTTGCCGGCGCGCCCCAACGCATCGGAGGTGCGCACCCCGGAGGGCTTCATCCGCGTCGAAGGTGGCCCGCTCGGACCCGGGGTCGGTACGTTCGGCGTCTACCGGGCAGGCTCGCGCGTACCGCCGCCCCCCGAGCTGCTCGCCGTCGCGGCGCGGCAGGAGCCCGCAGCCGAGCCGGCGAGGGGCCCCGACCGGTGCCGCCCCGAGCGGTCGCGCTACTTGCGGCGCCTCTTCTACATGATCGGGATCGACCTGGAGGATCCGCTCGGGTTCCTGGACGGATTGGCCGGTCCGGAGGGTTACTCGGGTGCCATCCTCTTCACCCCGTACGGGCAGCTCCCGGCGATCGATCCCATCCATCCGCTGGGCTGGGACCTCGAGCTGAAATCGCTCGCGCGAGAGCTCGCGGCGTGCCAGCGGCGGGCGCCGCGCTGAGGATCCCCTCGCAGGCCCTGACAGGGTTGTTCAAAATGCCCGGGACCGAGCCAGGCGAGCGAGACGCGACACCCACGCCGCGCATGAGCGGAGCGCGGCGCGGGTGCCCGGCGAGGCGCGACGACCGAGCATAGCCGGAGGCTATGCGAGGGAGGAGCAACGAAGCGATGCGACGCGGATCGCTCGACTCGGCGAAGGGACGGGCGTTTTGGACGACCCTCTGACCCCGTCGATGCTGCACGAGTCCCGGATCGAGCTGGCGCGGTGGGGCGCTGCCTCGGTGCGGGAGTCGTTCGCGTCGTACCAGGTCGAGTTCAAGCACATCACCCGGCGCGCGAGGCTGCGCTTCGAGGCGCGCGACTGGCGCGGCGCGCAGGCGGACGCGCTGGAGCGGCTCGAGCTCCGGCCGCGCGCCATCGCGCGCGCCGTGAGCGAGCTGCGAGGCGTCCTCGGCGACGCGGCGGCCGACCCGCGGCTCCGGGAGCGGATGAAATCGGAGTTCGAGCACGACCTCGCGGATCGCCCGGACCCGGAGCTGGCCAAGACGTTCTTCAACTCCGTGACGCGCCGGCTCTTCGGGACGGTGGGCGTGAACCCGCGCGCCGAGTTCGTGAACACCGACATCGAGACGCGGCCCGCGCTCGGCGGACCCTGCGTCTACACCGCCTACCCGGCGCGCGGCGCGAGCGAGGACCTCGTGCGCGCCGTCCTCGCCGACCACGCCTTCGCGGTGCCGTTTCGCGACGTGTCGTCCGACGCGCGACTCGCGGCCGCGGAGCTCGACGCGCACCTGCGCGCCGCCGACGACCCCCAGCCCGTGGAAGCGATCGAGATCCTGAACCCGATCTTCTTCCGCGGGAAGGGCGCCTACCTCGTGGGCCGCATCCGCCGCGGCACGTCCCTCTCACCCGTCGTGCTCGCGCTGCTCCACGAGGAGGAGGGCGTCTTCCTCGACGCGGTGCTGCTCAGCGCGCAGGAGGCCAGCATCGTCTTCAGCTTCACCCGCTCCTACTTCCACGTCGACGCGGAGCGCCCGAGCGAGGTGATCGCGTTCCTGAAGTCGATCCTCCCGCAGAAGCCGCTCTCCGAGCTGTACATCGCCATCGGCCACAACAAGCACGGGAAGACCGTCCTCTACCGCGAGCTCGTGACGCACCTGGCGCGCACGACCGACCGGTTCGAGCCTGCGCGCGGCGATCGCGGGATGGTCATGATCGTCTTCACCCTCCCCTCGCTCGACGTCGTGTTCAAGGTCATCCGCGACCGCTTCGCGCCGCCCAAGGACGTCACGCGCCAGGAGGTGATGCAGAAGTACGCGCTCGTCTTCCGGCACGATCGCGCCGGCCGGCTCGTCGACGCGCAGGAGTTCGAGCACCTCGTGTTCGACCGCGACCGCTTCGCGCCGGAGCTGCTGGCGGAGCTCCTGGCCGAGTCGGGCGAGACGGTGCGGTCGGAGGGGGAGCGCGTCCTCATCCGCCACCTCTACGCCGAGCGCCGTGTGAGCCCGCTCAACCTGTTCATCCGCGAGCGCGACGAGTGGACCGCGCGCGACGCGCTGCTCGACTACGGCCAGGCGCTGCGCGACCTCGCCGCGACGAACACCTTCCCGGGCGACCTGCTGCTCAAGAACTTCGGCGTCACCCGCACCGGGCGCGTCATCTTCTACGACTACGACGAGCTGTGCCTGGTCACCGAGTGCAACTTCCGCGACCTGCCCAGGCCGCGCGACGACGAGGACGCCTGGGCGGGCGAGCCCACCTTCTACGTCGGCGAGGACGACGTCTTCCCGGAGGAGTTCCTCGCCTTCCTCGGCCTCCCCGAGCGGCTGCGCGGCGCGTTCGTGGCCGCCCACGGCGAGATCCTCACCGCCGACTTCTGGCGGCGCATGCAGGCGCGGCACCGCGCCGGCGACATCGTCGACATCTTCCCGTACCGCGAGTCCCAGCGGCTCCGGCACGTGCGCCGCTGAGCTGCCGCGCGGCACGCCCGCGAGGTAGGCTGCCCGCCGTGAACCTCATCCTCCTCGATCCGGCCGAGATCGGCCCCGGCGGCGAGGTGCGGCTCGAGGGGCGGCGCGCCGCGCACGTCCTCGAGGTGCTGCGCCCCGCGCCCGGCGAGCGCCTCCAGGTGGGCGCCGTGGGTGGGCTCCTCGGGACCGGCGAGGTCCTGGCCCTGGCTCCCGGCGCCGTCACGCTGAAGGTCGTCCTCGACCGCCCGCCCCCGCCGCGCGCCCCGGTCGACCTGCTCCTGGCGCTGCCCCGCCCCAAGATCCTGCGCAAGGTGCTCCACGCCACCGCCGCCATGGGCGTCGGTCGCGTGGTGCTCCTCGGCAGCTGGCGCGTCGAGAAGAGCTACTTCGGCTCTCCGCTGCTCGCCCCTGGCGCGCTCGAGGCCGAGCTGCGCCTCGGGCTCGAGCAGGGCCGCGACACCGTCGCGCCGGACGTGCGGGTGCGCCGGTTCTTCAAGCCCTTCGTCGAGGACGAGCTGGAGGCCGCGTTCCCGGGGGCGCAGCGGCTGCTCGCGCACCCCGCGGCGGCCGCGCCGATCGAGGACCTCGCGCCGCGCGCGCCGCGTGCGGTCGTGGCCGTGGGGCCGGAGGGCGGGTGGACGCCCTACGAGGCGGACGCGCTTTCGCGGCACGGCTTCGAGAGCTTCTCGCTCGGCCCGCGCGTCCTGCGCGTCGACGCCGCGGTCCCGTTCGTCGCCGGCCAGGTCGAGCTGTGGCTCCGGACGGGGCGCCACTGAAGAGTGGGGCCGGCCGAGCGAGAGCGCTTTTTCGGGGCGATCGCTCGACCGCCCGCCACGTTCGAGCCCATCGTGCGTCAACCCTCGTATCCACCTGAGCAGGAATCGGAGGGATATGAGCGCCGTCCAGAACGGTTACCGCCTGCTCGTCGTCGAGGACGACCGGGAGCTGTGCGAGAGCATCGCGGACGTCCTCCGCTACACCGGCTACGAGGTCCAGACGGCGCTCGACGGCGAGACCGCCCTCGATCTCCTGCGCCGCGCGCCCGCGCCGGACGCCATCTTGCTCGACCTGGTGCTGCCCACGATGAGCGCGGCGGAGCTGCTCAAGGCGCTCGACCACGCGGAGGCGCATCCGCCGGTCGTGCTGATGACCGGGCTCGCCCAGGGTCTTCGCGGACCGTTCACGCTGAGCGACGTGCTGATGAAGCCGTTCGGGATCGAGCAGCTCCTGTCGCGCGTGGCGCGCGCTTGCGGAAACCCCGACCTCGATGAGGACCCCGACGCGTAGTCGAGGCCCCGGACGCGTCGTCAGCGGACCTGCGCGACCACTGGCTCGGCCGGCGCCACGGTCAGGATGTCGGCCCCGTCGCGCGTCACGACGAGGGTGTGCTCGAACTGCGCGGCGCGCTGGCCGTCGGCGGTCGAGGCCGTCCAGCCGTCCGGCCACACGACGTGCTCGGGCCGGCCCATGGTGAGCATCGGCTCGATGGTGAAGACCATCCCTTCCTCCATCGGGGTGCGCGCGCGCGGCTCGTAGTAGTGGAGCACCTGCGGCTCCATGTGGAAGTCCTCGCCGATACCGTGGCCGCAGAAGGCGCGCACGACGCCGTAGCCGTGGGCGGAGGCGTGCTTCTCGATCGCCTTGCCGACGTCGGAGATGGGCCGCCCCGGCCGCACCGCCGAGATCCCGAGCTCGAGGCACTCGCGCGTCACCCGGAGCAACCGCTGTGACGCCTCGTCGATCTTCCCGACCCCGTAGGTCGCCGAGCAGTCGCCGTGCATGCCGTCGAGGTAGATCGTGACGTCGAGGTTCACGATGTCGCCGTCCTCCAGCGGCCGCGAGTCGGGGATGCCGTGCAGGATGACCTCGTTCACCGAGGTGCAGAGCGACTTCGGAAACCCGTGGTAGTTGAGGGTGCTCGGGTAGCCGCCGCGCGCGATGTAGGCCTGGTGGACGATGCCGTCGATCGCGTCGGTCGTGATGCCGGGCCGGATGGCCCGCGCCCCTTCCGCCAGCACCTCGGCCGCGGCCCGGCAGGCGCGCCGGATCTTCTCGAGGCGGAGCTGCGGATCGGCGAGGCGCGGCGCCGACCGCGGCCGGCCCGTCACCGCGTAGCTGGGTCGCGGGATCTCGGGCGGCACCGCCCGCCGGGGCGAGACGACGCCCGGGCGAACCGCGCCCGGGCGGGAGAGCGGCCCACCGGCGCCCGCCTCGTCCGCCTCGCGGTGGCATCGCTTGTACTTGAGACCGCTGCCGCACCAGCAAGGATCGTTCGCGCCGGGCTTGCCCACCCGCGCTGTGTAACCCAGCCGCGCGCGCGGTGCCAGGCGCGACGGGCACACACACTCGTCTCAAACCGGCAGGCGCACGCGGAAGACGCTGCCGCGCCCGGGCTCGCTGGTCACGGCGATCGTCCCGCCGTGCGCCTCCACCAGGCAACGCGCCGTGTAGAGGCCGAGCCCCATGCCGTCGTGGCGCCGGTGGCCGAGCGCGCGGAAGTAGCGCTCGAAGAGGTGCGGCAGGTCGCCCGGGTCGATGCCGGGACCGCGGTCCTCCACCTCCACGATCGCCTCGCCCCCCTGACCGGTCACGCGCACCACCACCTCCGAGCCGGCCTCGGAGTACTTGAGCGCGTTCGTGAACAGGTTGACGAGCACGCGCTCGAGGCGCGCCGGGTCGGCGCTCACCTTCGGGACGTCCGTCGCGGCGTCGATCCGGATGCGGTCGCCGTCGTAGGCGGCCGCCAGGCGCCCGCGCAGGTCGCGCGCCATGGCGGCGAGGTCGACCGGCTCGAGGTCGAGGCGGAGCTTTCCCGCCTCGAGGAGGGCCGACTCCACGAGGTCGTTCAGCATGGCCGTCATGCGCTGGGCGCTCGTGACGATGGCGTCGGCGCGCGCCCGGATCGCGTCGGGGCACTCCGCGCGGCGGCCGATGAGCTTGGCCTGGGCCAGGATGACGCCGAGCGGCGTGCGCAGGTCGTGCGAGATCATGCGCGACAGGTCCTCGCGCTGCTCGTGGACCTCGCGGAGGCGGGTCACGTCGCCGAGCGTGAGGACGGCACCCGCGATGGCGCCGTCCGGGCCGTGAATGGGCGCGGCGCCGCACACCGCCCAGACCTTACGGCCGTCGGTGAGGTCGAGGCAGTAGGTCTGACCGCGCGCCGACTCGCCGCGCAGCGCGGCCACCACCGGCAGGCGATCGTGGGGCACCGCCTTGCCATCGGCGTCGAGCAGGCGCACCTGTCCCATGCGCTCGGCGCTCGTCATCCTGGCTTCGGCCTCACCGAACCCGAGCATCTGCGCCGCGGTCGGGTTGATGCGGGTGATGCGGCCGTCGGGCGCGAAGAGCACCACGCCGTCCGCCATGGACGCGAAGATCGACTCGAGGAAGGCCTCCGAGCGCGCCAGCGCGCGCAGCGCCGCCTCGGCGGTGCCGGTCGCGACCTGCGCCTCGTGGCGCTCGCGCGCCTCGCGGCGGAACCGCAGGTCGAGCGCCGCTTCCGCCTCCCGCTGCCGCGTGACGTCCACGAGCAGCGCGGTGGCCCGCGCCTTCCCCGCCGGACCGGTGAAGCCCCGGCCGCGCTCCTCGATCCAGCGGCCGTCGCGGCCCGCCAGACGGAACGCGCACGTCCACGGCTCTCCCCGCTCCACGGCGCGGACGATGGCGGCCCGCCGTGGCGCGCGGTCGTCCTCGTGGACGAGCGCCTCGAGCGCCGTGAGCGTCTCCGGGACCTCGTCGAGCAGCTCGGCGGGCGCACCCTCCCACTCCAGGCGGCCGGGCTCTTCGTCCCAGCTCCACGCGCAGGCGTAGGCCGCGGCGAGGGCATCGGCGACCCACCCGGTCCCGCGCGGCGGGACTCCGCTCACGTCTCCGTCGTCGATCAGCGACGAACGCATGGGCGGCCCCCCCGGGCAGCGCGCCAGCTTGACGGTGCGTAGAATACCCTCCTTCCGGCCTAGCCGTCACGAAACGAGCTGGTCGTCCTCGGCGACATCGCACGACTTTCCGTGGCGCGACCCCTTGTCGCACCTCCTACGACATCAAGCCGTCGCGACGATGTGAGGCCCTGACGCCGCCGCGCCTCCTGCGGTATGGATGCCAGCTCGATGAAGATCCGCCTCGCGGCGCTCGGGTTCCTGGCGCTCCTCTATCTGCCCGCGCTCGGCAGCTCGTCGTCGGGCACGCACCCCGACGAGTCGTACTACCTCGGCATCAGCGCCGAGATGGACGCGAACGGCGCGTGGCTCACGCCGACCCTCGACGGCCAGCCGAAGTGGTTCAAGCCGCCGCTCCTGTACTGGGCCGAGCGCGTCGCCTACGGCGCGTTCGGCCGCGGCTTCTTCGGCGGGCGCCTCCCGGCCGCGCTGTGCGCCATCGCGGCGGCGCTGCTCACCGGCGCGCTCGCCCGACGCATGTACGGAGAGCACGCGGAGCTCCTCGCGACGCTGCTCGTCGGGAGCGCCTTCGGGTGGGTGAAGTTCGGCCGGCTGGCGATGATGGACGCGCCCATGGCCCTCGCCTTCACCGCCGCCGCCTACGGCGCGTGGCGAGCGTGCGAGGAGGATCGGCCGGCGCAGCTCCTCTGGGCGGGCGCCGGCGCCGGCACCGCCTTCATGCTGAAGGGGCCGGTCGGGGCGGTGATCGTGCTCTTCCTCGCCGGCGGGTACGTGGCGCTGCGCCGGCCGCGCCTCCTCGTCGGCCGGTACACGGCGGGGGCGTTCGCGCTCGGCGCGCTCATCGGGCTCCCCTGGTACCTGACGAGCTTCGCCGTCCACGGACGCCGCTTCTACGAGTTCTTCGTCGTGGAGCAGAACTTCGACCGTTTCCGGCACCCCTGGACGCTCGGCGGCGAGATGACCCTCCTCGGCGGGTGGCTCGTGTTGCTCCTGCCGTGGACGCTGCTCGTCCTGGCGGCGCTCCCGCGGGCGCTCCGCACCTGGCGCGAGCCCGGCTCGCTGCTGCCGCTGGTCTGGATGGCGGCGGTGCTGGGCGTCTTCACCATCCCGTCCCTCAAGTGGCCACACTACGGCCTCGGCTGCGCGCCGGCGGCGGCGCTCCTCGCCGCGCGGGCGGCGCCGCCGCGATGGGCGCGCCTCGGCACGGCCGCGCTGCTCGCCGCCCTGGCGGCGGTCACGCTGGCGACGCTGCGGTGGCCGCTCGCGCCGGTGGCGGTCGCGGCGCTCGCCCCGGCCGCGGTCGCGTTCGGCGCCGCGGCGGTGCTGTGCGCGCGCGAGCGGCTCGCGGCGGCGGCCGCCGGCGCCGGCACCGGGCTGGCGCTGCTGCTCGCCTTCGCCATCCCCGCCGTGAACCCGCCCGTCATCCCGCGCGACGCGATCGTGGCCCTGCGCGGGCGGGACCTCCACGTCTACGACTACGTCCCCGGGATCTTCACGCTCGGCGCAGGGCGTCCCGTCCACCGCGTCGAGCGCGCAGACCTCGCCTCGACCCTCGAGTCGGGTGGCGTGGTCATCCTGGCGCGGGGCGCGCTCGCGCGGCTGCCGCAGCCGCTCGCCGCGCGCGTCGCGCCGGTCGCGCGCTGGGAGCACATCCCCGGCTACCTGCCGCCGTGCGTGGTGGCGCGGAGCTGGCTCGAGCGCGATCCGTCCATGCTCTTCGAGCCGATGCTGGCGGTGGAGCTGCGGGGGTACTCGACGACTGCGCGGTGATGCGTGCCCTCGTTCGCCCTGAGCGGAGCGCCGCCTCGCGGCGACAATCGCACCGGCCTGAGCGTGAACGCCACTAGCGCGCGCCGGGAAGTCTGATGACCGTCGCCCAGATGTGCAGATGCGTCATCTCGCTCGCGGACGTCTGGATGTGGTCATCGATCACGACGGCATTCCCGCCGATGCCGCAGGCTTTCGCTCTCAACTCGTTGTAGCCCTCGTCCTCGAGCTTCGCCTTCCCACCGAAGAAGAAGTTCTTCGCGATGTGGGATTCGATCCTCCCGAGGGTCTCGAAAGGAACGCTCGGCTTCGCGTCCTTGAAGAACGTGATCTCGCAGTCGCCATCCCTGGCCGAAGAGCCGCCGTTCAACGCGTCCACCCTGGTGCTCGTCGCGCACGACGCCAGCGAGACGACGCACACGAGCAAAGGCCACCGGCTCACGAGAGCCTCCTCTCAAGGATCCCCTCCGCCGCGCGAAACGACGGAGGCCATGACCCTCTCACGACGAAAGCTCTCCCCCCGAAACCGGGGAGAAAGCCTTCGGGAGCGCTACCTAGAGGCCAACTCGACCATCTTGTCGACGATCTCACAGGACCAGGCCTTCTGGCCCGCACCGCCCACGAAGCCCGTCTTGGTCGTGGCGGTGACGAAGGTCTTGCCGCCGTCGACCGCCTTCCACGCGACCGCGAGCTCCTCGCCGCCGCTCCCGACGAACACACCCAAGTGCCGATTCCGCTGCGCTTGGATCGACATTTCGGTCGACTCCGTGATGGTGGAATCCAGGGCGACGACGACCTTGTTCGCGACGTCGCGCGTTCTGGCCGCGTCGGAGCTCAGCAGGACGGAGGCGTCGTAGCAACCCTCGTCCTTGACCGGAACGTTCACCTTGTACGCGTCGCTCTGGTACGAGAACTTGCTGACGTGGGTGCCTGCGCATCCTGACGTGGCGATGATCGCAAACAGCAGGGCCGTGCGGATTCCAATCTTTTCGGTGCGCATCATGTCCTCGGTGTGAAGTGTGTCGCGCCTCTGCGGATGGGCGCCTCCCCAGCGGTGCGCATCGGGGCGCTGCCTGCATCGAGTACGCTATCAGGCATCAACTCCGAGTGTTGACCTTTTTCGAAGCGACGCCTGGCGTCGCAGCGCCCCGACGCGGCGAGGAGAACCCGCTGCACCTCCACTTCCACCAACGGCTCATGCACGCCCGGCACCAGGTCGCACGCGGTTTCCGTGAGCCCTCCTCGACCGAACCGTTCGCCAAGGACGGTCCGAGGAGAGGACCGCCGCCCTACGGATCCGGCGCCCGCGGTGCGTAGAGGCGGTACTGGCGCACGACGCGCCCGTGCCAGGTCGCCGCGACCTCTCCGCGCTCTTCCAGCGGACCGAGGAGCTCCTCCAGCTTCGCGCGGTCCGGCCCCAGGCCTGTTGGCGCGATGAGGAGCAGCGGGCGCGGGTCGGGTGCCGACGGCGGGTAGAAGGTCGGTCCGGCGAGCCGATCGGAGACGTAGGCGAGCGGCTCGTCCGAGCGCCACCCGAGGTGGCCCACCGCCATCCAGTGCGTCGTCGCCAGGCGCGCGGCGGGGTCGAGGCGGCGCGCCGCCTCCACCGGCTCCTCCCAGCCGCGCAGCTCGTCGAGCGGGCTCGCCCACGGAATGGGCAGCGCCAACGCGAGGAGCAGCGCCGCCACCACCGCGCCGCCGGTCCACAGGGCGAGCTTCACCCACCGCGTGCCGGCGCTCGCGAGGAGCAGGAGCGCCGAGAGCCAGGCCGGCGCTGGCCAGTGCGGGAGCGCCCCCGGGGTGCGCGCCGCCGAGAGCGTGAAGAAGGCGGCGACCGGCAGCGCGGTGAGCGCCGCGGCGAGCCGGGCCGGGGCCTGCGCTGGGCCGGATCGGAGGGCGCGCCACGCCGCGGCGGCGGCGAGCGCGAGCACCACCGGGGAGACGTACGCGGCCTGCGCTCCGACCGACTGCGCCATTCGCGCCCACGAGAAGGACCGCCCAGACAGCCCGTGCCGCAGCTGGAACGCGAACGACGGCCAGCCCTGCTCGGCGTTCCACAGCAGCATGGGCGACGCGAGGAGGAGCGCCAGCGCGGCGCCGAGCCAGGGCCACGGCGTCGCGAGCGCGCGGCGCCCGTCGGGGGTCGCGAGGAGCGCGACCAGCACGCCCGCCGCGAGCAGCCCGGCGGTGAGCTTCGCGAGCGCCGCCATCCCGAGGAAAGCCCCGGCGAGGAGGAACAGGCGGCGGTCGCGCCGGAGCGCCCGGTCGACCGCCCACAGCGTTCCGACCCACGCGAACGCGAGCGGCGCGTCAGGGGTCGCGAGCACCGCGCCGACCGAGAACACGGGCGCGACCTGCAGCAGCGCCGCCGCGAGCACCGCCGCGCGCGCTCCGGCCCAGGCGCGCGCGAGCGAGGCGGCGAGCAGCGTCGTCCCGACTTGCAGGAGCAGGGACGGGAAGCGCACCGCGAGCTCGTGGCGCCCGAGGAGCCGCAGCGGACCGACGACGAGCCACGCCACGAGCGGCGGGTGATCGAGGTACCCCGGCGCGAGGTGGCGCGCCCAGTCGACGTAGTACGCCTCGTCGGTGGTGATCGGCGCAAGCGCGGCCAGCACGGCCCGTGCGGCGAGGCCGACGCCAGCGATGAGCAGGACGGCGCGCGTCGCGCGGGAGTCGTCGGTCGCGGGTGGTTTCGTCGCCACGTCGGGATCAGGTCAGGGACAAGGTCGAGGTCGCTTCCGGTCGTCGTCGTCGCGGGTCTTCGTCCTCACGGTCGCGATCGCGTCGCGTCGCGGTCGCGGTCGCGGTCGCGGTCGCGGTCGCCAGGGTGTCCCGCTCCGGGATGTGTGTCGAGCCCTCGCTTGTCTGTAGGATGCGTCTCCACGTCCCCCACGAGACCCCCGGAGATCCACATGACGTCGATCGCCCCCGAGCTCAAGCCCTCCACGCGCCTGCTCCTCGGCCCCGGACCGAGCATGGTCCACCCGCGCGTCCTGCGCGCCATGTCGACGCCGCTGCTCGGCCACCTCGACCCCGAGTTCCTCGTCATCATGAACGAGGTGCAGGGCATGCTGCGGGCCGTCTTCCAGACCGAGAACCGCTTCACCATCGCCATCTCCGGCACCGGCTCGGCGGGCATGGAGGCCGCGCTCGTGAACGTCATCGAGCCGGGCGACAAGGTGATCGTGTGCGTCGCCGGCGTCTTCGGCGGGCGCATGGCGGAGATCGTCGGCCGCTGTGGCGGCCAGCTCGTGAAGCTCGACGCGCCGTGGGGGCAGGTCTTTCCACTCGAGCGCATCGAGGAGGCGCTGCGCAAGGAGGGCAAGGTCAAGGCGGTGGCGATCGTGCACGCCGAGACCTCGACCGGTGCACAGCAACCGCTGGCGGAGCTCGGCGACCTGTGCCACGCGCACGGCGCGCTGCTGGTCGTGGACGCGGTCACGTCGCTCGGCGGCGTGCCGGTCGAGGTGGACCGGAACGGGATCGACGTCTGCTACTCGGGGACCCAGAAGTGCCTCTCCTGCCCACCGGGCCTGGCGCCGCTCACGTTCTCGGCGCGCGCCCTCGAGGCCGTGCGGGCCCGCAAGCAGAAGGCGCAGAGCTGGTACCTCGACGTCTCGATGATCGCGGACTACTGGTCGGAGGGTAAGCGCGCCTATCACCACACCGCGCCCATCAGCATGATCTACGCGCTCCGTGAAGCGCTCAGGATCGTGCTCGAGGAGGGGCTCGAGGCGTGCTTCGCCCGCCACCGCCGCCACTCCGCCGCGCTCATGGCCGGCCTCGGCGAGCTCGGCTGCACCCCGAACGCGGCCGAGGGCCACCGGCTCCCGAGCCTCAACTGCGTCCAGACTCCGCAGGGGGTGGAGGAGGCGCCCATCCGGAAGGCGCTCCTGGTCGAGAACGGGATCGAGATCGGCGGCGGGCTCGGCCCGCTCGTCGGCAAGATCTGGCGCATCGGCCTCATGGGCGAGTCGTCCCGGCAGGAAAACGTCCTGGCCGTGCTCGCAGCGCTCGAGCAGGCGCTGTCCCGGTCCGGTCGCCCGGTCGAGTCCGGAGCGGCGGTCTCGGCGGCGCTCCAGTCCTACGCACGCTGATCGCGTCGAATTCGACTCCGCAAATCATGCGCAACTCGGGACGTGGGTCCGCGGCGTTCGGACGCACGCTTTCGGGCCTTGCGCGCACATGTGTGACTGTGAGCGAACCAAAATATCTCGCGTGATTCAAAGCGATTGGCCGCACGACTTACTGAAGTGGAGTTGAGCGGTGCGACAATCTGTCACCAGATCGGCGCAAAACGTGCTTGTAATGCGAAGATCGTCGTTTTTTGCGGCCAATTTGCCGCAAACATTGCGACACGATTCGTGGACGCGAAAACTCGATGTAGTTGCCAGACCTTCGCTGGGAGAAGGACATGGGCGAGCTCGAGGCACGGGGCGTATCGCGGCGGGATTTCCTCAAGGTCTGCACGCTCGCCGCGGGCGCGGTGGGGCTGCCGGCCTGGGCCGGCGAGAAGATGGCGGCCAAGGCGGCTTCGAGCGCGAAGCCGTCCGTCATCTGGCTCCACTGGCAGGAGTGCACCGGCTGCACCGAGTCGCTGCTGCGCACCAGCGCCCCGGGCGTGGCGGAGCTCATCCTGTCGCTCGTCTCGCTCGACTACCACGAGACGCTGATGGCCTCCGCCGGGCAGCAGGCGGAGGACACGCTCGCCTCCGCCATGGCGCGCAACCGCGGCAAGTACGTGCTGGTCGTCGAGGGCGCCATCCCCATGAAGACGCTCCAGGGGGAACGCGTCACGCGCGAGGCCGACGCCGCGCTGGCCGCGTACTGCCGGGTCGGCGGCAAGACGGCCCTCGAGACCACCCTCGAGGCCGCGAAGGGCGCCGCCGCCATCGTGGCCATCGGCTCCTGCGCCTCCTGGGGCGGCATCCCCTCCGCCGATCCCAACCCCACGGGCGCGGTCGGGGTGCGCGAGGCGCTGCGCGCCGTCGGGATGGAGCGCGCGGTGGTGACGCTGCCCGGCTGCCCGGCGAACCCCTACAACCTGCTCGGCACGGTCCTGCAGTTCGCGACGTTCGGCACGCTCCCGGCCCTCGACGACCTGGGCCGGCCCAGGTTCGCCTACGCCCGAACCATCCACGAGGACTGCCCGCGCCGGCCTCACTTCGACGCCGGCCGCTTCGCCCAGAAGTTCGGGGACGAGGGGCACCGCGCCGGCCATTGCCTCTACAAGCTCGGCTGCAAGGGCCCGGCGACGCACGCCAACTGCTCGCTGAATCACTTCGTCGAGACCCCGGGCGCCTGGCCGATCGGCGTCGGCCACCCCTGCTTCGGCTGCACCGAGCAGAAGCTCGCCTTCCGCATGCCGCTCCACGACACGGTCGACGTGGAGCGCCCGACCGCCCCCGCGACCTACCCGCCGCTCACCGCCCGGCGCGGCGTCGTTTCGCCGCTCGCCACCGGCCTGGCCGGAGCGGCGGTGGGGGTCCTCGCTGGCGCGGGATACGCGGCCACCCGCAAGCTCGACGCGCGGCACGCGGAGGACGAGCGCGAGGAGGACCGGCCGTGAAGATCTCCCGCCGCGCCGTCCTGAAGGGCCTGGCCGCGGCGGGCGCCGCGGCCTCCGCCGGGCGGGCGGAGGCGCGCGCGCCCCGATCGCCACCCGCCGGGGCGGTCGCGATGCTGTACGACGCGACCCGCTGCATCGGCTGCCGCGCCTGCGTCACCCGGTGCAAGGAGGCGAACGACCTCCCCTACGACCGCAGCGCGGACGGACTGTATGACCAGCCCACCGACCTGAGCGGCACGACCAAGAACGTCATCCGGCTGGCCACATTCGGCGACCGGACCTCGTTCTCGAAGGCGCAGTGCATGCACTGCGTCGATCCCGCCTGCACCTCGGTGTGCATGATCGGCGCGCTCCACAAGGACGCGATCACCGGCGTCGTCGCCTACGACAAGGACGGCTGCGTGGGCTGCCGCTACTGCCAGGTGGCCTGCCCCTTCAACGTCCCGAAGTTCACGTGGGATCGGGCGTTGCCCCAGATCGTCAAGTGCGAGCTGTGCCGCCACCGCGCGGACCGGCAGCGGAGCGGAGCGCTAGCCGTCGCCAATCCGGCCTGCTGCGAGGCGTGCCCGCGCGCGGCGGTCGTGTACGGCACGCGCGCCGGGCTGCTCGCCGACGCGCGGCGGCGGCTGGCCGAGAGCCCCGAGCGTTACGAGCCGCGGATCTACGGCGAGGAGGATGGCGGCGGCACGCAGGTGCTCTACCTGACGGCCCGCGGCGTCCCCTTCGACCGGCTGGGCCTCCCCGAGCTGGGGCGAGAGGGCGTGCCGGCGCTCTCGGAGTCGGTGCAGCACGGCATCTACTACGGGATGGCGGCGCCGGTGGTGCTGTTCGCCTCGGCGCTCGC
>DATLJU010000297.1:0-17427 GCA_035538735.1 Anaeromyxobacteraceae bacterium | reverse complement strand
GGGGCTAAGGAGAAGGCGCGCCGCGAGAAGAAGTCCGCGGCGAGGTAGTTCACGTCTTCGCAGGGGGCGGGGGCTCGTCCCCCCGCCGATGGAAGTGAACCCGCATCGCCCGGCACGAGAAGGGGCCGGCCGAAGGCAAGGAGAGTCGAGATGGCAGCACGGCTGAGGGAGCGGTTCGAGAAGGAGATCCGCCCGGCGCTCATGAAGGAGCTCGGGTTCAAGAACCCGATGCAGACGCCGCGGCTGGAAAAGGTGGTCGTCAACATGGGCCTCGGCGAGGCCATCAACAACGGCAAGATCATCGACGCCTCGGTGGAGCAGCTCGCCCAGATCACCGGCCAGAAGCCGGTCATCACGAAGGCGCGCAAGTCCATCGCGAACTTCAAGCTGCGCCAGGGCCAGTCCATCGGCGCGATGGTCACGCTGCGCGGCGACCGCGCCTACGAGTTCCTCGACCGCCTGGTGAGCGTCGCGCTGCCGCGCGTCCGCGACTTCAAGGGTGTGTCGCCCAAGGCCTTCGACGGCAAGGGCAACTACACGCTCGGCGTGCGCGAGCAGATCATCTTCCCCGAGATCAACTACGACAAGGTCGAGAAGATCAAGGGCATGAACATCACCGTGGTGACGACGGCCCGCAACGACGAGGAAGGCCGCGCGCTGCTCCGGTCGCTCGGCATGCCGTTCCGCCAGTAGCGGAAAGGCCCAGGAGATTCACGAATGGCGAAGCTTTCCAAGATGGCGCAGGCGAAGCGCAAGCTGAAGTTCCCGGTCCGCCAGTACAACCGCTGCGAGATCTGCGGCCGCCCGCGCGCGTTCCTGCGCAAGTTCCAGATGTGCCGCATCTGCTTCCGCAAGCGCGCGCTGCAGGGCGAGATCACCGGCGTCATCAAGTCGAGCTGGTAGGAGACCTCACCCATGTCCATGACCGATCCCATTGGCGACATGCTGACGCGCATCCGCAACGCGTCGTCGGCCCGGCACGAGAAGGTGGTCGTCCCCGCCTCCGGCCTCAAGGCCCGCATCGCGGAGGTGCTTCGCGAGGAGGGCTACATCAAGGACTTCGTCCGGCACGACGACGGCGCGCAGGGCGCCATCACCATCATGCTCAAGTACAGCGCGGACCGCGAGCCGGCCATCAGCGACATCAAGCGGGTGTCGAAGCCGGGCCTGCGCCGCTACGTCCCCACCGACTCCATCCCGAGGGTGCTGAACGGGATGGGGATCGCCATCCTCTCGACGTCGAAGGGCGTGCTGGTGGATCGCGAGGCCCGCAAGCAGAAGGTGGGCGGCGAGATCATCTGCACGGTCTGGTAGGAGAAGCCATGTCCCGAGTCGGCAAGCTCCCGGTCAAGATCCCGGACAAGGTCAAGGTCGCCGTCGCGAACGGCGACATCAAGGTCGAGGGTCCGAAGGGGAAGATGCACTTCCCGTTCAACCCCCGCGTCAAGGTGGAGGTGGCGGGCCAGGAGGTCCGCGTCACCCGCCCGGACGAGTCCCGCGAGTCGAAGGGCCTGCACGGCCTCACCCGCACCCTCGTCAAGAACGCCATCGACGGCGTCGTGAAGGGTTACGAGCGCTCGCTCGAGATCAGCGGCGTCGGCTTCAAGGCCGAGGTGAAGGGCAAGGACATCAACTTCACGCTCGGCTTCTCGCACCCGGTCGTCTTCAAGCTCCCCGAGGGCGTGACGGCCGAGGTCGACGCGAAGCAGACGCGGCTCATCGTGCGCGGCGTGGACAAGCACCTGCTCGGCCTCACCGCCGCCAAGATCCGCGCCCTCAGGCCGCCCGAGCCGTACAAGGGCAAGGGCATCAAGTACGCGGAGGAGACGATCCGCCGCAAGGAAGGCAAGACGGGCGCGGCCTAGGCCGCCCATCTCATGCGCCGGCTGTTCCTGCGCCGGCGCACGGAGGAACCACCATGGCGAAGCACACCACAGCACGCGAGAAGCGCAAGGCCCGCATCCGGAAGAAGCTGAGCGGCACCACCGAGCGTCCTCGCCTCACCGTGTACAAGAGCCTCAAGCACATGTACGCGCAGCTCGTCGACGACACGACCGGGAAGACCCTGGCCGCCGTCTCGACGGGCTCGAAGGCGCTCAAGAACGAGGTGAAGGAGGACGACAAGACCGCCGCCGCCAAGAGGGTGGGGACGGCCATCGCGCAGGCTGCCCAGACGAAGGGCATCAAGCGCGTCGTCTTCGATCGCAACGGCTTCGACTACCACGGCCGCATCGCGGCCGTCGCTCAGGCGGCCCGCGAGGCCGGCCTCGAGTTCTAGAGGATACGCATGCCTGCACCCATCAACGCGAACGATCTCGACCTGCAGGACAAGGTCGTCCACATCAACCGCGTCGCCAAGGTCGTGAAGGGCGGCCGGCGCTTCAGCTTCTCCGCGCTCATCGTGGTGGGCGACGGGCAGGGCCACGTCGGCGTCGGCCTCGGCAAGGCGAACGAGGTGCCCGAGGCGATCCGTAAGGGCGGCGAGCAGGCGAAGAAGCACCTGTTCAAGGTGCCGCTCGTCGGCACCACCATTCCGCACGAGGTGCTCGGGCACTTCGGCGCGGGCCGCGTGCTGCTCAAGCCGGCCGGCGAGGGCACCGGCGTCATCGCCGGCGGCTCGGTCCGCGCCGTGCTCGAGGCGGCCGGGATCCGCAACGTGCTCACGAAGTGCCAGGGGTCGCGCAATCCGCACAACGTCATCAAGGCGACGGTGGCCGGCCTGAAGCGGCTGCGCTCCGCCGACGACAACGCCCGCCTGCGCGGCAAGCAGCTCGCCGAGCTGCAGGGCTAGCCGGAGGAACACATGTCCGCCATTCGTGTGAAGCTGGTCCGCGGTCTCGCGGGTTGCCCCGAGCCGCACCGGGTCGTCGTGCGCGGCCTCGGCCTCAAGAAGACGAACTCGACGAAGCTCCTGCCCGACACCCCCCAGACGCTCGGGATGATCGACAAGGTGCGCTATCTCGTCACGTGGGAGCGCGTCGACGCGCCGCCGCCCGCCGGCCGCAAGGCTCGCAAGCAGGCGGCCGCCAAGGCGTAGCGCCGCTGCGACCGTCCGCCGCACGCGGGACAACGGTCGCCCATCCGGGTTAAAAGGGAGATTCCGACGATGTCACTCAGCCAGCTCAAGGCGCCGAAGGGCGCGAAGCGCGTGCGCAAGCGGGTCGGCCGCGGCCAGGCGTCCGGCCTCGGCAAGACCGCCGGCCGCGGCGGCAAGGGCCAGAAGGCGCGTAGCGGCAACATGCACTTCGAGGGGTTCGAGGGCGGCCAGATGCCGCTCCAGCGGCGCCTCCCGAAGTTCGGCTTCAACAACGTCTTCCGCCGGGACCTCGACGAGGTGCAGGTGGCGAAGCTGGCGATGCTTCCGGCCGGCTCGGTGGTGGATCAGGCGGCGCTCGCCCAGGCCGGTCTCGTCCGCAAGAACGCCGATGGCGTGGTGGTGCTCGGTCAGGGCGAGGTGCAGGGCGCCTACACCGTGAAGGCCGACCGCGTCACGGCCGGCGCGCGCGCCGCGATCGAGAAGGCTGGCGGCAAGGTGGAGCTGCTCCCCAAGCCGCAGACGATGTACGAGAAGGCGAAGGCGGCCAAGGCCGCCAAGGCCGCCGCGAAGAAGTAGGACGGACCAGGACGGACACCGCCCGGGTGTCCGTCCCTTGGTCGCGAAGGGTTGGGGCAAGGGGGCTTGTCCCCAGCCGTGAGAGGGCGAGGAACGCATGGTGACGAGCGGCATCGCGAACATGTTCCGCATCCCGGAGCTGAGGAAGCGGCTCCTCTTCACGCTCGGCATCCTCGCCGTCTACCGGCTCGGGATCTTCGTCACGACCCCCGGCGTCGATCGCATTGCCATGCGGCGCGTGGTGGCGAGCTCGGGCGGCCTGCTCGGCCTCTTCAACCTGTTCTCCGGCGGCGCGCTCGAGCAGCTCTCGATCTTCGCGCTCGGCATCATGCCGTACATCTCCGCCTCCATCATCCTGCAGCTCCTCACGGTGGTGATCCCCGCGCTGGAGAAGATGCAGAAGGAGGGCGAGGTCGGCCGGCGCAAGATCACGCAGTACACGCGCTACGGCACCATCGTCCTGTCCGTGATCCAGGGCATCGGCATCGCCACCTACCTCGAGTCGCTGCGCGACAACACGGGGCTGATGGTGGTGCAGAACCCGGGCTGGAGCTTCCGCCTCCTCACCGTCATCTCGCTCGCCGCGGGCACCGCCTTCATCATGTGGATGGGCGAGCAGATCACGGAGCGCGGCGTCGGGAACGGCATCTCGCTCATCATCTTCGCCGGCATCGTGGCGCGCATCCCCGACGCCATCTACCAGACCTGGGCCGCCTACCGGACGCCCGGCGCCGGCCTCGACGAGTTCAAGGTCATCGCGCTCCTCGCGCTGATGATCGCGGTGGTCGCCATCATCGTGTTCTTCGAGCGCGGGCAGCGCCGCATCCCGGTGCAGTACGCGAAGCGGGTGGTGGGCCGGAAGCTCTACGGCGGACAGTCGACGCACCTGCCGCTCAAGGTGAACACGGCCGGGGTCATCCCGCCCATCTTCGCGAGCTCGGTGCTGCTCTTCCCGGCCACGCTGGCGTCGTGGTTCCCGTTCCTGTCGCGGATCTCGGATCAGATGCGCCCGGGCACGTGGATCTACAACACGCTGTACGTCGCGATGATCATCTTCTTCGCCTACTTCTACACGGCGGTGACGTTCAACCCGGTCGACGTGGCGGACAACCTCAAGAAGTACGGCGGGTACATCCCGGGCATCCGCCCGGGCAAGACGACGGCCGAATACATCGACCACGTCCTGTCGCGGATCACGTTCGGCGGCGCCATCTACATCGCCGCGGTGTGCGTCCTCCCGACCCTGCTCATCAACCAGTTCGGCGTGCCGTTCTACTTCGGCGGGACGGCGCTCCTCATCGTGGTCGGCGTCGCGCTCGACACCGTGCAGCAGATCGAGGGGCACCTCATCACGCGGCACTATGAGGGCTTCACCGGCCCGCGCGGTCCGCGGATCCGCGGCCGCCGCGTCGGCGCCGCCGTCAACGCGTGACGGAGCGCGTCGGCGACCGCCGGCGCCAGGAGAGCTCGATGATCTTCATCCTCCTCGGTCCACCCGGCGCGGGGAAGGGCACGCAGGCGAAGCTGCTCGCGCACGAGTACGGGATCCCGCACATCTCGACCGGCGACATGTTCCGCGACCACAAGGCGCGCGGGACCGAGATCGGCAAGAAGATCCAGGCCATCATGGACGCGGGTGGTCTCGTGACGGACGACATCACGAACGCCATGGTGAAGGAGCGGCTGGCGCGGCCCGACGTCGCGCCGGGCTTCATCCTCGACGGCTACCCGCGTACCACCGCCCAGGCCGAGTACCTCGAGACGCTGCTGCGCTCGATGGGGAAGCAGATCGATCGCGTGCTCTCCTACGAGGTGGCGGAGGAGCTCGTCGTCGAGCGCATCAGCGGGCGGCGGAGCTGCCCGAAGTGCGGAGCCGTCTACCACGTATCGGCCAACCCGCCGCGCACGTCCGGCGTCTGCGATCGCGATGGGACCTCGCTCGTCCAGCGCGACGACGACCGCCCCGAGAACGTGAAGAAGCGGATGCAGGAGTACGCCGACAAGACCTGGCCGCTCAAGCGCTTCTACCAGGAGCGCGGCAAGGTGGCCGAGATCGAGGGCGTCGGCACGCCGGAGGGCATCCTCGCCGCCACCAAGGCCGTCCTGAGCGGCTCGCGATGAGCTGGAGGAGCCCCGCCCACCGCGGGGAGTGCCCGGCCCTCGTATGAACGAGCGCGTGGAGCTCAGGAGCGCCGACGAGATCGCACGCATCCGCGAGGCGAGCCTCGTCGTCCAGCAGGTGCTGGCGGAGGTGACCGCCGCAGCCGCGCCAGGGGTCACCACGGGCGAGCTCGATCGCATTGCTGCGCGTGCCACCGCCGCCCGGGGCGCCAAGCCGGCGTTCCTCGGGTACCACGGCTACCCGGCGGTCCTCTGCGTCTCCGTGAACGACGAGGTCGTCCACGGGATCCCGTCGGACCATCGGGTCCTGCGCGAGGGTGACGTGGTGGGGCTCGACTTCGGGGTCTCTCTCGACGGCTACTTCGGTGACGCCGCCCGAACGATCCCGGTGGGCAGCGTCTCGCCGGAGGCGGCGCGGCTCCTGGACGTGGGGCAGGAGGCGCTCCGGCGAGCGATCGCCGCGGCGAGGCCGGACGCGCGGCTGGGCGACATCGGATTCGCGGTCCAGCAGCACGTGGAGGCGGCGGGTTGCTCGGTCGTCCGTGATTTCGTCGGGCACGGAATCGGGCGCAGGCTCCACGAGCCACCGCAGGTCCCCAACTACGGCGCGCCGGGGACCGGCCTGCGCCTCCGCCCGGGGATGGTCCTCGCCATCGAGCCGATGGTGAACGCGGGCGGGAGCGAGGTGCGCACGCTCGACGATGGCTGGACGGCGGTCACGGTCGACGGCAGCCTCTCGGCCCATTTCGAGCACACGGTGGCCGTGACGGACGATGGGCCCGTGATTTTGTCTCAGCCCCCGGGTGGGAGCTGAAGGAGTGGGGAGCTCCAGGCGGCCCGAATTCGCCGGGAGACGTTGCAGGAAGAAAATGCCTGTGTTATAGGGCGCGCTTCGCAAACTGCCCGAGGTGGGGGAGGGCGGGGCGAGAGCTTTGAAATGACGGCGTTCCGGGAATCGCCCGGCGCCAGTCCCGCCGGAAGCTGCGGCGGGGCTTTTCGTCTGGACGAGATTTTTTCTCGGGAGGCAGTCGCGTCATGAAGGTCCGCGCTTCGGTCAAGAAGATTTGCGACAAGTGCAAGGTCATCAAGCGCAAGGGCGTCGTGCGGATCATCTGCCCCGCCAACCCGCGCCACAAGCAGCGCCAGGGCTAGCGCCCGCGCACCGCCAGGAACCAGGAGAACAGCGAAGATGGCCCGTATCGCAGGCGTCGACCTCCCCCGCGAGAAGCGCATCGAGATCTCGCTCCAGTACATCTACGGAATCGGCAAGACCTCCGCGAAGAAGATCTGCGGAACCGCCGGCGTCGCGGTGACGACCCGCACCAAGGATCTCACCGACGACGAGGTGCGCCGGCTGCGCGAGACGATCGAGCAGTCGTTCAAGGTGGAGGGCGACCTCCGGCGCGAGACCTCCATGAACATCAAGCGGCTCATGGACCTCGGCTGCTACCGCGGCCTCCGTCACCGCAAGGGGCTCCCGGTCCGCGGCCAGCGCACCCATACCAACGCCCGCACGCGCAAGGGACCGAAGCGCGGCCTGATCCGGAAGCCGGCCGCCGCCCCGGCGCCCAAGGCGTAGCCAAAAACACGAACGCGTAGGGCGGGGGCTCGTCCCCCGCCACCGAGGAGAACAGAGTGGCCGACGAGAAGAACGAGAACAAGCCCGCCGCGGCGGCGCCCAAGGCCGAGGAGCCCACGGCGCCGGCCCTGCCCAATCTGGGCGGCATCGAGCCCGTCACCGCCTCGCCCGTCACCCCGAAGAAGGGGAAGAAGCGGGTGAAGAAGAACATCGCGGCCGGGATCGTCCACATCGCGGCCAGCTTCAACAACACCCAGATCACGATCACCGACGTCTCCGGGAACGTGATCTCGTGGTCCTCCGCGGGCGCACGCGGCTTCAAGGGCTCGCGCAAGTCCACGCCGTTCGCGGCCCAGGTTGCGGCGGGCGACGCCGCGGCCAAGGCGATGGAGCACGGCCTCAAGAGCGTCACGGTGCAGGTTTCCGGCCCCGGCGCCGGCCGCGAGTCGGCCCTGCGCGCCCTGTCCGCCGCAGGGCTGAAGATCTCGCTCATCCGCGACGTCACCCCCATCCCGCACAACGGCTGCCGGCCGCCCAAGCGCCGCCGCGTCTAAGGTCAGGAGAACAACGTGGCTCGTTACACCGAAAGCGTCTGCCGGCTCTGCCGCCGCGAGAACCTCAAGATGTACCTGAAGGGTGATCGCTGCTACACGGACAAGTGCGCCATCGAGCGCCGTCCCTACCCCCCGGGCCAGCACGGCCAGGGCCGGATCAAGTTCTCCGAGTACGGCGTCCAGCTCCGCGAGAAGCAGAAGGTGAAGCGGATGTACGGCATGCTCGAGGCGGACTTCCGCCACGCCTACGCCAACGCGGCCGCGGCCAAGGGCAAGACCGGCGACAACCTGCTGCAGACGCTCGAGCTCCGCCTCGACAACGTCGTGTTCCGGCTCGGCTTCGCCGACACCCGCAACGAGGCGCGGCAGCTCGTCCGCCACGGCCACTTCCGCGTCAACGGCCGCAAGGTCAACATCCCGTCCTTCCGCCTCAAGATGGGCGACAAGGTCGAGCTGAAGGACCGGTCGAAGAAGGTGGTGCGCATCAACGAGGCGCTCGAGACGGTCGATCGCCGCGGCGTGCCGCAGTGGCTCGAGCTCGACAAGGGCGGTTTCAAGGGCACGATCAAGACGCAGCCCGCCCGCGAGGACATCACCATGCCGATCCAGGAGCAGCTCATCGTCGAGCTCTACTCCAAGTAATCGGCGCGTTCACTTCACGTTCAACACGGCCGCGCGCCTCACGGCGCCTCGACTCCGCTCGGCTGGCGGAGACGGGGAGGGGGCGGCGGCCCGAGGAGACAGCCCATGGCAGATGCCATCGTCACGAAGAACTGGCGCGACCTCATCAAGCCCCGCGGCCTGCAGGTCGACCCAGAGAGCCTCACCAACACCTACGGGAAGTTCGTCGCCGAGCCGCTCGAGCGCGGCTTCGGCATCACGCTCGGCAACTCGCTGCGCCGCGTGCTCCTCTCGAGCCTGCAGGGCGCCGCCATCACTTCGGTCAAGATCGAGGGGGTGGAGCACGAGTTCATGACGATCCCGGAGGTGGCCGAGGACGTCACCGACGTCATCCTCAACCTCAAGGAAGTCCTGCTCCAGATCCACACCAACGAGGTGAAGACGCTCCGCGTCGAGGCGGAGGGCCCGAAGGAGATCAAGGCGGGCGACATCATCACGGACGGCCAGGTGGAGATCCTGAACCCGGGGCACCACCTCTTCACCATCAGCGAGGGTGGCCGGGTCCGGATGGAGCTCGCCGCGCGCCGCGGCCGCGGCTACGTCCCGTCGGAGCGCAACAAGGTGGCGGGCCAGCCCATCGGGACCATCCCCATCGACGCGCTCTTCAGCCCCATCCGCAAGGTGAACTACCAGGTCACCAACGCGCGCGTCGGGCAGCAGACCGACTACGACAAGCTCACGCTCGAGGTGTGGACCGACGGCTCGGTCGCGCCCGCCGACGCGGTGGCCTTCGCCGCCAAGATCGTGAAGGAGCAGCTCTCGATCTTCATCAACTTCGACGAGACCGAGGAGCCGAGCATCGAGCCGGTCGCCGTCGAGGAGACGAAGCTGAACGAGAACCTGTTCCGCTCCGTCGACGAGCTCGAGCTCTCGGTCCGCAGCGCGAACTGCCTGCAGAACGCGAACATCAAGAGCATCGGCGACCTCGTCCAGAAGACCGAGGCCGAGATGCTGAAGACGAAGAACTTCGGCCGGAAGTCGCTCAAGGAGATCAAGGAGATCCTGGCCGAGATGGGCCTCTCCCTCGGGATGAAGCTCGAGAACTGGCCGCCCAAGACCGCGCCGCAGGCCCCCAAGGCCTAGCGTCGCACGGACACCTGAGGAGATATCCCCATGAAGCATCGCGTCGTCGGCCGCCGGCTCGACCGCACCACCGAGCACCGCACGGCCATGTTCCGCAACATGGTGACGAGCCTATTCCGCCACGAGCGGATCGTCACCACCACGCCCAAGGCGAAGGAGATGAAGCGCTTCGCCGACAAGTTCATCACGCTCGCCAAGCAGGGCACGGCGCACGCCCGCCGGCAGGCGAACCGCGACGTCCGTGACGTCGAGGTCCTGAACAAGCTGTTCGAGACGCTCGGGCCGCGGTTCAAGGCTCGCGCGGGCGGCTACACCCGCATCATCCACATGGGTCGCCGCGCCGGCGACGCGGCCGACATGTCGATGATCGAGCTCGTCGAGCGCACCGCTCCGGCCGCGGCCGAGGGCGAGGCGCCGAAGAAGGCGAAGAAGGCGAAGGCCGAACCGGCCGAGAAGTCCGCCTAGCCGCCACACGGCACAGCAGCTCCTCTGCGGGCGCCGCTCCGGTCACGGGGCGGCGCTCGTTGCGTCTCGGGACCTCGCGCGGTGCGCCACGGCCGTTTCGCGCGCTCCGCTTGCCCTGCTACAACCGTCGGGCCCGATGCCGCCGCCGTTCTACGCGCACGATCCGTTCCTCGCGGTCCACGCGGCGCTGCAGCAGCCGTGGCTCGACGTGCCGGCGGCCGTGCTGTCGACCGTCTGCGAGGGGTGGGCCCTGGCGCTGCTCGGGCTGGCGGTCTTCGCCTGGCTCGAGCGCGATGGCCGCCGCCTGGCGGTCATGTACCTGCCGCTCACCGTGGCGCTCGTCGCCAGCGGCGCCGCGGCGCAGCAGCTCAAGGACCTGTTCGCGACGCCCAGGCCGCTCGCCGTGTACGGCCCGGACCAGATCCGGGTCGCGCTGGAGCCGCTCTATCAGTTCGGGTTCCCGAGCGGCCACTCCAGCGCCGTCGCGGCGTTCGGCACCTACGCGCTGCTCGCGTACGGCCGCCGACTCCGATGGGTGCTAGCGCTCGTCTTCCTCGGGGGGCTGTCGCGCGTCTACGTGGGCGCGCACTGGATCACGGACGTCGTCGGCGGCTGGGCGCTCGGCGGGTCGATCGGGTGGGCCGTGAACGCCGTCGCGCGGCACGGCCGGGACGGGATTCTCCATTCGAGCCCGCGCCCCGCGGCTGGCGCCGAGCCTCGCGGTCCTTGACTTGATGACCTAGCTCCCGTAAAAGAATCCGCTTTTTCCGGGGAACGGTACTGGGCCACGGCGGCGCCGCGGCTCAACGTTCCGTATTTCCAGTGATTCCAGGAGGCAGCACATGGCAGTGGTTCTGCGGCTGAGCCGAGCCGGCACGCACAAGGCGCCCTTCTACCACGTGGTGGCGACCGACTCGCGCAACCCGCGCGATGGCAAGTACCTCGAGGACGTGGGTATCTACGACCCGACGCAGCGGCCGGAGCGCATCGAGCTCAAGGCGGAGCGCGTGGAGCACTGGCTCAAGGTCGGGGCGAAGCCGAGCCAGACCGTGGCGATGGTGCTGAAGCGCGCCAAGAAGCTCGCCCCCGCCGCGGCCAAGTAGCGGCAGCGGAGCCGCCATGCGCGACCTCGTCGTCTGGCTCGCCCAGCAGCTCGTGGAGGACAAGGGCGCCGTGAAGGTCGACGCCATCGAGCGCGATCGCTCGACGGTGCTCGAGCTGACGGTCGCCCCGGACGACCTCGGCCGCGTCATCGGGCGCGGCGGCCGCACGGCCAAGGCGATGCGGACCGTCGTCGACCTCGCGGCGCGCCGCGAGGGCCGCCGGGCGGTGCTCGACATCCTCGACTAGCGTGGAACCGCTCCGCATCGGGAAGGTGGTCCGGGCGATCGGGCTCCGCGGGTTGGTGGGGGTGGCCGGGACGGAGGGCGCGCTGGCGCGCCTGACGCGCGTCGCGCTCCGGCGCGGCGGGGCGCCGGCGGCGGAGCGCCGGGTGGTTTCGGCCCGGCCGCAAGGCCGGGTGTGGGCGGTGGGGCTGGACGGCGTCGAAAGCCGCGAGTCGGCCGAGGCGCTGGTGGGATGCGAGGTGCTCGCCTGGCGCGAGGACCTGGGCGAGGCGGGCGAGGACCGGCACTACTGGGCCGATCTGGAGGGCCTGCCGGTCGTGACGGTGGGTGGAGACGAGGTCGGGACCGTGACCGGCCTCTACGAGACGGGTGGAGTGGACGTGCTGGTGGTGACGGGGTCGCGCGGCGAGTTGCTCCTGCCGCTCGCGCCTTACGTCACGGTGGATCGATCGGCGGGCCGGGTCGTGGTCGATCCGCCGGAAGGGTTGCTGGAGCTGGCAAGCGAGGGACGCGAGTCGGAGGGAGGTCCCGGGCGAGGCGAGTGACGTGGCGAAGCTGGAGGTCGAGATCCTGACGTTGTTCCCCCGCATGTGCGCGGGGTACCTCGGGGAGAGCATCCTCGGGAAGGCGCAGGAGAGCGGCCTGCTGGCGGTGAACGTGGTCGACGTGCGAGACCACGCGGCGGGCAAGCACCGCGTGACCGACGACGCGCCCTACGGGGGCGGCGCCGGGATGGTGATGAAGCCCGAACCTCTCACGGCGGCGATCGAGGCCGCCCGGGCGCGACTGCCGGGAGCGCGGGTGTTCCTGACCAGCCCGCGCGGTGTCCGGCTCGACCAGGCGCTGGCGCGCCGGGTGGCGGAGGAAGGCAGGGCGATCGTCGCCTGCGGCCGGTACGAGGGCGTCGACGAGCGGGTGCGGGCGGTGGTGGATGTGGAGCTGTCGCTGGGAGACTTCGTGCTCACCGGCGGTGAGCTGGCGGCGCTGGCGCTGGTGGACGCGGCGGCGCGGTTCGTCCCGGGGGTGCTCGGCAACGAGAGCTCCGCCGGTGAAGAGAGCTTTTCGGGTGAGGGCGGGCTGCTGGAGCACCCGCACTACACCCGGCCCCCGGAGTTCCGGGGGATGAAGGTTCCGGAGGTCCTGCTGTCGGGGGATCACCGGCGGATCGAGCGGTGGCGGCGGCGCGAGGCGCTGCGCGTCACGCGCGAGCGGCGCCCGGACCTCTTCGCGAGGCTGGCGCCAACGGAACAGGACCTCCGCCTCATCGAGGCGGCGGACGACGAGCTGTGAAGGAGAGTGCGATGCTGCGCAAGGCGATCAGCGACATCGAGGCGAAGTACCTGCGGAAGGACATGCCGGCGTTCCGCTCCGGCGACACGGTGCGTGTCCACACGAAGATCAAGGAAGGCGACAAGGAGCGCATCCAGGTCTTCGAGGGCGTCGTCATCCGCCACAAGAAGGGCGACGTGCGCTCGATGTTCACCGTGCGCAAGGTCAGCTACGGTGTGGGCGTGGAGCGCATGTTCCCCGTCCACAGCCCGCGTATCGATCGCGTCGAGGTCCTCGGCCACGGCGAGGTCCGGCGGTCGCGCCTGTATTTCCTGCGCGAGCTGCAGGGCAAGGCGGCCCGCCTCCACCAGGGGGAGGGCGCGGCCGAAGTCGCCGCCACCAGCGGCGCGGCGGCCGGATCGCCGGCCGAGCCGGCGCCGCAGGCCTGACGAATTCCGGGCGTCTTTGGCTGCCCGTCGCTTCCGCGAGGCGGCCTCGGCGGGTAACATCGCGCGGTCGTGCTGCTCCTCGAGATCGCGGCCCAGGGCGTGAAGGGCGTCTCGCCGTCCGGCGGGAGCGCCCGCTTGCGCCCTGGGTACAACCTCGTGCCGTTCGACGGCGCGTCGCTGCGTCGCCTGCTCGACGCGCTCTTCTGGCCATCCGCTGGCGATGCCGAGGCGCTCCTCGTCGGCGGCCCCGGCCGCGGCGCCCAGCGAGCGGGCGTGACGCTGCTCGGGGACGATGGCGCCACCTGGCGCCTCGTGCGCGACTTCGCCGCGGGGTGGCAGCTACAGCGCCTCGACCCGCAGCGGCGCGCCTTCACGAGCGCCGCCCGCGAGCCCGCCGCGGTGGCGGAGGCTCTCGCGGAGCGGGTCGGCGTGCCCGGCCCGGCCCAGGCCGCCCTGCTGACGCTCTCCGCCGCCGACCTGCCCTCGCGCCGCGGTGTGCTCCCTGCGGTCTCTGCGGTGAGCGGCGTCTCGGGGGCGCGGCGCCCGCTCGCCCCCGGCGAGGCCGGGAAGCGGCTCGTGGAGCTCCGCGCCGAGCTCGCCCGCGCGCAGCGCGCCGAGAAGCTCCAGGGCCGGCTGGACGTGCTGCAGAGCCGGCTCTTCAAGCTGGAGGAGGCGCTCCGCGAGGGCACGCGCCTGCGCGAGGAGGCCGCTTCGGCGGAGATCGCCCTCGCCGGCAGCGCGGCCGCCGCGTCCGTCGAGGCGAAGCTCGGCGACGTCGAGGCGAAGCTCGCCGCGCACGCGAGGGCGGTGGCGCGACGCGACGACGCCCTGGCGAAGGTGGCCACCGACCGCGCAGCCCTGGACGAGGCCGCCGCGCGCGGCGCGCCGCCCGCGCCCTGGACCGACCTCCGCTTCTGGGCCGGCGCGGGGGTGGGGATCCTCGCGCTCGCGTCGGGGCTCGCGCTCGGGCCCGGCCACGGGCTGCGGTACCTGGCGCTGCTCGACATCCCCGCCTTCGGCTGGGCGGCCTGGGTCTCGCTGGGCTGGGTGCAGGCGCTGGAGGGGCGTAGCCGGCTCGGGCGCCGGAGGCAGCTCCTCGACGATCACGAGCAGAAGCTCCTGCAGGCGTTCGACCGCGAGTCGGCCGACGTACGCGCGGCGCTCGGGGCGCTCGGCGTCGCGACGGTGGCGGAGCTGAAGGACGCGCTGCAGCGGCTCGCGGACGCCCGCGCCTCGGCCGAGGCGGCCCGGGCGCGCGTGTGCGAATTCGAGGCGAGCGACGAGGCGCGATCGGCTCAGGAGGAGCGCACCCGGGTGGAGGCGGAGCTGCGCGAGGCCGAGCACGCCCTCGCCGCCGAGGCGGGGGGATACGTGCGCGATCCGCGCTCGGTCGAGATGGAGATCGCCCGCGTCGAGGTGGCCGCGACAGCGCCTCGCGGGCCGGAGCCGGCGGCCGCGGTCGCGCCGACCCCGGCGACCGCCGCGTCGCCCGCGCGCGATCCGCTCGAGGAGCTGCTGGAGCGCGCCGCAGCCGCGCTGGGTGGCAGCCCCACCGCGGCCGCGAGGGCGGCGCAGCCGCGCGCGGTGCAGATCGTGGGTGCGCTGTCCGCCGCGCGGATCTCCGGGCTCTCGGTGGAAGATCGCGGAAATCTGGTCGCGACCGTCTCCGGGCGCGCCACCGCGGCTCACGCGCTGACGCCCGGCGATCGCGATCTCGTGTTCCTGGCCGTGAAGATCGCCTTCATGGATCGAGCCCTCGCCGCCGGGAAGCGCGTCGCCGTGGCGGAGGACGCGTTCGCCCAGCTGCCCGAGGCGGCGCGCCGCATCGCCGGCAGGCTCTTCAAGCAGGTGGCGCGGCCGGGGCAGCTCCTCCACGCCACGAGCGACGCGGCCTACCGCGAGTGGGCCGACCACGTGGCGCAGGCCTCGCCGTGAAGGGGCTGTTCCGCGGTTCGGCCAGACCGGCGGAGCGCGGCGCCCGCGGACGCGAGGCGGAGGCGCTCGCCGCGGTGTTCCTGGAGGCGCAGGGCTACCGGATCGTGGCGCGCAACCACGGCTGCCGCCGCGGCGAGGTCGACCTCGTCTGCCGCGACGGCGCGACCCTGTGCTTCGTCGAGGTCCGCAGCCGGAGCCGGCGGGACTACGGGTCGCCGGAGGAGTCGGTGACGGTCGCCAAGGCGCGCCGCGTGGTGGCCGCCGCCACCGACTGGGCGCTCCGGCACGGTGGCCTCGCCCAGCCGATGCGGTTCGACGTGGTGGCGGTCGACCTCTCGGGCGGCTCGCCGTGCTTCACGCTGTTCCGCAACGCGTTCGACGCGGATGGGCGGCCGACGTGAGCAGCGACGGCCGCGGCACGCTCTACGTGGTGGCGACGCCCATCGGCAACCTGGGCGACCTCACGCCGCGCGCCGCCGACGTGCTGCGGCGCGCGACTGCGGTGGTGGCGGAGGACACCCGCCGGACCCTCCAGCTCTTCGCGCACCTCGGCGCGCCGGCGCCGCAGCTCCTCGCGCTGCCCGCCTTCGACGAGCGCGGGCGGCTCGGCCCGGTGCTGGCGCGCCTCGCCGCCGGGGAGGAGGTGGCGCTCTGCACCGACGCCGGCACCCCCGGCGTCTCGGATCCCGGCCAGCAGCTCGTCGCGGCCGCGTGGGAGGCGGGGGCGCGGGTCGTCCCGCTCCCCGGGCCGTGCGCGGCGGTGGCCGCCTTGGTCGCCTCCGGGCTCCACACCGATCGCTTCTTCGTGCAGGGGTTCCTGCCGCGCAAGGGCGGAGGCCGGGCGGAGGCGCTCGACCTGCTGAGGCGGATGCCGGCGACGCTGGTCGTGTACGAGGCGGGGAACCGGACCGGGGCGACGCTGCGCGATCTCGCCGAGGCGCTCGGCGATCGCCCGGCGGCCGTCGCTCGCGAGCTCACGAAGGTCCACGAGGAGATCGCGCGTGGCACGCTCCTCGCGCTCGCGGAGCGGTTCGCGGGCGGGGCGCGGGGCGAGGTGACGCTGGTGGTGGCGGGGGCGGGGGAGGGCGAAGCCGCCGCCGAGGAGCCCGCGGAGCCGCTCGACGACGAGCTGCGGCGGCGGATGGCCGCGGGCGAGGCGCCGAGCGCGATCGCGCGGGAGGTGGCGCGCGCGAGGGGGCTCATGCGCGCTGAGGTCTACGAGGCGCTGGAGCGGCTCAAGGGGCGCTAGACCAGCCGCGCTCGAGTCGAGTCGCCGCACATCCCGGCTGACCTGGTCCCGTGAACGAGCCCGCGCCTGCGCCCGCGCCCGAACTGCCGGGCTCGGACTCGTGCACGGGCTCGGGACTCGCCATCACTCGTCGTCCCCGCGCAGCCCCAGCTCCTTCATCTTCACCTGCAGCGACTTGCGGCTGATCTGGAGCCGCTTGGCGGCGCGGGTGACGTTGCCGCCCGTCTCCTCCAGAGCGCGGCCGATGAGCTCCTTCTCCAGCTCCGCCTGCGCCTGCCGCACGATCTCCTTCATCGAGGCGCCACTCGGCGCTGCGATGGAGCCGAGCGGGCCCACCGCGGCGATCGGCGTCGCGGGCCCGGGGGCGCGCTCGCGGATCGCGTCGGGGAGGGACGAGCCCTGGATGATCGGGCCATCGGCGAAGAGGACCGAGCGCTCCATGAGGTTCTCGAGCTCCCGGATGTTGCCGGGCCACGAGTAGGCGAGCAGCGTGTGCATCGCCTCGTCGTCGATCCGCTCGACCTTCTTGCCGAGCCGCTGGTCGTACTTCGAGATGAAGTGCTGGACGAGGAGCGGGATGTCGTCCTTGCGTTCGCGGAGCGGGGGGAGCGCGATCGGCACCACCGCCAGCCGGTAGTAGAGGTCCTCGCGGAAGCGGCCGTCCGCGATGAGCGCCTTGAGATCGCGGTTCGTGGCCGCGATGAGGCGCACGTCGACCCGCAGCGTCTTGATGCCGCCGACCCGCTCGAACTCCGACTCCTGGAGCGCCCGCAGGAGCTTCACCTGCATCTCGACCGGGATCTCGCCGATCTCGTCGAGGAACAGCGTCCCGCCGTCGGCGAGCTCGAAGCGGCCCGGCTTCGAACCGACCGCGCCGGTGAACGCGCCCTTCTCGTAACCGAAGAGCTCGCTCTCGACGAGATCCTTGGGGATGGCGGCGCAGTTCACCTTGATGAGCGGCTTGTCTCGACGCGAGGAGCGCCGGTGGAGCTCGCGCGCCACGAGCTCCTTGCCGGTGCCGCTCTCGCCGGTGATGAGCACGGTCGACGGCGAATCGGCCACCTTGGAGACGATCTCGTACAC
>DATLJU010000296.1:0-8299 GCA_035538735.1 Anaeromyxobacteraceae bacterium | reverse complement strand
CCGGTCGGGTTCAAGTGGTTCGTGCGAGGGCTGCTCGACGGCGGCATCGGGTTCGGTGGCGAGGAGAGCGCCGGCGCGTCGTTCCTGCGGCGCGACGGCACCGTCTGGTCGACCGACAAGGACGGGATCATCATGGACCTGCTGGCGGCCGAGATCCGCGCCGCCTCCGGACGCGATCCCGCGGAGCGCTACGAGGAGCTCGCGACCGCGCTGGGGCGTCCGGTCTACACGCGCATCGACGCGCCCGCCACCGCGGCGCAGAAGGCGCGGCTGAAGAAGCTCTCCCCCTCGTCGGTCGAGGCCGACCGGCTCGCGGGCGAAGCCATCCTGGCGAAGCTGACGCGGGCGCCGGGGAACGGGGCGGAGGTGGGCGGCCTGAAGGTGGTGGCCGAGAGCGGCTGGTTCGCGGCGCGCCCCTCGGGCACCGAGGATGTCTACAAGATCTACGCGGAGAGCTTCCGGGACAAGGCCCACCTGGCGCGGATCGTCGACGAGGCGCGGGTCATCGTGTCTGGGGCGCTCGGACCATGATGCACGTCCTCGTCGCCGGCGCGGGTTGGCTCGGGACCGCGCTGTGCGAGGCGCTCGTGGCGCGCGGCGAGCGCGTGACCGCCGTCCGCCGTGATCCCGCGCGCGCCGCGGAGCTCTCGCGTCTCGGGGTCGCGGCGCTGATCGTCGACCTGGGCTCACCCGGCACTGCGGCGCGGCTCCCGGGCGATCTCGACGCGGTGGTCGCTTGCCAGGCGGCGGCGTCCGACGGCGAAGCGGCCTACCGGCGCGCCTACCTCGACGCGAACCGCACCCTGCTCGAGGCGGCGGCCCGGGCCAGCGTCCGTGGGTTCGTCTACACCGGCTCGACCGGTGTGTTCGGGCAGCGCGACGGGAGCGACGTCGACGAGGCGACCCCGCCGGCGCCCACGTCGGCGACGGCCGAGGTGCTGGTCGCGGCCGAGGAGTTGGTGCGGTCCCTCGGGGGCGCCGCGCGCGTGGTGCGGCTCTCCGGGTTGTACGGCCCGGGCCGAACCGGGGTCGTCGAGCGGGTGCGGACGGGGACGCTCGCGCTCGGCGCGGACGACGGCGCCTGGATGAACTTCTGCCACCGCGAAGACGCGGTGCGAGCGGTGCTCGCGGCGCTCGACCGCGGGGCGGAGGGCGCCGTCTACCACGCGAGCGACGCGGGTCCGGCGCCGCGGCGCGAGGTGGTGCGCTGGATCGCGTCGCGGCTCGGGGTCGAGCCCTCGACCAGCAACCCCGACGCGGGGCGAGCCGCCGCGAACCGGCGCGTCCTCGCGTCCTGGACCCGCGCCGCGCTCGGGCTCACGCTCGCCTTCCCCACCTTCCGGGAGGGCCTCGCGCCGCTGCTGGCGGGAGGGCCGACCCGGTCGTGACCGTCCGGCTGCGAGCGCTGCTGGAGCACCTCCGCACCTACGCCGCCGCCTACGTGGTGCTGGCGGTGGCGCTCGTCACCACCGCGGCGGTCCGCGTGTACGTGGCGAGCGCCATCGCGCGACAGGTCCGCGCGCGCTTCGACGAGCGGGCCACGTCCGCGGTCGAGGCGGTGAAGGCGAGGATGGACGCGTACACCGCCACGCTGCGCGCGACCAGCGGCCTGTTCGTGAGCGGCCGCCCATCGCGCGACGACTTCCGCCTGTTCGTGAGGAACCTGAACCTCGACCAGTATTATCCCGGGATCCAGGGCATCGGGTACGCGGAGCTCGTCGCGCCGTCCGACCTTGCCCGGCACGAGGAGGCCCTCCGCCAGGAGGGCTTCCCGCAGTACCGGGTCTGGCCCGAGGGACAACGCGACCTCCATGGCGTCATCGTCTTCCTCGAGCCGTTCGACTGGCGGAACCAGCGCGCGCTCGGGTTCGACATGATGTCCGAACCCAACCGCCGGGAGGCGATGCTGCGCGCCCGCGCCACCGGCCACGCCGCCTGCTCCGCGCGCGTCGAGCTGGTGCAGGACACGGAGCAGGACCGCCAGCCCGCCTTCCTCATCTACCTGCCCGTCACCGGCAACCTCCGGGGCGGGCTCGACCGGCCCGTCGTCGGGTTCGTGTACGCGCCGTTCCGCGCCCGCGACCTCCTCGGCGCCACGCTCTTGGAGGACAGCCTCGCGGCGATCCACGTCGACGTCCTGGACGGCCCGGCCGCCGACCCCGCCCAGCTGCTGTACTCCTCGCGCGAGCCCGGCGGCGGCGCGCCGGCGTCCGAGGCACGCATCACGGTCGCGGGGCGGCCGTGGACGCTCCGGTTCGAGGCGTCGCCCGGCTTCATCGAGTCGTGGGAGGAGTGGCTCCCGCGCTGGGCGACCGTCGCGGGCATGCTCGTGAGCCTGCTGCTCTTCCGGGTGACGTGGGGTGGGGTGCGCGGGGCGACGGAGGCGCGCCGGGCCGCCGAGCGCGCCAGGTTTCTCGCCGACGCGGGCCGGGTGCTCTCGTCCTCGCTGGATTACCCGGCCACGCTCGCCGAGGTGGCGACGCGTGCCGCGCACGGGCCGTGCGACGCGTGCGTCATCCTCCTCGACGAGCCCGGCGGACCGGTGCGCCTCGCCGGTCACCGCGACGGCGACGAAACCCGCCAGGCGCTGGTCGACGCGGAGCTGGACCGCGAGGCTCGCCACGCCGCGGCGACCGCGGCGAAGGCGACGGAGTTCGCGCCGAGCCTGGTCGGCGAGGCGGAGCTCTCGCGGCTCCCGGGCGGCGAGCCGCACCGGGCGCGGTTCCGGGCGTCCGGGGCCCGGGCGCTCGCGACGGTGCCGCTCCGCGCGCGCGGCGATGCGCTCGGCGCCATCGCCTTCGCCTCCACCACGCGGCGGCGCTTCGAGGCGGCGGACGTGCAGCTCATGCAGGACCTGGCGAGGCTGGCGGTGGCCGCCATCGACACGGCGCGCCTCTACCGGCGCGCGCAGGAGGCCGTCAAGCTGCGGGACGAGTTCCTCTCCATCGCCTCCCATGAGCTCAGGACGCCGCTCACGTCGCTGGCGCTCCAGGCCGACAGCCTGCGCGCGGCCGCCGCGCGCGGGCTCGTCCCCGACCCGCTCGTGCACAAGACGGAGGTGATCCGGCGCAACGTCGAACGCCTCTCGCGGCTCATCACGAACCTGCTCGACATCTCGCGCATCGGGGAGGGCCGCCTCGCGCTCGAGCTGGAGCCGGTGGACCTCTCGGACCTCGTGTGCGAGGTGGCGGGGCGGTTCGAGGACGAGCTCTCGCGCGCCGGATCCACGCTCCAGCTCGACGTCCCCGGCCCGGTGGTGGGCCGGTGGGACCGGCTGCGCCTCGACCAGGTCGTGACGAACCTCGTCGCCAATGCGGTGAAGTACGGGCCCGGCAAGCCCATCGAGGTGCGGGTCCGGACGGACGGTGATCGTGTCGACCTCGCGGTGCGCGACCATGGCATCGGCATCCCGCGCGAGGCGCAGCAGCGCATCTTCGAGCGGTTCGAGCGAGCGGTGTCCGACCGCCACTTCGGCGGGTTCGGCCTCGGCCTGTGGATCTCGCGACGCATCGTGGAATCGCTCGGCGGGACGATCGGCGTCGAGAGCGAGCCGGGGCAGGGGGCCACCTTCACCGTCGAGCTGTGGCGCGAGCCGCGCCGGCCTGTGGCGACCGAGCAGAGCGCTCCCGCCGAGAGGTCGGTCCCGTCTTGAGGGCGGCCGGTCGCTCTTGACCGCGGGCGAAGGTGCGGCTGGTAGGGACGTGTGGTTGCACCGCGACCGCTTGGGGCGCGGCAACACGCCTAGGGCCCGGAGGGCGCCGCCCGGACGGAGGCTGGTGGTGAGGTCGCGGGTGAATCCACCTCGAGCAGGTGCCGTCTCTCCCCGGAGGCGAGGCCTTGCTGGAATCGGTGCCAAGGCGCGAGCGGGTCACCCTGGCGGTGCTGCCGGCCGACGCCGTGCTCGCAGTGGTGGTGGTGCCGCCCGGGGTGGTGGGCGTCCCCGTCTACCGCGGCCCCGGGCCGGTCGATTACGTGTGCGGGGGGTGCGGCGTGGTCCTGTGCGACGGCGTGATCCGAGGGATGTTCACCTCGCTCGCCTTCGCCTGCCGCTGCGGCGTGATCAACGCCGTCCGCTGACGATCATTTCTCCGATGCGATCGCCCGTCGCACGGCCTCGGCCGCGGCGATGACGCGCCAGGCGGGGAGGGAGTCCTCCGGTCGAGCGTCGAAGGCGCCGCGGCCGCGCAGCCGCGCCGGCGTGTCGGCGTAGCGCGGCACGAGGTGCAGGTGGAAGTGGCGCAGTACGTCGCCGATGGCGAACGCGTACACGTGCTCGGCGCCGAGCGCGGACCGCTGCGCGCGCATGACGCGCGCCGCCGCCGGCCCGACGGCGGCGAGCTCCGCCGGGTCGAGGTCGTACAGGGCACGCGCGTGCCGATCGCTCGTCAAGACGAGCCAGCCGGGGACGGGGCAAGGGTCGGCGAGACCGTGGACGGTGAGGCCCTCGCCGCGCCAGACGATCCCTCCCGCAGGTCGGACCTCGTCCGCGACGATCCGGCAGGCGAGGCACTGCTCCTTGCGGTCGGCGGTCACGCCGGCAAGCTACGCCAGACGGAGGTGCGTGAGTAGGCCGGAGTTTGCGACGGCGCCGGAGGAGGGGCGCTACGCAGCCTCACCGCAGAGGATGGCGTCGAGCTTGCCCTGCTTGTCGAGCGCGTCGATGTCGGAGAAACCGCCGAGCGGCCGCCCATCGACGAAGATCTGCGGCACCGTCCGCTGCCCGCTCGCCTCGACGAGCCACGCGCGCCTCGCGTCGTCGTGCTCGACGTCGATCTCCTCGTACGCGACGCCCTTCTTCTGGAGGAGTGCCTTGGCGCGGACGCAGTACGGACACTGCTGCTTGCTGTAGACCTGGACCTTCGGCATGCGTCTAATTTACCGTCCACGCGGTGAGGCCGCAAACGGAGCGCGAGATCCTGCACGTGCCGCGCGAGGCCGCGGGCGAGCGCCTCGATCGGTTCCTCGCGGCCGCACTCGCCGTCAAGGTGGAGCAGGCGCGCACGCTGGTGTCGCAGGGTCGGATCCGCATCCGCGGCCGGACGTGCTCGCCGCACCGCAAGCTGTTCGGGGGCGAGGTGGTGGAGGTGGCGCGGCCGGTGCCTCGCGCTCCCACCCCGGCGCCGGACGAGCCGGCGCTGCCGGTGCTGTACGACGACGGGGACTGTCTCGTGGTGGACAAGCCGCCCGGCCTCGCGGTGGAGCCCGCTCGACCCGGGGCCCGCTCGGCGGTGGGCGCGGCGAGCCGGCTGGGCCGGTTCGACGTCGCCGGCCGCGCGCTGCCCGGCCTCCCGCACCGGCTCGACCGCGACACGAGCGGCTGTCTCCTCCTCGCGCGCCACGACCGGGCCCTCGCCGCGCTGCGGGCGGCGTTCGAGGCGGGCCTTGTCGAGAAGACGTACCTCGCGCTCGTGGCCGGCGCGCCGCCGGAGACCGGTCGGCTCGACACGCCCTACGGGCGCGACCCGGCCGATCCGCGGCGCTTCACGACGCGCGTCGCATCGGCGCGGCGCGCCCGGCTCGAGTTCGCCCTCCGCGAGCGTCTCCGTGGAGGGGCGCTGCTCGAGGTGCGGCTCGACACCGGGCGGACGCACCAGATCCGCGTCCAGCTCGCGGAGGCGGGCTTTCCGGTGCTCGGGGACGCCATCTACGGGACGCCCGGGGCGGGCCTCACGCGGCAGGCGCTGCATGCGTCGCGGCTCGCCTTTCCGGCGCCGTCCGGCGCCGCCGTGTCGGTCGAGGCGGCGCTGCCGGACGATCTCGCCCGCGCCCTCCTGGCGCTGCGGCGGAGCGCACCGGACGGGTAGCGCGCAGGCGAGCGCCGACTCCGGGGCGCGAATCGGGAGCTTCGATCTGCGAGACGCGGTCCTCGGCAGCGGTTAGCCTGCGGCCGAAATGATCACGCGCTCCCGAGCCACGCTGCTCCTCGGCAGCCTCCTCGTACTGCTCGGACCCTCGCTGGTCCACGCCGCCGAGGGCGCTCACGTCGATCCCATCGCGCGCGTTGCGCTCGACCTCGCCCTGATCCTCGTCGCCGCCAAGCTGGGCGGCGAGGTGGCCACCCGGCTCGGCCAGCCGGCGGTGCTGGGGGAGCTCGTCGTGGGTGTGCTGCTCGGGAACCTCGGGCTCTTCGGGTACAGCGGACTCGACGCGATGAGGGACGACGCGGCGCTCGACACGCTCTCGCGGTTGGGCGTGCTCATCCTGCTCTTCGAGGTCGGGCTCGAGTCCACCGTGCGGCAGATGCTGCAGGTGGGCGTCTCCTCGCTGCTCGTGGCGGCGCTCGGGGTGGCGGCGCCGTTCGCGCTGGGATGGGTGGTCGGGGCGATGCTCGTGCCCGAGGGCGGCCCCTACCTGCACGCCTTCCTCGGCGCCGCGCTCACCGCCACGAGCGTCGGGATCACCGCCCGCGTCCTGCAGGACCTCGGGCGCTCGCAGTCGGCCGAGGCCCGCGTCATCCTGGGCGCGGCGGTCATCGACGACGTGCTGGGGCTCGTCATCCTGGCCGTCGTCGGCGGCGTCATCGCCGCCGCCGCGCGCGGCGGGTCGGTCTCCGGGTTCGAGGTCACCGTCATCGTCGCGAAGGCGGCCGCGTTCCTGGTCGGCTCGCTCGCGCTCGGCGTGTGGCTGTCGCCGCGGTTGTTCCGCCTCGCCTCGCGCCTGCAGACGCGGGGCGTGCTGCTCGCCGCCGGGCTCGCCTTCTGCTTCGCCCTGTCCTGGGTCTCCGCCGAGCTGGGGCTCGCGCCCATCGTGGGGGCCTTTGCGGCCGGGCTCATCCTGGAGGACGTCCACTACCGCGACTTCGTCGATCGCGGCGAGCACGGCCTCGAGGAGCTGGTCCGGCCCATCAGTGGCTTCCTGGTGCCGATCTTCTTCGTGGTGATGGGGATGCGCACCGATCTGCGCGCCTTCGCCGATCCGTCGATCCTGGGCCTGGCGGCCGCGCTCACGCTCGCCGCCATCGCGGGCAAGCAGGTGTGCTCGGCGGGCGTGCTCGGGACGGGCGTCGATCGACTCAGCGTCGGGATCGGGATGGTGCCGCGAGGGGAGGTCGGCCTCATCTTCGCCAACATGGGGCTCACCCTGACGCTCTCCGGCCGCCCGGTGCTCTCGCCCTCGCTATACTCCGCCATCGTCATCGTCGTGGTGGTGACGACGCTCGTCACGCCCCCCGCGCTGCGCTGGAGCCTGGCGCGGAACGGACGAGGTGGACACCTGGAGAAGACCGGCGCCGGATCGTGAAGCTCATGCCGGTCGCTGGCCGGGGGTCCGCGACCTCCGCCTTCGACCGCCGCTGCCAGCTCGGGAGCCTCGATGGGACATGGCGTCGGACAATGGGCCGGGTTCCTCGCCTTCGTGGTGCTCATGCTGGTGCTCGACCTGGGGGTCTTCCACCGCAAGGAGCACGTCGTCAGGGCGCGCGAGGCGCTGGTGTGGTCGGCCGCCTGGATCGCGCTGGCGCTCGGATTCGCGGCGCTGGTCTGGAGGGTGGGCGGACCGGCGCAGGGGCTCGAGTTCCTGACCGGCTACGTCATCGAGAAGTCGCTCTCGGTCGACAACATCTTCGTCTTCGTCGTGCTGTTTGGCGCGCTCGGGATCCCACCCATTCACCAGCACCGGGTGCTGTTCTGGGGGATCCTGTCGGCGCTCGTGCTGCGGGGGGCCATGATCTGGGGCGGAGCGGCGCTGCTGGCCCGCTTCCACGCCGTCATGTACCTGTTCGGCGGGTTCCTGGTGCTCACCGGGATCCGGCTGGTCTTCGGGCATGGCGCCCCTGACGATCCCTCCTCGAGCAAGCTGCTCGCGTCCCTGCACCGCCTCGTGCCCGGCACGGCGCGCTTCGACGGGAACCGCTTCTTCACGCGCGAGGGAGGTCGGCGGGTCGCGACTCCGCTCTTCTTCGCGCTCGCCATGATCGAGCTCTCCGACGTGCTGTTCGCGGTCGACTCCATTCCGGCGATCTTCGCCGTCACGTCCGATCCCTTCATCGTCTTCACCTCGAACATCTTCGCCATCCTGGGGCTGCGCTCGCTCTACTTCGCCCTGTAAGGGATGATGGCGCGCTTCCACTACCTCAAGGTGGGCCTGGCCCTGGTGCTGGCCTTCGTCGGCGGGAAGATGCTGGGGGCGAGCGTCCTCAAGATTCCCATCGGCTGGTCGCTGTGGCGCGGCCGGCCCGGCTCCGGCGCCGCGGCGGGCGCGCCGCCGGACTGACCGGCGCGCGGGTGGGGACCTCAGGCCCAGTCGCGGGGGCTCCGGAGCACCTCGAGCAGCGCGGCCTCGGGGCTCCCCGGGGCCGGGT
>DATLJU010000295.1:0-9654 GCA_035538735.1 Anaeromyxobacteraceae bacterium | reverse complement strand
AGACGGTCGAGGGCGCGCGCATCCCCTTCAACCCGCACGGCGTCACGCCGGGCACGAGCCCGATCGCGGTCAACGGCCTGGCGAGCGCCGAGTCCGGCTGCCAGCAGTGCCACGGCACGAAGGTGGCGCTCCGGGCGAAGGACGGCGGGAAGCCCATCACCGTCGACGACCTTAAACCCGGGCCCGAAGGTAAGCCCACCGACGCGACGGCGCTGGCGCGCATCGCCCGCGACGCCGACGGCAAGCCGTCGCTCGTGGAGGCGACCTGGCCCAACACCGGCATCGGGCGAATCAACCTCGACGGCTCGCTCGGCTCCTGCTCCGCCTGCCACAGCCGGCACGACTTCGCGCCGCGGCGAGCCCGGCAGCCCGAGAACTGCGGCAAGTGCCACCTCGGCCCGGACCATCCGCAGAAGGAGATCTTCGAGGAGTCGAAGCACGGCATCGCCTACCGCGACCAGCACGACAAGATGAACCTCGACGCGAAGAGGTGGGTGCTGGGCGAGGACTACTCGGCCGCGCCCACCTGCGCCTCGTGCCACCTGTCGGCCAACGTCAACGGTGGGAAGGTGACGCACGATCCGGGCGAGCGCCTCTCCTGGACCAATCGCCCACCCATCTCGCTTCGAATGGACACCGACGCCCAGCACCGCGTGGTGACGGAGAAGGATCCCGAGAAGCGCAAGGCGCTCGTGGTGGACACCTGGCAGCAGAAGCGCGACCGGATGAAGACCGCCTGCACGACCTGCCACGCGCCGTCGTACATCGACGCGTTCTACAAGCAGTACGACGACTTCATCGCGCTCTACACCGAGAAGTTCGCCAAGCCGGCCCAGGAGATCATGAAGGCGCTCTACGACAACGGGCTCCTCACGAAGATCGACTTCGACGAGAAGATCGAGTGGGAGTGGTTCTACCTGTGGCACCACGAGGGCCGTCGCGCGCGGATGGGCGTCAGCATGAACGCGCCGGACTACGCGCACTGGCACGGGATGTACGAGGTGGCGGAGGACTTCTACCAGAAGGTCGTGCCCGAGGCGCGCAGGATCATCGACGAGGCCGCGAAGACCAAGCCGGCGCAGGCGAAGGCGGCGGGCGCGGTGCTGGACGCGATCCTCGCCCGTCCCGAGCACGCCTGGTACCTCGAGCAGGCGAAGAGCGCGCCCGTGAAGGGCGAGGCGGTGCGGCCGGCCGCGAGAGCGAACTGAGCGCTGGGCGGGGGCTTGCCCCCCGCCGTGGTTCACACCTCCAACCCCACCGCCCGCATGAGCGCCAGCGCGTTCGAGTGCGTGACCACGCCCGGGCGCAGGCGGTAATCGAACACCACCTCGCCGCCGCGCACCTCGTCCTCGAAGTGGGCGTTCTCGGCCTCGCCCAGCGCGGCGGCCGCCTCGGACAGCGCGAGGTCGTGGGTGGTCACGATCCCGATCGCGCCGCGGGCGAGGAGCGCGCGCAGCATCGCCTCCGCGCCGATGCGGCGGTCGCGCGAGTTCGTGCCGGCGAGCAGCTCGTCGAGCAGGAACAGGAGCGGCGGGGGCCGGCCGGCGAGCTCGAGCAGCGCCCGAAGCCGCGTGATCTCGGCGTAGAACCGCGAGCGCCCCTCGGCGAGCGAGTCCTGGATGCGGAGCGTCGCGCCCGCCTGGAGCGGTGTGAGCGCGAGGCGTCGCGCGCGCACCGGCGCGCCGGCGAGGGCCAGCACCGCGTTCGCCCCGACGGTGCGCAGGAGCGTGCTCTTCCCTGACATGTTCGAGCCCGAGACGAGCAGCAGGCGCGCGCCGCGCGCGAGCGCGATGTCGTTCCGGACGCAGCGCGACTCGTCGAGGAGGGGGTGGCCGATGCCTTCGGCCGCGAGCTTCGCGCCCCCGGCGCCGTCGAGGAGCTCCGGGAACGCATCCTCCGGGTGGAGGAAGGCGTGGGCGCCGAGGGCGGAGAGCGCCTCCAGCTCCGCCGCCGCCGCCAGCCAGGGGCGAACCTGGCGCCCGTGCGCCGCGCGCCAGCGCTCGATGGCGAGGGCCGCCTGGACGCGCCACAGGAGCAGGAAGGCGATGGGCGCGAAGAGCTGGTTGGCCGCCCAGCCGGCGCGCTCGACGACGAGGCCGAGGTGATGGATGCGCGCCGACGCCGCGCCGTGCCCCTCGCCGAGCGTGCCGAGCAGCGCGCGTAGCCGCGGGTCCTCCAGCGGCTCGCGCTCGAGCCGCGCCAGGATCCCGGCGACGAGCAGGAGCTCCTCGCCCGGGCGCTCGACGCCGCCGAGGACGCCGGCGAGGCGCCGCTGCGCCGCGCGCAGCGCCAGCCACTCCAACCCCGCGATCCCGACCACGGCCAGACCGGGCACCTCTCCCGCGAACCAACCCACCAGCGCCGCCAGCGCGAGCGCGCCGGCGGCGAGCGCTGGCACGACGAGCCAGCCGGGGAGGACGCGCGGCGCCTCGGCCCAGGCGGCGAGGCGGTCGGGGTGGAGCTCGGCGCGGACGTCCTCGCCGAGGACCGCCAGGTCCTCGCGGAGGTCGAGGCGGGGGGCGAGATCCCTCACCGCCCCCTGCCGCGCGCGCACCTCGCTCACCGCCGACGGCGCGAGGAGCCACGCCGCGAGCAGGTCGGCGCCGGGCCTTGTCCGCGCCGTGCAGAGCAGCTCGTAGACCGAGCCCTTCCCGAACAGGTCGAGGTCCTTCGCGTACGGGTGGTCGTCCGAGCCGTACCGCTCGCCGCCATCGCCCCGCCCGGCCCAGCTCCCGTCGAGGCGCGCGAGGCCCTCCTCGTGGAACGCGACGGCGCGGCGGGCGCGAACGAGGCCGCGCAGCGCGCGGTCGTGCCACACGACGAGCGCGAGGAACGACGCGCCGGGGGCGACGAGCCACCACGCCGAGAGGCGGTGCAGCGCCAGCGAGAGGACCGCCACCGCCGCGACCGACGCGAAGGCGACGAGCCGCAGGAACGCGATGCGGGCGTCGCGTCGCTCCCAGCCGGCGACGGCGGCGCGTCGCTGGAGGAGGCGCGCGCCGAGGATCGCCCGGGGGTCGTGCATGGCGCGAGAGGGTAACCCGCGACGCTCGACCAGCGCTGCGATAAGTAGACGCGGAGGAGGACGTGCCATGACCCGCCCACCGCCGTTGATCCCGGTCGCCCGCACCCGCGAGGGGGACCTGGCTCTCCTCGCCGGCATGGCGAACCGCCATGGGCTCGTCGCGGGCGCGACCGGCACCGGCAAGACGGTGACGCTCCGGGTCATGGCGGAGGGGTTCTCCCGCCTCGGCGTGCCGGTCTTCATGGCCGACGTGAAGGGCGACCTCTCCGGTCTCGCCCACCCCGGCGCCGACGCGCCGCCGATCGCGGATCGCGTGAAGAAGCTGGGCCTGGAGGGCTTCCGTTACGAGGCGACTCCGACCGTCTTCTGGGACGTCTTCGGGAAGCAGGGGCTCCCGGTGCGCGCCACCGTCTCCGATCTGGGACCGCTCCTGCTCGCCCGCATCATGGGCCTGAACGACGTGCAGGAGGGCGTGCTGCAGATCGTCTTCAAGGTCGCGGACGACGAGGGCCTGCTGCTGCTCGATCTCAAGGACCTGCGGGCCATGGTCCAGCACGTCTCCGACCACGCCGGCGAGCTCCGCGGACGGTACGGCAACGTCTCGTCGGCCAGCGTCGGCGCCATCCAGCGCGCGCTCCTCGCGCTCGAGGCGCAGGGCGGCGACCGGCTCCTCGGCGAGCCGGCGCTCGACCTGGACGACCTCATGCAGACGGAGGACGGGCGCGGCGCGGTCAACGTCCTCGCCGCCGACGAGCTCATCCGCTCGCCGCGCGTGTACGCGACGCTGCTGCTGTGGATGCTCTCCGCGCTGTTCGAGCGGTTGCCCGAGGTGGGTGATCCGGAGAAGCCGCGGCTCGTCTTCTTCTTCGACGAGGCGCACCTCCTCTTCGACGACGCGCCGAAGGCGCTCCTCGAGCGCATCGAGCAGGTCGTGCGGCTCGTCCGCTCGAAGGGGGTCGGCGTCTACTTCGTCACGCAGAGCCCGCTCGACGTGCCGGAGTCGGTGCTGGGCCAGCTCGGGAACCGCGTCCAGCACGCGCTGCGCGCCTTCACGCCGCGCGACCAGAAGGCGGTGCGGACGGCGGCCGAGACGTTCCGGCAGCGGCCGGGGCTCGACGCGGCCGAGGCGATCACCCAGCTCGCAGTGGGCGAGGCGCTGGTGTCGCTCCTCGACGAGGGGGGCACGCCCGCGCCGGTCGATCGCGCGCTGGTGAACCCGCCGCGCAGCCGGCTCCAGCCGCTCACGCCCGCCGAGCGCGACGAGGTGGTGCGCGCCTCGCCCTTGCGGGCGCACTACGCGCAGGTCATCGACCGCGAGTCGGCGTACGAGAAGCTGCGCGATCGCGCCGCCGCCGCGCATCAGGGCCAGCCAGCCCCGTCCGGCGGCGCAGGGGCGCGGTGGGGCGGCCGCGCTCCGGTCCCCACCGACGCCGCGGGCGCGGCGCTCGACATGCTCGGCTCGGCGGCGAAGAGCGCCGCCCGTGCCGCGGGCACCCAGCTCGGGCGCGAGATCATGAGGGGCGTGCTCGGATCGCTGTTCGGCGGCGGTGGACGGAGGCGGTGATGTCGCGCCCCCTGCGCGTGGGCGTCTCCGCCTGCCTCCTCGGGCAGAACGTCCGGTACGACGGGGGACACAAGAGGGACGACTTCGTCGTGGGGCTCGCGTCTCGCTCCATCGAGCTCGTGCCGGTCTGCCCCGAGGTGGAGGTCGGGCTCGGGACGCCGCGCGAGCCGATCCAGCTCCAGCGGGATGGGGACCTCGTGCGCCTCGTCGCCCCCGGCAGCGGCCAGGACCACACCGCGGCCATGCGGCGCTTCGCGGAGGAGCGGGTGCGCGCGCTCGCGGAGCTGGAGCTGTGCGGCTACGTGCTGAAGAAGGACTCGCCCTCGTGCGGCGTGGATCGGGTCCCGGTCTGGAGCGGGCACGAGATGGCGCGCGATGGCCGCGGCGCCTTCGCGGCGGTGCTGATGGAGCTCTTGCCGCAGCTGCCCGTGGTGGAGGAGAGCGCGCTGCGCGACCCGCTGCTGCGGGAGAGCTTTCTCGAACGCGTCCGCGCCTACCGTCGCCGGAAGGCCGGCGCGTGAGCCGGGCGGGTGGAGGCTACCTCGGCCCGGCCTTCGTATAGCGCAGCCCGGCGGCGCTGGTGAGCGGCTCACCGTCGTTGAGGATGCCCGCGTCCACGACGTCGCCGACGACGATGAGGTGGTCGCCGGACTCGTAGAGCGCCGCCACCTCGCAATCGAGGTAGGACAGCGCGTCCGTCAGGATGGATGCGCCGGAGTCGCCCTCGCGCGTCGCGACGGCGTCGAGCTTGTCCTCCCGCGCCATGGCCTGCCGGGAGAAGTGCCCCGCCAGGCGCTGCTGCCCGTCGCGCAACACGTTGACGGTGAAGTTCTTCGTGCTGCGCAGGAAGTCGACGCTGTAGTGGTGGCGGTCGGCCGCGAACATGATCTGCGGCGGGTCGAACGAGACCGGCGCCACCCATGACACGGTCAGTGCGTTCTCGGCGCCGCCCCGTCCCACCGTGACCACCGTCACCGGGAGCGGAAACCTCTGCAGCACCTGAGTGAAGGCGTTCTGGTCCATGGAATCTCCGGATGGAGTCGAGCCCGTCCTTCGTCCCTTTTCACGCTGCGCTGAGCCGCGTCAACGCGTAGGCGCCCGACGACCCTTCAGAGAGGCGCGAGCCTCCCGATGAAGCGCCACAGAGGCACGGGCGAGGAGCTCAGGTCGCTTCAGCGCCGAGGACGAGGGAGCGCATTGCGGGGGAGCGCGCTGCGGGCGCCCGCAAGACCGGGCAGGGGAGGGGCGAGCTCGAGCTGCACCCGGCGGGGGCGCCTCCCGCTCGGGATCGGTCCTCCTCCTACGGCACGTGGCGACGTCCCGTGGTTGCGGGGTGGCGAGGCCGAGCGCAGCTTGCGGGAACGGATGGACGTCTCCGCCCAGACGAGCTGTGCCCCGCTTGCTCGCGCGTCGCCCAGCCGCGACGCGCCGCTCTCGGCCCGTTACCAGGCGGTTCGCGCACGAACCGAGGCGCTCTGCGAGCCGCTCACGCCCGAGGACATGGTGGTGCAGTCGATGCCGGACGCGAGCCCGGCCAAGTGGCACCTCGCGCACACCACCTGGTTCTTCGAGACGTTCCTGCTCGCGCCGCGCGAGCGCGGCTTCGCGCCCTTCCACCCAGGGTACGGCTACCTCTTCAACTCCTACTACGACACGGTCGGCCCTCGCCACGCGCGCCCGAAGCGCGGCCTGTTGACCCGGCCGCCACTCGATGAGGTGCGCACCTACCGGCGGGAGATCGACGCCCGCGTCCTGGCGCTCGCCGAGGCGGGGCTCGACCCGGACGGTGAGGCGGTGCTCGAGCTCGGTCTGCATCACGAGCAGCAGCACCAGGAGCTGCTCCTCACGGACGTGAAGCACGCCTTCTCGGAGAACCCGCTCCGGCCCGCCTACGCGGCGCCGCTGGCGGCGCCTGGGCGGCCGGCGCCCCCACTGGCGTGGGTGGAGCACGAGGGTGGGCTGCTCGAGATCGGCCACGGCGGCGCGGGCTTCGCCTTCGACAACGAGGGTCCTCGCCACCGCGTCTGGCTGGAACCGTTTGCCATCGCGTCACGCGCGGTGACCTGCGGTGAGTACCTCGCCTTCATCGAGGACGGCGGCTACCGGCGACCCGAGCTGTGGCTGTCCGACGGCTTCGCAGCGGCGGTTGCGAACGGCTGGGGCGCGCCGCTCTACTGGCAGCGCGCCGGCGGCGATCGGTGGACGGTATTCACGCTGCGTGGACAGCGCTCGCTCGACCCGGCGGAGCCGGTCGCGCACGTCTCGTTCTACGAGGCGGACGCCTACGCGCGCTGGGCCGGTGCGCGGCTCCCGTCCGAGGCGGAGTGGGAGGTGGCCGCGCATGGCGCCGTGGAGGATGGCGCGTTCGCGGACGTCGGCCGGTACCATCCCGCGGTGGCGGGGGAGCGTCGCCCGGCCCAGCTGCTCGGCGACGTCTGGGAGTGGACGCGGAGCGCCTATGAGCCGTACCCCGGCTTCTGCCCTGCCCCGGGCGCCCTCGGCGAGTACAACGGAAAGTTCATGGTGAACCAGCTCGTCCTGCGCGGAGGGTCCTGCGCCACGCCCGCAGGGCACGTGCGCACCACCTATCGGAACTTCTTCTACCCGGAGGCCCGCTGGCAATTCTCGGGGCTCCGCCTGTGCCGGGAGGCGCGCTGATGCTCCACACCACCGACGCGCTGATCGAGCCGCGTCCGCTCGCGCGGGAGCGCCGCGACGAGTTCCTCTCGGACGTCCTGACCGGCCTCGCCCGCGCCCAGAAGGAGATCCCCTGCAAGTGGCTGTATGACGCGCGGGGCTCGGCGCTCTTCGAGCGCATCTCCCAGCTCGACGAGTACTACCTGACGCGGGTCGAGCTCGCGATCATGGAGCGCGACGCCCGCTCGATGGCGGCGCTCCTCGGACCCGGCTGCGCCCTCGTCGAGTACGGGTCGGGCTCGGGCCTGAAGACGAGGCTCTTGCTCCGGCACCTCCGGCCGGCGGCCTACGTCCCGGTCGACATCTCGGCCCCGGCGCTGGCCGAGGCGAGCGAGCGGCTCGCCCGCGCCTTCCCGGACCTCCCGGTGCTGCCGGTCTGCGGCGACTTCACGATGCCGCTGCTGCTGCCACTCGACGGCGTCGCCGCGCGGCGCCGCTGCGTCTACTTCCCCGGGTCCACCATCGGCAACTTCCACAAGCCGGAGATGGTCGGGTTCCTCGCCGCCGTGGCGCGCCAGTGCGGGCCGGGGGGCGGGCTCCTCCTCGGCGTGGATCTGCGCAAGGAGCGGGGCGTGCTCGAGCGTGCCTACGACGACGCCCGCGGGGTCACCGCGGCGTTCGATCTCAACATGCTGGTGCGCGCGAACCGCGAGCTCGGGGCCGACTTCCGCCTCGACCGCTTCCGGCACGAGGCGCTCTGGGACGAGCGGGAGGGCCGGATGGAGATGCACCTCGTCTCGACGTGCGAGCAGGTGGCCCACGTGGCCGGGCAGAGCTTCAGGTTCGGCGAGGGCGAGAGCATCTGGACGGAGTCTTCGTACAAGTACGACCTGCGTGAGTTCGCCGTGCTGGCGGCGCTCGCCGGCTGGCGCTGCGAGTCGGTCTGGACCGACGAGCGGGCCTGGTTCAGCGTCCAATACCTGACGTGCGGCTGAACCCCCAGGGCGTTAAGCCAGCCGAATGATCTCCCAGAAGATGCAGGATGCGCTCTCCGAGCATGCGTCGCAGGAGGTGTACTCGGCGTATCTGTACCTCGCGATGGGCGCCTCGTGCGACACGAAGGCCTACAAGGGCTTCGGGCGCTGGCTGCGCGTGCAGCACGAGGAGGAGCTGGATCACGCGCGGAAGCTCATCGACTACGTCGTCGAGCGCGGCGGAAGGCCCACGTTCGCGCAGGTGTCCGCCCCGCCGCGGGAGTTCGGCACGCTCGTCCAGCTGTTCGAGGCGGTGCTCTCGCACGAGCGCCAGGTGACCGAGCGAATCCACGCGCTGTACCAGGCCGCGGCCGCCGAGAAGGACGCCGCGGCGCAGATCTTCCTGCAGTGGTTCGTGGGCGAGCAGGTCGAGGAGGAGGCGCGGGTTCAGGAGATCGTGGACAAGCTGCGGCTCGTCGGCGATCGTCCGGGCGCGGCGCTCTACCTCGACAAGGAGTACGGAAAGCGGGGGAAGGCCGGGTAGGGCGTCCGTCCGGATTCCGTTCGTCCTGAGCGCTCGCCGTCAGGCGAGCCCGTAGTCGAAGGACGAACACGGTCCTCCAACGATTCACCCGGGAGCAGCCGTGCCTCACCCTACCGACGACCGCAACTACCGCCTTCCCGACTCCGTCCGGCCGCTCCGGTACGAGATGACGTTGTCGCTCGACCCCGGGCGGCGCGTCTTCGCAGGCGCCGGCCGGCTCGCGCTCCGGCTCGCCGCGGCGGCGGACGAGATCGTGCTCCACGCGGCGGCGCTCGACGTGACGCGCGCCGTCCTGCACGTCGACGGCAACGGACGGGCGGCGCGCGTCGTTCCCGTCCCGGCGAGCGAGACGGTTCGGCTCGTGCTCGACGCACCCGCTCCGGCCGGCGAAGCCACGCTCGAGCTCGCCTGGAACGGGCACGTCAGCGAAGGGCTGCGCGGCCTCTACCAGGCGGCGGGCGTGGCGGTGACTCAGTTCGAGGCGGCCGACGCGCGGCGCGTCTTCCCGTGCTTCGACGAGCCCGGCTTCAAGGCCCCCTGGGCCCTCACCCTCGAGGCGCCCGCCGGGCTGGCGCTGCTGTCGAACGGAGCGCCCGAGCGCGCGAGCGAGCAGGGTGGACGCCAGCGCGTCACGTTCCGTGAGACGCCGCCGCTCCCCACCTACCTCGTGGCGTTCGTCTGCGGGGGGCTCGAGGCGAAGGAGACCGGCGCCGTGCGCGGGGTGCCGGTCCGTACCTGGGCGGTCCCCGAGAAGCTGGCGCTGACCGCGTTCGCCCAGGAGGTGGCGGTCGAGGTCCTGCCGCGGCTCGAGGACTACTTCGGTCTGCCCTACGCCTTCGGCAAGCTGGATCAGGTCGGCGTCCCCGAGTTCGAGGCCGGCGCGATGGAGAACGCCGGGCTCGTCACCTAC
>DATLJU010000294.1:0-1817 GCA_035538735.1 Anaeromyxobacteraceae bacterium | reverse complement strand
GCTATCGTAGTCGGCAGTGCCGTCGTCATCACGCTGATGCTGACGCTGTTCGCCTCGTGGGCGATGGGCTTCACGATCAACCGCGTCTCGCTGTTCGCGCTCATCTTCTCGATCGGCATCCTCGTCGACGACGCCATCGTGGTGGTCGAGAACATCCACCGGCACCTCCACCTGCCCGGGCCGAAGCGCAGCTTCGTCCGGACCCTCGTCGAGGCGGTCGACGAGGTCGGGAACCCCACCATCCTCGCCACCTTCGCCGTCATCGCCGCCATCCTGCCGATCGCGTTCGTGCGCGGCCTAGCGGGCCCGTACATGCGCCCGATCCCGGTGGGCGCCAGCGCGGCCATGCTCTTGTCGCTCGCCATCGCCTTCGTCATCAGCCCGTGGGCCGCGAGGAAGGTCTTCCGCAACGAGGCGCACCTGCCGGAGACCGAGGCGTCGGGGCTGCACCCCGACGATCCCGACCGCCAGGCCGCGGAGCCCCTCGCGGCGATCCCGGAGGCGGCGCGGGAGACGCGCCTCACCTGGCTCTACCGCCGCGTCATCGGCACGCTCCTCACCCGCGCCTGGTCGCGCTGGGCCTTCCTGGCCCTGGTGCTCGTGCTCTTCGCAGGGGCGGCGTCGCTGGTCGCCTTCGGGGCCCTCCAGGTGAAGATGCTGCCCTTCGACAACAAGCGCGAGCTCCAGGTGCAGCTCGACCTGCCGCCCGGGACGGCGCGCGAGGACGCGCTCGCCGTCGGGCAGGAGCTGGCGCGCCGTCTCCTCCAGGAACCCGAGGTGAAGAACGTCCAGGTCCACTCGGGCGTGGCCGCGCCGTTCACGTTCGTCGGTATGGTCCGCCACAGCTTCCTCCGCGAAAGCGCCGAGCAGATCGATCTCCAGGTGAACCTCGTCGCGAAGGGTGATCGCAAGGCGCAGAGCCACGCCATCGCGACGCGCGTCCGTCCGGCGCTGGAGGCCATCGCCTGGCCGCGCGGCGGCAGGCTCAAGGTGGTCGAGATCCCGCCCGGCCCGCCCGTGCTCGACACGCTCGTGGCCGAGGTGTACGGCCGCTCCGCGGCGGAGCGCGACCGGCTCGCCGGCGAGGTCCTGGCGGCTTTCCGCTCGACGAAGGGCGTGGTGGACGTCGACTCGTCGCTGGCAGCGACCTCGCCGAAGCTGGCGCTGCGCCTCGACGCGGAGAAGGCCGCGCTGCACGGCGTCGCGCCCGCCGCGGTGATCCAGACGCTCGCTGCCGCGGGCGCCGGCGCATCACTCGGGAGCTTCCACGTGGAGCGCGGCGCGGCGCAGGTCCCGGTGGTGCTCCAGCTCGCGCCAGCGCAGCGGGCGCGCCTCGAGGATCTGCTGCAGCTCACCGTCCCGGGGCGCCGCGGCCTGGTGCCGCTCTCCGAGCTCGTCCGCGTAGAGGAGGGGAGGGTCGACCCGCCCGTCTTCCACAAGAACCTCCTGCCGCTCTCCTACGTCTTCGGCGATCTCGCGGGCGAGATCGAGAGCCCGGTCTACGCGCTCGCGGAGCTGAACAGGAAGCTCGACGCGCTCCGCGGCGCCGGCGGCGAGGTGGTGCCGCGCCTCGGCCTCGCCCACCCCGCCTCGACCGAGCAGCCGGCGCTCAAGTGGGACGGCGAGTGGCACATCACGCTGGAGGTCTTCCGCGACCTCGGCATCGCGTTCGCGGTCGTGCTCGGCCTCATCTACATCCTCGTGGTCGGCTGGTTCCAGAGCTTCGCGGTGCCGTGGGTCATCCTCGTCCCGATCCCGCTCTCCCTCATCGGCATCCTGCCCGCGCACTTCGGGCTCGGCGCCTTCTTCACGGCGAC
>DATLJU010000293.1:0-4622 GCA_035538735.1 Anaeromyxobacteraceae bacterium | reverse complement strand
GGGTCGCGACACGCCGGACGGATGAGCTTCCGGGCGGGCGAGCTCCTGCTGGCCCTGCTGTCCACGCGCGGCGAGAGCGCGCTCTCTTCAGGCGTCGGAGGTCATCGACGAACGAGCCCGAGACCCGGATCGGAGGCGCGGACGCCCGGTGAAGCTCCATGTCCACGAGCGCCCTCGTCTCGACTCGGGCTGCGGCATGACACCCCCTTGCGCCCCGCCCGCGCGGGACTATTCTCCCCGCCCCCATGCCGCGTCTCCCAGATCCCCGCTTCGCGACGGACTGCGCGATCACCGTCGACGGCGATCGCGTATCCGCCCGCCGCGGCGAGAGCGTCACCTCGGCGCTCCTCGCCGCCGGCCGTCCGCTGGTCTCGCGCAGCCCCAAGTACCACCGGCCGCGCGGGCCGTTCTGCCTCTCGGGCTCGTGCGCCGCCTGCCTCGTCCGCGTCGACGGCCAGCCGAACGTGCGCGCATGCGAGACCCCGTGCCGCGACGGACTCACGGTCGAGTCGCAGAACGCGCTCGGCACCGCGGCGCACGATCTCCTGCGCGCGATCGACCTCTTCACGCCGGGTGGCATCGACCACCACCACATCGGGACCTGGAGCCAGCTCGCGAGCCGCATCACGGTGGGCGCTTCCCGGCAGCTCGCGGGGCTGGGTCAGCTCGCCGATCGGGTGTCGCCGCCCTGGCCCGCGGCCGAGGAGGAGCGGTTCGACGCGCTCGTCGTGGGCTCGGGCCCGGCCGGCCTGGGCGCAGCGGAGTCCCTGGCGAAGGCGGGCCAGCGCGTGCTCGTCGCGGAGAAGGAGCGCGCGGCCGGCGGCCGGCTCCGCTGCCGCCTCGACCTCCCGCGCGATCCGCCGCTCTCGTGGGTGGAGCAAATCGTCGGGGCGGTGGGCCGCGCCGGCGGCGAGGTCGCGTTCGGCGCGGTCGTGCTGGGGGTGTGGCCCGAGGAGGGCGGCGCGCTCGCGGCGGTGACCCAGCGCGGCGAGCCCTCGCGGCTGCGGCTCGTCCGCGCCCGCCGCGTGGTCCTCGCGAGCGGCACCTGGGCGCAGCCGCCCGTGTTCGAGCGCAACGATCTGCCCGGCATCTTCGGCGCGCGCGGGCTCCTCGTGGCGCTGGCCGAAGACGGCGTCGTGCCGGGGGAGCGCGCCGCGGTGCTGGGCGCCGGTCCCGAGGCGGAGGCCGTCGCCGCCCGGCTCGGCGCGGCCGGGATGAAGGTCGAGCTCGTGTCCGGCGAGGTCGCGCGCGGCCGCGGCGGCCGCCGCCTCGCCGCGCTGGAGCTCCTCGACGGGAAGACGGTGCGCTGCGACACGCTCGCCGTCGCGACGCCCCGCATGCCCGCCGCCGAGCTGGCGCGCGAGGCGGGCGCCGCGCTCGAGCTCGATCCGGCCACCGGCGCCTTCCGGGTCCGGGCCGGAGCGGACGGCCGGATCGCCGACGCGTTCTGGGCCGCGGGCGAGGTGACCGGCCCCATCGGCGCGGCCGAGGCGGTCGAGGCCGGCCAGCGCGCCGGGGAGGCTGCGGCTCATGGCTAGGAACTTCATCTGCCGGTGCGAGGACGCCACGGTCGAGGACGTCCGGCGCGCCTTCGAGAAGGGCTACCGCGACCTCGAGTCCGTGAAGCGGTACACCGGCCTCGGGACCGGCCCGTGCCAGGGCAAGACCTGCCTCGCCATCGCCGCGCGCGAGCTGCTGCGGCTCGGCGCGACGCCGGCCGAGGTGCTGCCCTTCACCGTGCGCCCGCCGCTCCACCCCACGCCGCTCGCGGCGCTGGCGGCGATGGACCCGGCGACGCTCTCGCTCGAGTCGGGCGTGCCGGTGCCGGTCCCGCCGCCCGCCGCGCCGCGCCCGTCGGCCGCGCTGCCGGCCAAGGCCAAGGTGGTGATCGTCGGCGGCGGCATCATGGGCCTCGGCCTGGCCTACAACCTGTGCCGGCGCGGCGTCACCGACGTCGTCCTGCTCGAGAAGGGCTACCTCACCGCCGGCGCCTCGGGCCGAAACGGCGGCGGCGTCCGCGCCCAGTGGACCACGCCCACCATGATCCGGCTGGCGCGCCGCTCGCTCGAGATCGGGGAGCGCTTCGCCTCGGAGATGGGCATCAACGTCTGGTTCCGGCGCGGCGGCTACCTCTTCCTCGCGCCCACGCGGGCGCAGGCGGAGCGCATCGAGAAGAACGCCGATCTCCACGCGAAGCACGGCCTGCGCACCCGCATCCTGACGCCGCTCGAGGCGAAGGAGGTCGTGCCCGAGCTCGACGAGCGGCGCTTCGTCGCCGCCTCGTGGAACCCGGACGACGCGGTCGTGTTCCCCTGGCCGTACGTGTGGGGGTACGCGGCGCGGGCCGAGGCGCTCGGCGCGAAGGTGCTCACCTTCACCGGGGTGACCGGCTTCGAGCGCCAGGGGAGCCGGATCACCGCCGTCGAGACCGACCGCGGCCGGATCGCCTGCGAGGTGGTGGTGAACGCGGCCGGCGCCTGGAGCCGGGACATCGCCGCGCTGGCGGGGGTGAAGCTCCCCAACGAGCCAGAGCGCCACGAGATCTGCGTCACCGAGCCGCTCAAACCGTGGCTCGGGCCGCTCGTCTCGAACCTGGGCAACGGCCTCTACTTCTCGCAGAGCCTCCGCGGCGAGATCGTGGGTGGGATGGGCGACCCCGAGGAGCCGCGCGGGATCGACACCCGCTCGACGCTCCGGTTCCTCGCCCGCTACGGCCGCGCCCTGTCGGAGTGCGCCCCCGCCGCCGGCGGCCTGAAGGTTATGCGGCAGTGGGCCGGCTGCTACGACGTCACCCCCGACAACAACCCCATCCTGGGCGCGGCCGGGTTCGACAACTTCCTCCAGCTCAACGGCTTCGTCGGCCACGGCTTCATGATGGCGCCGGCGGTGACGGAGCTCATGGCCGGCTGGATGGCCGGTGACCCGCCGGACGAGATCTTCGAGCGCTTCACCCTCGACCGCTTCGCCCAGGGCGACGTCAAGGGCGAGGACTTCATCATCGGTTAAGTATCCGGCGGACCTCCCGCCCGAGGAGCACGACCACCATGAGCAGCCACGGCCAGTTCCGGATCCCCACCCCCCACAACGAGCCCGTGCTGTCGTACGCGCCGGGCACGCCCGAGCGGAAGGCGCTGCGCGCCCGGCTCGGCGAGCTCTCCGGGCAGGAGATCGAGATCCCGCTCGTCATCGGCGGCAAGGAGGTGCGCACCGGCAAGCTCGCCGACGTGCGCTGCCCGCACCGCCACGCCCACCGGCTGGCGCGCTTCCACCAGGCCGGCCCGGCCGAGGTGCAGGCCGCGATCGGGGCGGCGGCCGCCGCCCGCCGCGAGTGGGCGGCCCTGCCGTTCTCGGCGCGCGCCGCGGTGTTCCTCAAGGCAGCCGACCTGCTCGCCGGCGGCTGGCGCCCCACCCTCAACGGCGCCACGATGCTGAACCAGTCGAAGACGCCCCACCAGGCGGAGATCGACTCGGCCTGCGAGATCATCGACTTCTGGCGCTTCAACGCCGCGTTCGCCGAGAAGATCTACGACGAGCAGCCCATCAGCTGGCCCGGGCAGTGGAACCGGGTCGAGTACCGGCCGCTCGAGGGCTTCGTGTTCGCAGTCACGCCGTTCAACTTCACCTCCATCGCCGCGAACCTCCCCACCGCCCCGGCGCTCATGGGGAACACGGTGCTCTGGAAGCCCGCCTCCAGCACCGCCTACTCGAACTACTTCATCCTGAAGCTGCTCGAGGCCGCCGGGCTGCCGCCGGGTGTCATCAACTTCGTCCCCGGCTCGGGCCGCACCGTCGGCGACCCCGTCCTCGCCAGCCCCGAGTTCGCCGGCATCCACTTCACCGGGTCGACCGCCACGTTCCACGGGATGTGGCGGACCATCGCGGAGGGCCTGCCCCGCTACAAGTCGTACCCACGCATCGTGGGCGAGACCGGGGGCAAGGACTTCATCTTCGCCCACCCCTCGGCCGAGGTCGACGCGCTCGCGACGGCGCTCTGCCGCGGCGCCTTCGAGGCCCAGGGCCAGAAGTGCTCGGCCGCCTCGCGCGCCTACGTGCCCGAGAGCCTGTGGCCGCGGGTGAAGGAGCGCCTGCTCGCGCTCGTCGCCTCCATCAAGATGGGCGATCCGGTCGAGGACCTCCGCGTCTTCATGGGGGCGGTCATCGACCGCGGCGCGTTCGACACCATCAAGTCGTACCTGGAGTTCGCGAAGAGCTCGCCCGAGGCGAAGATCCTCGCCGGCGGCAAGTGCGACGACAGCGTCGGATACTTCATCGAGCCGACGGTGGTCCAGGTGACGAACCCGCGCCACAAGCTCATGGAGGAGGAGATCTTCGGGCCGGTGCTGACGATCTTCGTCTACCCCGACGCGAAGCTCGCCGAGGCGGTCGCGCTCTGCGACACGACCTCCCCCTACGCGCTCACCGGCGCCGTGTTCGCGCAGGACCGGTTCGCCGTACAACAGCTCGAGCGCGCACTCGCCGACGCGGCCGGCAACTTCTACGTGAACGACAAGCCGACGGGGGCGGTCGTGGGGCAGCAGCCCTTCGGCGGCGCCCGCGCCAGCGGGACGAACGACAAGGCCGGCTCGATGTGGAACCTCATCCGCTGGGTCTCGCCGCGGGCG
>DATLJU010000292.1:0-4196 GCA_035538735.1 Anaeromyxobacteraceae bacterium | reverse complement strand
CGGCGGCCCTCGCCACCGCGGCCGGCGTCCGACCCGTCGGCTTCCGCGCGCCGGGCTACACCCTGTCGGCGCCGCTGGTGGCGACGCTCGCCGCGCAGGGGTACCGGTACGACAGCTCGACGTTCCCGGCCCTGCCCTACTACCTCGGCAAGGCGGCGGTCATGGGCGCGCTCGCGTTCACGCGCCGGCCCTCGCGAGCCATCCTCGACTGGCCGCGCGTGCTGGCGGCGCCGCGGCGCCCGTACCGGCCACGCCCGGACCAGCCGTACGCGCGCGGCGAGGTCCCGCTGCTCGAGCTGCCGGTCGCGACCGGGCTCCTCGGCTTCCCGCTCACCGGCACGTTCGTCGCGACGCTCCCGCCGTGGTGCGTCCGCGTGGCGCGGATCGGCGCCGCGGCGCGACCGCTCCTCGCGATCGAGCTGCACGGGGTGGACTTCCTCGACGCCTCCGACGCCTCGCCGGAGCTCGCGGCGCGCCAGCGAGACCTGCGCGTACGCGCCGCCGACAAGATCCGGCGGCTGGAGTCCTTCGCCCGCGCGCTCGGGGACCGGGAGTGGGTGACGCTGGCCGAGGCGGCGGAGCGTCTCGCGGCGTGATAGGAAGGTTCGCCATGGGCGACCTCGGAGCGGCGCTGCGGCAACGGCTGCGCGCCCTCACGCTCGAGCTGGGCGGGCCGGGATCGCGCGAGCGGCTCGAGAAGCTCACGCCGCCGAGGAACGAGTTCGGCGTCGACCCGTACGGCCTCGACATCGACTACGCGATCTCGGCGCTGGCGCCCTTCCTCTGGCTCTACCGCAAGTACTTCCGCGTCGAGGTGAACGGGGTCGAGCGCGTGCCGACCGAGGGGCGCGTCCTCATCGTCGCGAACCACTCCGGCCAGCTCCCCTTCGACGCGGCGATGCTGGGCGTGGCGCTCCTCGTCGAGCTCGATCCGCCGCGCATGGCGCGAGCGCTGGTCGAGAAGTGGGTCCCCACCCTGCCGTTCGTGTCGAGCTTCTACGCCCGGCTCGGTCAGGTGGTGGGTACGCCCGAGAACTGCCGGCGGCTGCTGGCGGCGGACGAGGCGCTGCTCGTGTTCCCCGAGGGCGTGCGCGGCCTCAACAAGCCATACTCGCGGCGCTACCAGCTGCAGGACTTCGGCGTCGGGTTCATGCGGCTGGCGCTCGAGGCCGACGCCCCCATCCTCCCGGTCGGCATCGTGGGGGCGGAGGAGCAGGCGCCCGCGCTCGCAAATCTGAAGAGCGTGGCGCGGCTCCTCGCCATGCCGTCGCTGCCGCTCTCGCCCACGCTCGGGCTGCCGCTGCCGACGCGGTACCGCATCCACTTCGGCGAGCCGCTCCGGTTCCAGGGCTCCCCGGACGACGAGGACGCCGTGCTGGAGGAGAAGGTGCGCACGGTGAAGGCCGCCATCGATCGGCTCCTCGCGGAGGGGCTCGCCGCCCGCAAGCACGTCTTCTGGTGACATGCCGAACCGACGCCCGCCATCGCCCATCCACTTCTCCGGCATGCCCGGGCGCGTCGTCATCACCGGGATCGCCGGCAACCTGGGCAAGGCGCTGGCGCGGCTGCTCCACGGTGAGACCCGCCTGGTGGGCATCGACCGCCGTCCGTTCGGGGAACGGCCGAAGGACGTGGAGCACCACCAGCTCGACATCCGCAAGCGCAAGGTGGAGGACGTGTTCCGGCACGACCGGGTCGACGCGCTCATCCACCTCGGGATCATGCACGACCCCCGCGTGCCCTTCTCCGAGGCGCACAGCTTCAACGTGGTCGGGACGCAGAAGATCCTCGAGCTCTGCGTCCAGCACGGGGTCCGCAAGGTGGTGGTCCTCTCGTCCGCCGACGTGTACGGGCCGCGCCCGGACAACTCCAACTTCCTCACCGAGGAGGCGCCGCTCATGGCGGCGGACCGCTACTCGGACGTCCGCGACCTCATCGAGGTCGACATGTACGCGCAGTCGTTCATGTGGAAGCACCCCGAGATCGAGACCGTCCTGCTGCGGCCGGTGCACATCGTGGGGCCGACCGTTCGCAACGCTCCCTCGAACTACCTGCGCCTCGAGCGGCCCATCACCGTGCTCGGCTTCGACCCCATGATTCAGCTCATCCACGAGGACGACGCCTGCCGCGCGATGGCGCTCGCCCTGAAGCCCGGCGTGCGCGGCGTCTACAACGTCACGGGGCCAGGCGAGGTGCCGCTCTCGACCGTGCTCCGCGAGCTCGGGCGCCAGCCCATCCCCGTCCCGCACTTCCTCGTGCGCCCGCTGCTCCGCCGCGCGTTCGAGGCGCGGCTCACCGGGTTCCCGCCGGAGGAGGTGGACCACCTCCAGTACCTGTGCGCGGTGGACGGGTCCCGGTTCGCGCGCGAGGTGGGCTGGGCCCCCAGCCACTCGATGCGCGAGACCTTCCGCAGCGTGCTGGCCTGACGCGTCCGGGTTAAGGTTCGTCCTCCATGCTCGACCGCCTCGTCCGCGGACTCTTGCCGTCGCAGGGGTTGCGCGTCGTCCACGTCCGCGTCACCGACACCACGCGCATCGCGCGGATGCTGCACGGTCTCTACCCCACCGCCGCTCACCTGTTCGCCGAGGGGCTCGCCGCCGGCTTGCTCGTGGCCTCCCTGCAGAAGGTCAAGACGCGGGTGAACCTGCAGCTCGAGTGCGACGGCCCGCTGCGGGGGCTCTTCGTCGACGCCGACACCGACGGCAACGTGCGCGGATACGTGCGCGCGCCGCAGGTGAATTTCCCCGGCGACGCCGAGACCGGCGCGCGCGCCGCGCTCGGCGGCTCGGGCTACCTCTCGGTCATGCGCGACCTGGGCCGCGGACAGTTCTACCGCGGCCAGGTGGCGCTCGAGGCGCGTGAGCTCGCATGCGACCTGGAGCGCTACTTCCTGGAGTCGGAGCAGGTGGCGACCGCCCTCGACCTCGCGGTCGTGCCACGCGGCGACGAGCCGCTGGGCGACGTGGCGGGGCTGCTCGTGCAGCGCCTCCCGGACGGCGACGGCCAGGCGCTGGACGCCGTCCGCGAGCGGCTTCGGGCCGGCGCCTTCCGCGCGGCGCTCGCGCGCGGCGCCGGCGCGCAGGACGCCATCGCCGAGGTGGTCGGGGCCGGGTTCGACCTGCTCGCGGACCTCGAGGTCGCCTACCGGTGCGGCTGCAGCCTGGAGCGGGCGAGGGTGGCCGTCTCGGCGCTCGGCAAGGACGGGCTGCTCGACGTGCTGGAGCGGGAGGGGGAGGCGGTCGTGACCTGCGAGTTCTGCCGGGAGCGCTATGTCGTTTCGCAGGCCGAGCTGCGCGACATGGTCGCACGCCTGGAGCGTTCCGAGAAGGGCGAGGGCGGGTGACGAAAGGCTCCGCCGCCGTGGTACAGATCCGGCGTCTTTGCGCCGCGCACGGTGGCCGAGGATGGGTCGCCGGCGCTGGCTCCTATCGTGGATGACGGTTCGTGAAAGGACGACCATGCCGACGCGCACCTCCAAGCCCCGAGCCGCCAAGTCCCCTCGCCGCACCCGCGCCGCACCGCCGCGGGCGCCCTCGCGCCGGAAGCCCTCCCGCCGCCGTCCTTCGGGAGCTCCGACGCCCGTCGAGCAGCCGCTCGGCGTCGGCGTGGGCGACGCCTTCGCCCTGGAGCGGCTGCAGGTGCCGGCGTCGCTTTCCCGCGCCCAACCCGACGACCGGCTGCGCGAGATCGGCTGGGCCGAGTTCGGCGAGATCGCGCGCGAGCTGGCGGAGCGCATGGAGGGGGAGTTCAAGCCCGAGGTCGTCCTCGGCGTGGTGAATGGCGGCGTGTTCCTGGGCGGCGCGCTCGCCAGCTACTTCCGCGCCGAGTTCAGGCCCATCCGCGTCCGGAAGTTCGGCCCTCGCGCGGTGGCGCAGGCGGTGGTCGGGCTGCGCGGCAAGAAGGTGCTGGTCGTGGACGACGTCACGGTGAGCGGCCAGACCCTCGAGGCGGGGCGGGTCACGGCCGAGAAGGCCGGCGCCGGCGACGTCCGCACCGCGGTGCTGGTCGTGCGCCCGACCCGAAACCACGCGGACTTCTACGCGCTCGAGACGGAGCAGCTCGTCGTCTTCGGCTGGGACTACCAGCTCCACGGCGGCAGCGGCGAGCCCGGCAGCGACCCGGGCGAGGTCGGGGTGTGAAACGAGTCGTCCTCGGCACGGCCGGGCACATCGACCACGGCAAGACCGCGCTCGTGA
>DATLJU010000291.1:0-1736 GCA_035538735.1 Anaeromyxobacteraceae bacterium | reverse complement strand
TCGTCTTCGGGATGGCGAGCACCTTGGCGCCGAGCTGGTGCAGCCGCGCCGCGTAGCTCAGGGTGTCGTCGCCGCCGATGGCGATGAGGTACTCGATCCCGAGCCCCTCGAGGTTCTTCAGCACCTGCTTGCTCACGTCGTGGACGGTGGTCGTCTTGCCGCCCTTCGTGCTCTGCGAGGCGGGAAAGTCGGACGCCGACAGGTGGGGCGGGAGCGCCTTCATCTTGGATGGATTCGTGCGCGACGAGTGCAGCACGGTCCCGCCGCTGCGGTCGATGCGCCGCGTGTTCTGGCGGTTGAGCGGCATCACGTAGCGCGCCTTGCTCTGCGCGTCGCCGAGGTCGAGGTGCGTCAGCCCCTCCCAGCCTCGGCGGATGCCGATCACGTCCAGGCCTTTCTCGGCGGCCCGGTAGGTGACGCTCTTGATGACCGAGTTGAGGCCGGGGACGTCGCCCCCGCCCGTGAGGATGCCGATGCGCTTGGCGGACATGCCCTCATCCTAGAGGACGCGGCGGTGGCGTGCCGTGAAAGTGCGCCGCGCGGCCCCCGGCACGCGCGCCGGCCTGGCCCCCTCGAGCCCCACGGCGGCGGGGACGAGCGCCGGGACGGCGCGCAGGCGAGGCGAGCGCCGCGAGCGGTCAGGCGATCCGCGCCACCTGACCCCCCGTCATCCGCACCAGCTCCTGGGGCGTGAGGGAGAACACCGCGTGGGGATGGCCCGCCGCGGCCCAGATCCGGCCGTACTGGAGCAGCGCCTCGTCCACCACCGAGACCACCGGCTGGGCGTGGCCGATGGGAGGCACGCCGCCGATGGCGAAGCCGGTCCGCTCGCGGACGAAGTCGGCCGAGGCGCGCGCGATGGCCTCGCCGAGCACGGCCGCCACCGCCTTCTCGTCGACGCGGTGGCTGCCGCTCGCCGCGACCAGGACCGCCCGGCCGCTGGGGCGTGCCTCGAAGAGCAGCGATTTCACGATCTGCGCCACCTCGCAGCCCACCGCGGCCGCGGCCTCGGCGGCGGTGCGGGCGGAGTCGGGCAGCTCGATCACCTCGTTCGAGAACCCGGCGGCTCGCAAGGCGTCCTGCACCTTCTGAGCACTCGGCTTGAGCGGCATCGATCGCAGCCCCTTCGGTTGTATGTTGTCCCCCATGCAACCCGAACCGCCGCGCTTCACCCGCGGGAACGAGTTCCTCTCCGGCTGTCGCGACGAGCTCCCCATCCTACTCGGCGTGGCGCCGTTCGGGATGATCTACGGCCTCCTCGCGCTCTCCGCCGGGCTGACGCCGGGCGTCGCGCAGTCGATGTCCTCGGTCGTGTTCGCCGGCTCGGCGCAGTTCATCGCCGCGCAGCTCATCCACGAGCGCACTCCCGGGGGCGTCATCGTGCTGACCGTGCTCGTGGTGAACCTGCGGCACGCGCTCTACAGCGCCTCGGTGGCGCCGTACCTGCGTCCGCTGGGGCGGGGGTGGAAGGCGGGGCTCGCCTACCTCCTCACCGACGAGGCCTACGCGGTCGCGATCACGCGCTACCTGCGCGACGGCGGGAAGACCGTGGTGTCCCCGTACCGTCACTGGTACTTCCTCGGCGCGGGGCTCACGCTCTGGCTCGCGTGGCAGTGGAGCACGGCGGTCGGGATCTTCGTCGGCGCGCGCGTCCCGGCGAGCTGGTCGCTCGACTTCACCCTCGCGCTCACGTTCATCGCGCTCGTCGTCCCTTCGCTCAAGGATCGGGCCGGGGC
>DATLJU010000290.1:0-23584 GCA_035538735.1 Anaeromyxobacteraceae bacterium | reverse complement strand
GTCCGACTCGCCGTGGAGGTGCCCGAGCTCGTGCAGGAGCGTGACGCGCACCTGCTCGGCGAGGTCGATGCGGCTCCGCGCGAAGCGCGCCAGGTTGAGCCGGTAGAGCACGACGCTCCGGCAGCGCGGGCCGTCGTCGGGCAGGCACGGCTCGCCCTCGGACGGACCGCGGAACAGCCCGAGGATGGACGGGGAGAGCGGCGGATCGACCGCCGTGAGATCGTCGAGCGCCGGGACGTCGGCCACCTCGAGCGGCACCTTCGCCAGCGCGCGCCGCTCCACCTCCGGCAGCGCCGCCACCGCGCGCTTCACCTCCGCCTCGAAGTCCGCTCGGCTGATGGTCACGCCCCCGCCGAACTCGTCGGGGGCGAGCGTGCGCGCCCGCCGCTCCAGCTCCTCGGCGTGGCGGCCGTGGCCGGTCCGCTCGGCGACGAGCGCGAGGTAGTGCAGGGTCCACGCGTCGTCCGGTTGCCGGGCACGCACGCGCTCCAGCGCCTGGCGCGCCTCCTCGAACCGGCACAGCTCGTAGAGGGCGACGCCGCGTTCGTAATGGGCGTCGGGATCGTCGCCCGACAGCGCGAGGGCACGGTCGGCGTGCGCGAGCGCGTCGCGGCTCGCCCCGAGGTCGTTCTCGGCCATCGCGGCGAGGAGGAAGAGCGCGCTCGAGAGCTCCCGGTCCGGCCGCGCCGCTCGCTCGACGACGCGCGCGCCACGCAGGGCATACTCGAGGCCGAGCTCGAGCGTGGCGCGATCGCCGGGGAGGCGGGCGACGTAGAGCTCGGCGGCGGCGCGCAGCGTCGCCGCGTCGTCCGGGTCGATGGCGAGCGCCCGCGAGAGCGTGAGGCGCGCCTCGTCCGTGCGATCGAGCTCGCCGAGCGCCTCGGCTCGGAGGCGCAGCGCGGCGACCAGCCGCGGGGCGGCCCGCAGCGCCTCCTCGGCGCAGGAGAGCGCCCGGCCCGGTTCGCCGCGATCGAGCTCGTGGTCGGCCTGCTCCAGGAGGAGCCGCGGAGAGCCGCGACGGGCACACGGCGCCGGGGGAGGCCTGACCTGCGCGAGCTGTCCTCGCGTCTCGGGCGGGGGAGCGCTCGCCTGGGCAGCCGTCGCCGGCCGGGGCGCCGTCGGACGACCGCAGGCGGCCGCGACCAGGAGCGCGAAGAGCGGAGAGCAGAGCGAGCGGCCGAACACCGGCCGTCAGTTTGCCACACCCCGCCGGGCCTACCAACGGGCGGCCAGGCGGCTGCCGCCGTCAAAAGCCTTTGAGGGTGAGGCGCACGTACACGCGACTCGGCGGGCGCGCGTCGAGCTCGACCGGGATCGCCGACAGCCAGATCGCGGCCCGGGCGAGAGGGTGATCGGCGACGTTCAGCCGCTGGGCGACGCCGGATACCCATTCGCGGGGGTGATAAGCGGGGCGGAGCGGCCCGAGCACCGGGCCGGCGCCGAGCGGCAGGTCGAGAGCGCTCGACGTCGCGCTGTCCGCGAGCGGCGGTTCCACGGCGGGCAACGACGGGGGGGCGTCATCGCGTCCACGGGTCCGGAGCGTGGGCCGCAGGCTGTAGTCGAAGCGCGAGCGCGCGAGCACGACCTTGCGCGCCTCGGCGCGAAACGAGACGGGGAGGGACGTGTCGTTTGGCGGGATGGAGCCGAACCGGAACAGGAGGAGCATCCCGACGAGTGAGAACATTCCGATCCTCGCCACGGAATGTGGCCCGCTCGAGCTGGGCGGACAAGCCAGTGGAGGGGAGTTGGATCCACGGCCCTCGCTCCCTAAGCACCGCCATCGCGCCCCGTTGGACGGACCTCTTGCAGGGACCTTCGTGTGGTGGCGCCCCGAGGGGTGCTCGGCTGCGCTCGCGCGGGCACTATGTAGCGCAGCGTGAACCGTGCCCCGCTCGCGCTCGTCCTGCCCCTCGTCGTCGCCTGCGCCGCGCGCTCCGCGGCCCCCCCCTCCGCCGCGGCCGGGCGCGACCTGCGGCTCCCGCAGGAGCGGCACCTCGCGAACGTTCGGCAGCTGACGTTCGGCGGCGAGAACGCCGAGGCGTACTTCAGCTTCGACGGCCGCGAGCTCATCTTCCAGTCGACGCGGGAGGGCCGCGCCTGCGACCAGGAGTACGTCATGGGCGCCGACGGCTCCTCGCCGCGCCTGGTCTCCACCGGCAAGGGGCGCGTCACCTGCGGCTACTTCTTCCCCGGCGGCGACCGGATCCTCTACGCGTCGACGCACGAGACGAGCCCCGGCTGCCCGCCGCCGCCCGACATGTCGCAAGGGTATGCCTGGGCTCTCTACGATTACCAGCTCTACGTGGCGCGCGCGGACGGGAGCGACGTCCACCCGCTGGCGCACGCGCCCGGCTACAACGCCGAGGCCACCATCTCCGTGGACGGCTGGATCGTCTTCACCTCCACCCGCGACGGCGATCTCGACCTCTACAAGATGCGCCTCGACGGGTCGGGGCTCGTCCGCCTCACCGACACGCCCGGCTACGACGGCGGCGCGTTCTTCTCCGCCGACGGCAAGCGCATCGTGTATCGGGCGAGCCGCCCGAAGGACGCGCAGGAGCTCGCCCAGTACCGTGCGCTCCTGGCTCAGAAGCTCGTGCGCCCCACCCAGCTCGAGATCTGGGTGATGGACGCGGACGGCAAGAACCAGCGGCAGGTCACGCACCTCGGCGCCGCGAGCTTCGCGCCGTTCTTCCACCCGGACGGGCGGCGCATCATCTTCGCCTCGAACGTCGGCGACCCGAAGGGGCGGAACTTCGACCTTTACCTCGTCAACGACGACGGCTCCGGGCTCGAGCGCATCACCTACAACGAGACGTTCGACGGGTTCCCCATGTTCTCGCCGGACGGGAAGAAGCTCGTCTTCGCCTCGAACCGGAACGGCTCGCGCCCCGGCGAGACGAACGTCTTCATCGCCGACTGGGTGGAGTGATCCGGCAGAGGAGCGAGCCGCGGACGGCGGTCACGCTCCCCGCGGCGCGAGCCGCTCGACGGAGAACGGCCCGAGGTCGACCGGCGGCGCCTTCCCCAGCACGGCCGCGCTCACCGCGTCGGCGGTGATGGCGGTGAGGAGGATGCCGTTCCGCGTGTGACCCGTCGCGTAGAAGAGGCCGGGCACCGAGGAGGTCCCCAGCACCGGCCAGCCGTCCGGGGACGCCGGGCGGAAGTTCGACCAGGTCTCGATCACGGGTGCCTGCGCCAGCGCGGGCGCGATCTCGATGGCGAGGCCGAGCACCGCGTGAAGGCCGCCCGCGGTGACCGCCTTCTCGAAGCCGACCTCCTCCATGGTCGATCCGCACAGGAGGCGCCCGTCGGCGCGCGGCACCACGTACCCCTTGTCGCTGAAGACGACGCGGGAGAGGAGGCGCTGCCGGGTGTCGAGGAGCGCGATCTGGCCCCGCACCGGGCGCACCGCGCCGCGCGGCAGGCCGCTCCCCGGCACGAGCGCGCTCCAGGCCCCGGCCGCCAGCACCACCGCCCCGGCGTCGATGCGGCCCGCCTCGTGCTCGACGGCCACCGCACGCCCGCCTTCGTGGACGATCCGCAGCACCTGGCCAGTCTGGAACTTCGCGCCCGCGGCGCGCGCGGCCAGGTAGAGCGCGCGCGAGAGCAGCCGCGGGTCGACCGACGCCTCGTCGGGGAAGAAGAGCGCGCCGCGAGTCTCGCGCGAGAGGCTCGGCTCGAGCTCGCGCGCCGCGGTGTCGTCGAGGACCTCCGCCGGCAGGCCCTGCCGCTCGAGCCGCTCCGCGCGCGCGGCGAGGAGCCGGGCGTGGTCGTCCTCGAGCGCCACCTCCAGCGTGCCGCCGCCGCGGTAGCCGACCGCCACGCCCGTGAGCGCCTCGACCTCGCGTACGAGCGCGGGGTAGCGCTCCAGCGAGGCGCGGCAGAGCGCGTAGAACGGGCCCGGCTCGACGGCCTCCACGCCCGGTGAAAGGATGCCGCCGGCCGCGCTGGAGGCCTCCGCCCCGGGGATGCTCCGCTCGAGCACCAGCACGTCCTGGCCCGCCTGGGCGAGGCGGAGCGCGACCGCGCACCCCTGCACACCCGCCCCGATCACCACCACGTCGTGACGCATGGGGGCGGAGACTAGCCCCGCGGCGTCCGGACGGGAAACCGAAACCGAGCGTCTATTCGCGGCGAGATGCCGCTGAGCGCAGCTAGGCCGTGGACGGAGGTTCCTGGCAGCCGAGCACGCCGTGCAGCAGGAGGTCGTACAGGTGCCGGCGCCACGCCTCGGGAGGCACCGGCGCCGCCAGGAACGGCTGGGCGGCCTCGTGCGCCGAGGCGGCCAGGGCGGCCAGGCCGCCGATGGTGAGCACGGCCAGCGTGGGATCGAGCCCGGGCCGCAGGGCCGGCGCCGCGGGCGTCGCCTCGCCCGCGATCGCGCGCGCCGCGTGGCGCACCGGCTCGACGAGCTCCGGCTCGGCCGCGAAGAGCTGGTTCAGGAAAGGGCTGCCGTCGAGGAACTCCCGGATCAGGATCTGGGCGCCGAGCGGATCGCGGAAGTTCGCGTCGAGGTAGGCGCCCACGACCGCCGGCGCACCACGCCCCTGCTCCATCAGCTGGACGACCTCGCCCAGGATGCTCCGCCAGATCGAGCGCAGGACCTCGGAGTAGAGCGCGCTCTTCGACGCCCAGTGTCGATACAGCAGCGCCACGTTGCATCCGGCGCGGCGGGCGATGCCCTGCACGCGCGCGCCGTGGTAACCGCGCAGCGAGAACTCGGTGCGGGCCGCGTCCCACAGCCGCTCCGCGATCGACGGTTTCACACCGAGGGGCGTCTTCGCGGCGAGGGAGCCGTCCACGAACCGGCTCATAGCGGGGCCGCTTGACCGGCGTCAACGGACGCATGGCGGGTTCCCTCGATAGAAGGAGGAGCTGTCGGGGGCCCCGGTCGAGAGCGCCGCGCGCCGCGGTGCTAGAACCAGGCATGGCCGGGCGCCGCGCCATCCTCCACCTCGATCTCGACGCGTTCTACGCGTCGGTGGAGCAGCTCGACGAACCCGCCCTCCGCGGCCGTCCGGTGGTGGTGGCCGGCCCCTCGGCGCGCGGCGTGGTCTGCGCCGCGAGCTACGAGGCGCGCCGCTTCGGCGTGCGCTCGGCCATGCCGACCGTGCGCGCACGCCGGCTCTGCCCGGAGGGCGTCTTCGTGTCGCCGCGCTTCCCCCGGTACGAGGAGCTGTCGGGGCGCGTGTTCGCCATGTACCGGGAGTACACGCCGCTGGTCGAGCCGCTCTCGCTCGACGAGGCGTTCCTCGACGTGACCGCCAGCGAGGCCCTGTACGGCGGCGGCCGCGCCGTCGCCGAGGCGTTGCGCCAGCGCGTCAAGGCGGAGGTCGGCCTCACGGTCTCGGCCGGCGTCGCCGAGATGAAGCTCGCCGCGAAGATCGCGAGCGATCTCGGCAAGCCCGACGGGCTGGTGGAGGTCCCGGCGGGGGGAACGCGCGAGTTCCTCGCCCCGCTCCCCGTCTCGAGGCTGTGGGGCGTCGGCAAGGTGACGGAGGCGGCGCTGGCGAAGCTCGGGGTTCACCGCATCGGCCAGCTGGCCGCCGCGCCCGAGGCGCTCGTCGCGGCGGCGCTCGGCAGCGGGGCGGCGCGCCACCTCGTCGCGCTGGCGCGGGGCGACGACCCGCGCGAGGTCGTGCCGGACGAGCCGTCGCGCAGCGTCGGCGCCGAGGAGACGTTCGAAGAGGACCTCACCGGACGCGCGGCGCTCCTCCCCCACCTCCTCGCCCAGGCCGAGCGCACCGCGCGCCGGCTGCGCGAGGCGGGCCTGCGGGGACGGACCGTGACGCTGAAGGTGAAGTACTCCGACTTCACGCTCGTCACCCGCCGCTGCACGCTGGCGGCCGCCACCGACGACGGCGCGGCCGTGTTCGCCGCGGCCCGCGAGCAGCTCGAGCGCGTCGAGCTCGATCGGCCGGTGCGGCTCATCGGCGTGTCCGTCAGCAGCTTCGAGGTGCGCGCGGAGCAGCTCGGGCTCTTCGAGCAGCGCCCGGCGGCGGACGCGGCGCGTCGCGCCGCGGTGAACGCAGCGGTCGACGCGGTGAACCGCCGGTTCGGTCGGGAGGCGATTCGGCCGGCCACGCTCGCCGACGACGACTGAGAACGACCCTGTGAACCGGCTCGCGCCCGCCCGCCCGTCAGGCCTGGACACGGCGGCGGCGAGCCGTTCCGCGGAGCGCGCGTCGTGGTCAGCTTTCGAGGATGAGGTCTCCGCCGCCCGGAGAGGAGAGCGCCATGCAGCGACGGCCCGCCGCCGAGCTCGACGCCCGGGCCGACGCGATCGCGGCCCTCCGGGAGGCGGAGGTGCCGTTCCTGGTGGCGGGTGCCTACGCCTACTTCGAGTACACCGGCATCTTCCGGGACACGAAGGACCTGGACGTGTTCGTGCGGCGGCGCGACGTGGATGGGGCTTTCGCCGCGCTCGAGCAGGCGGGCTTCCGCACCGAGCTGCTCGACCCGGTCTGGCTGGGCAAGGGCTACCGCGGCGAGTGGTACGTCGACGTCATCTTCTCGTCTGGCAACGGGGTGGCGGCGGTGGACGACGAGTGGTTCGAGCACGCGCTGCCCGGCGAGGTCATGGGCCACCCAGTGCTGCTCGCGCCGCCCGAGGAGATGATCTGGTCGAAGGGCTATGTCTGCGAGCGGGAGCGGTACGACGGGAACGACGTCGCCAACCTCGTCCACGCTTGCGGCGAGCGCATGGACTGGGGACGTCTCCTGGCGCGGTTCGGCCCGCACTGGGAGGTGCTCCTCGCGCAGCTCGTCCTGTACCGCTTCTCCTTCCCATCCGATCGCTCGCGGGTGCCGGAGTGGGTCATGCGCGAGCTGCTCCGCCGCGCCTGGCAGGACATCGTCGACGGTGACTGGGAGCGGCGCGTCTGCCGCGGTCCGCTCGTCTCGAAGGTCCAGTACCGCCACGCGCTCGACCGGCTCGGTTACGAGGACGGGCGGGAGCTCCACCTGAGCGGGCGGGGCGCGGCGGCGGGAGGGAGCGAAGATGGCGCGATCGTTTCGCCTGGCGGCGCTGGGTGACCTCCACTGCCGGGACGACCAGCACGGCCGGTTCCGCGAGCTGGTCCGGGCCGTGAACGGCGAGGCCGAAGGGCTCGTGCTGTGCGGCGATCTCACGGAGCGCGGATTGCCGGACGAGGCGAAGACCCTGGCGGAGGCCTTCTCCGAGCTGCGGGTCCCGTGCGCGGCGGTGCTGGGGAACCACGACTTCGAGGCGGGCCAGCATCGCGAGATCTGCCGGATCATGCGCGAGGCGAAGGTCCACCTGCTCGACGGCGAGTACGCGATCTTCGACAAGCGTCTCGGCGTCGCCGGCGTGAAGGGGTTCGGCTGCGGCTTCGACAAGGCGACGCTGCAGGCCTTCGGCGAGCCGGTGGTCAAGGCCTTCGTGCAGGAGGCCGTCAACGAGGCGCTCAAGCTCGAGGCCGCGCTGGGGCAGATCGACACGCTGCACCGCGTCGTCATCATGCACTACGCGCCCATCGCCGCCACGACCGCGGGCGAGCGCGCCGAGATCAGCCCGTTCCTGGGGACGAGCCGCCTCGTCACCCCCGTCGACGCCTTCGGCGCCCAGGCGGTCTTCCACGGGCACGCGCACCACGGCGCGCTGGAGGGTCGGACCCCCAAGGGCGTGCCGGTCTACAACGTGGCGATGCCGCTGCTCAAGAAGGCCTTCGACCGGCGCTTCCGCATCGTCGAGCTCGAGGAGCCGGACGAGCGGGCGTACGCGGCGGCCGGCGCCGAACCGCCCGCGTTGCATTGACACCCCGCTCGCTCGGGGTCGTTGGGCGGGGGACGAGCCCCCCCCCTACGACCCCGCGGGGCGGTCAGTGCCGCATCGGGGGCGGACCGGCGGCCTTCCGGACGCGGTCGAGGATCTCCTCCATCCCGACCGACTTCGGGATGTAGCCCTGCGCGCCCAGCAACTCGGCCTCCCACTCGAAGCCGTACGCGGAGAGGATGAGGATCGGCACCGCCGCGCTCCTCGCCTCGCCGCGCATCCGCTCCATCACGCCCCACCCGTCGAGGACCGGCATCTTCAGGTCGAGCAGCACGATGCCGGGCTGCTCGTCGGTGACGCGCGCCAGCGCCACCTCGCCGTTCTCGGCCTGCTGGACGGGATAGCCCGCCTCGCCGAGCACCTCGGAGACCGCCTCGCGAAAGTCGTCGTCGTCGTCGACGACCAGGATGTACTGGCCGGGTGTCATGCGGCGCCGCCGTCCCTCAGCATGCCTGCGATCTCCCGCGCCACGCGCCTCGCGTCAAGCAGGCGTTCGGGGGCGAGGGAGACGGCGCCCACCACCGGGTGTCCGCCGCCGCCGTAACGCTCGCAGATCCGGGAGATGTCGTGCGTCCGCGGGACCTTCGACCAGGGGTTGGCACCGACCGACACCTTGCTGCGCTTGGCGTCGCGTGACACGACCACCGCGTAGCGCGCCTCCGGGAACAGGTCATACGCGATGAACTTGTTCGCGCCCTGGATTTCCGTCTCCGACAGGTCGATCTCGACGACCCCGCCCTCCAGTCGGGCGAGCCGCCGCACCGTCTCGATGGAGCTGAAGTGGCGCTCGAGGATGGACACGAGCGGGCCGGTGACCCAGGGCTCGGCCGCGATCTCGGCGAGCGGCCGCGCGCGCAGCGCCTCGATGAGCCGCACCTGGAGCGCCGGGTCCTGCGTCGCCTCGAGGAGCGCCATGAGCCGCAGCGCCGGCTCCTCGAGCCGGACCGGCATGGCGGGGGTCGGGAACTTCGCGGCGTCGATGATGTCGGCCCAGCGGATGAGCTCCGCCAGGTCGGGCGCCGTCCACCCGAAGCGCGCCTGCAGGGTGCGTGCGATGAACCCCGCGCACGAGGGGGCGGTCGGGTCCCAGAACTTCTGCCCGGTCGCGTCGCGCTCGAAGGCCGCCCGGTCGCTCGCCGGCTGGAAAGCGCTCTGGTGGTGATCGAACCACCAGTGGAGGTGCGGCGACGGGGAGAAGCGGAAGTCGACGCACGCGTTCACGTCGGCGTCGAACGCGTCCGGCGGGAAGGGATCCTTCTGCGCGTGCTGGAGCGGAAAGTAGGTCGTGGCGCCCAGGCGGCGGCCCTCACGTTCCGCGAAGAAGCGGCTGAAGAGGGCGGCCGAGGCGCAGCCGTCGAAGCAGTTCCCGTGATGGAGGACCTTGAGCTGCATGCCGGCGCGGCAATCTAGTGACGCGTGCTGGGCCGGGTCAAACGAGAAACGCGCGCCCCCGCCGAGGTCGACGGGGGGACGGGTGCAGGTTAGACTCCGCCCCGCATGGACGCCACGCGTGTCGGGGCACTCCTCGACGACCGCAAGTTCGATCTCCGTCTGACGCTCGTGGCGGGCAAGAAGGGGCTCTCGCGCAAGATCTCCAGCTCGCGCATCCAGAAGCCCGGCCTCGTCCTGGCCGGCTTCATGGAGTACCTGCACCGGGAGCGGCTGCAGGTCTTCGGAAACACCGAGATGAGCTACCTCGGCACGCTGCCGAAGGAGCGCGCCCGCGAGCTGCTCCGCCAGTTCTTCTCGCAGGACATCGCCTGCCTGGTCGTGACGAAGGGCTTGCCGCCGCCGCCCGAGCTGATCGCGGCGGCGGAGGAGGCGGCCGTCCCGGTGCTGCAGACGACGCACCTGTCCTCCACGTTCATCGAGAGCGTCCAGAACTACCTCGAGGAGATCCTCGCCGCGCAGGCCTCGATGCACGGCGTCCTCCTCGACGTCTTCGGCGTCGGGATCCTGCTGCTCGGGAAGAGCGGGATCGGCAAGAGCGAGATCGCGCTCGACCTCGTCATGCGCGGCCACCGTCTGGTCGCCGACGACATCGTCGACGTGAAGCGGATGGCGCCGGAGAGCGTCTACGGCACCGGCTCCGAGATCATCAAGCACCACATGGAGGTCCGCGGCCTCGGCATCATCAACATCAAGGACCTCTTCGGCGTCGCGGCCATCCGCGAGCGGAAGAAGATCGAGATCGTGCTCGAGCTCGTCGAGTGGGATCCCAACGTCGAGTACGATCGGCTGGGTGTCGAGGAGAAGAAGTTCCGCATCCTCGACGTCGAGATCCCGATGCTCATCGTGCCGGTCCGGCCGGGCCGCAACATGACCACCATCATCGAGGTGGCCGCCCGCAACCACCTGCTCAAGCTCCAGGGCCACCACTCGGCCAAGGAGTTCCAGGAGCGGCTCAACCGCGCCATCGCGCTCGCGCCCGGTGCGCGCGGCGGCGAGCTGGACGTCGAATGAAGGCGCGCGAGGGCCCCGAGCGGCACCCCGTCGACCTGCGCCCGTCGCAGGAGCCGCGGGTCGTCATCCTCACCGGCGTGTCCGGTTCGGGGAAGTCGACCGCCCTGCGCGCGCTGGAGGACGCCGGGTTCTACTGCGTCGACAACCTCCCCATCGTGTTCCTGGAGAAGCTGCTCGAGCTCTCCGGTCACACCGCCGGCGAGGTGACGCGCATCGCCCTCGTCGTCGACGCTCGGGAGGGGCGCTTCCTCTCCGAGGCGCCGCGGGTCATCGAGGAGGTGCGCCGCCGCGGCACCAGCGTGGACGTCGTGTTCCTCGACGCCAGCGACGACGCGCTCCTGCGCCGCTACTCGGAGACGCGCCGTCGCCACCCGCTCGGCAGCGGCTCGGTGCCGGAGGGCATCGCCGCCGAGCGCAAGGCGCTCGAGGGCCTGAAGGCGATCGCCGACGAGGTGGTGGACTCCTCCTCCCTCAACGTCCACGAGCTGAAGCGCCTCATCCACGGGCGGTTCGTCGAGGGCGAGGTCGAGAAGATGGGCGTGACGGTGGTCTCGTTCGGCTTCCGCTTCGGGCTGCCCAGCCACGCCGACGTCGTGCTCGACGTCCGCTTCCTGCCGAACCCGTACTTCGTGCCCGAGCTGAGGCCGTACCCCGGAACCGACGCGCGCGTCCGTGACTACGTGCTGTCCCAGCCCGACGCGCGCGGTTTCCTCGACCGCTCGCTCGATCTCTGCAACTTCCTCCTCCCGCGTTACCGGGCGGAGGGAAAGAGCTACCTCACGATCGCGATCGGGTGCACCGGCGGCCGGCACCGCTCGGTCGCCATCGCCGGTGCCGTGGCGAGCGCGCTGAAGGACGCCGGGACCGACGTGCGGCTCTGGCACCGCGACCTGGAGAAGGAGTAGTTAGTCCCCATGGTCGGACTCGTGGTGGCGGCACACGGCGGGCTGGCGGCGGAGCTCATCCGCACGGCGGAGGGCGTCTGCGGCAAGCTCGAGCGGTGTCAGGCCGTGTCGGTGGACGCCGCCTCGGGCATGGACGATGCCCGGGCGCAGCTCGCGGAGGCGATCCGGGCCGTGGACGACGGGGACGGCGTGCTCGTCCTGACCGACATGTTCGGCGGCTCGCCCGCCAACCTGGCGCTCACCTTCCTCGACGACCACATCGAGGTCCTCACTGGCGTGAACCTGCCGATGCTGGTGAAGCTCTCGACCTGCCGGGCCGAGGGGGCGAAGCTCCGCGAGACGGCGCAGATGCTCACCGGCTACGGCCAGAAGAACATCACGCTCGCGAGCGAGGTGCTGCGCACCCGCGCCCGCACCGCGAGATGAGGGGGCCGCCCGAGGCCGTGACCCCCTCGCGCTCCCCGCTCGTTCCGGCGCAGCCCGGGCCTCCGCGCCGCGCGAAGTCCCCCCACCTCTCGCTTACACTCCACGCGTGATCGCGCTCCTTCGCGTCGACAACCGTCTGTTGCACGGCCAGATCCTCGAGACCTGGGCCCCGAGGTTGCGCGCGAGGTGCGTGGTCGTCGCGGACGACGAGGCCGCCTCGAGCCCGCTGGCCCAGGCCGCCATGACGCTCTGCGTCCCGCCGGAGCTGCCGGTCCACATCCGCAGGATCGCGGAGGTCGACTGGAAGGGGCTGGCGGCGAGCCCCGACCCGATCCTCGTGCTGATGCGCGAGCTTTCGGCGTTGACGCGCGCGGTCGAAGGTGGGCTCACGCCCGCGCTCGCGCCCCGCGTGAACCTCGGCAACGTGCACTACGTGCCGGGGCGCGTCCCCCTCACGCCGTCGATCTACCTGTCCGAGCCGGAGGTGCGGTTGGTGCGGGATCTCGCCGCGAGCGGGTTCGAGCTGGAGGCGCGCGCCGTGCCGTCCGACGCCCCGGTCGGAGCCGGCGCGCTCGTGGAGAAGTACGCGGCCGCCACCGCCGGCCGCTAGTGTACATTCGGATGGCCGTGTCCTACCTCGCCCTGGGCCTCGTGGCCGGACTCGCCGCCGTGGAGCGGAAGGGGTTCCTGCAGGCCATGCTGTCGCGGCCCATCGCCATCGGCCCGCTCGCCGGGCTGGCGGTGGGCGACGCCGCCTCGGGGCTCTTCGTGGGGGTTCCCCTCGAGCTGCTCTGGCTCGGCGCCGTGAACCTCGGCGCCGCCCTGCCGGTGCACGAGGCGCTCGGGACCTGCGCGGTGGCGGCGGGGACGGCGCTCGCGCTCCGCGCCCTCGGCGCCGCCGGCGCCGCCGGCCCGGCGCTGCTGCCGGCGGTGGCTGCCCTGGCGTTCGCGCTGTGCGCCCCGATCGCGCTGCTCGGGCGCCGCGCCGACCGGCTGGTCGAGCGCGTCAACGAGCGGCTCTACGCTCGCGCCGAGGCGGAGCTCGCCGCGGGCGACGCCGACCGGGCGGCGCGGGTGAACCTCTACGGCCTGGCGCTCCCGTTCGGGATCGCGTTCGTCCTCGCGCCGCTGGGCGCGGCCCTCGCGGCGGCGCTCATCCCGCCGCTCCTCTCCCGCGCCGGCGCCGCCGTCCCTGCGTTGGCGGTGGGCTGGGCCGCCTTCGCCGGCTTCGCCTGTGCTTCCGGGGCCAAGGCGCTCCGGGCCGCGCGGGCGCGCACCTTCTACCTCGGCGCGCTCGGCGCGGGCACCACCCTGGTGACAGCTGTGTGGGTGCTGCGGGGGACGCGGTGAGCGCGGCGGCCGCCCTGACGCGCGTGTCCGCCGCGACGCGCGCCCGCTGCTTCTGGCGCGGGCTCTTCCTCCAGGCCGCCTGGAACCGCCGCGGCATGCAGAACCTGGGCTTCGCGTACGCGATCGACCCTGCGCTGAAGGCGCTCTACCGCGACCCGGCGGCGCGCCGCGCCGCCCTCGGGCGCCACCTCGGCTTCTTCAACTGCCATCCGTACGCGGCGGCGGCGATCCTCGGCGGCGCCATCCACCACGAGGAGCGCATCGCGGCCGGCGCCGAGCCGGCGCAGGCGGTGGTGGCCTACAAGGCGACGCTCCAGGGCCCGCTGGCGGCGGTCGGCGATGGCTTCTTCTGGACGGCGCTCCGCCCCTCCTTCGGCGCGCTGGCGGCCGTGGCGGCGCTCCTCTTCGGCTGGCCCGGGGTGGTCGGAACTCTTACGATCTACAACGCGATTCACCTCTCCCTGCGCATCGGCCTCTTCCGGGCAGGCTATCGCGAAGGCGACGCCGTCGTCGGCGCCATCGCCCGCCTGGCCCTGCCCGTGATCGCCGATCGCCTGCGCCTCGCCGGAGCTGTGCTGTGCGGCGTGGCCGCGTCGCTGCTCCTCGCCACGCCTCCCGTCCGCGACGTCGCGCCGCTGCTCGCGCCCGCCGCGACCGCCGTCGCCGCGGCGGCCGGATACCTCGTGCTCGCGCGCGGGGCGGGCCTCTTCCCAGCCACCTACGCCGCCCTCGCCGGCGGCGCCGGCGCCGCCCTGCTGGCCGGTCGACTTCACGGGAGCTTCTAGTGGTGCGACTGGAACGGACCTTCCTCATCGTCAACACGCTCGGCCTCCATGCGCGGGCCGCGGCGCAGCTCGTCCAGACCGCGAACCGCTACCGCTCCGACGTGCAGGTGACGAAGGACGGCGCGCAGGTGAACGGCAAGAGCATCATGGGCGTCCTCACGCTCGCGGCCGCAAAGGGGGCGGAGATCCTGGTCGTGTGCGACGGGGAGGACGCGCAGGCGGCCATGGAGGCGCTCGCCCTCATCATCGAGAACGGCTTCGGGGAGAAGTGAGCGGCGATGGGCTCCCACACGCTCATGGGCCTCGCCGCCAGCCCCGGCATCGTCGTCGGGCGCTGCTGGCCGCTCGACCGCAGGCGGGTGCGGGCGCCCCGGCGGCGTGTCACCCCCGACGACGTGCCCGGCGAGATCGCCCGCTTCAAGGCGGCGCTGGAGGCCGCCGACCGGCAGCTCGCGGAGGTGCGGGGGAAGGTCGAGCAGCTGGAGGGCGCCGAGCACACCGCCATCATCGATACCCACCGGCTGATGCTGAAGGACGAGATGCTGGTGAACGAGGCGCAGCGGCTCATCCGCGAGGAGCAGATCAACGCGGAGTGGGCGGTGCGGCGCTCGATCCGCAAGATCAAGGCGGCGTTCTCGGAGCTCGCCGACGACTACTTCAAGGAGCGCCGCGCCGACGTCGAGTACGTCGGGGAGCGCATCATCAAGAACCTGACCGGCGAGGCCGTCGAGGTGCAGGAGCCACCGCCGGAGGGCGCTGTCATCGTCGCGCGCGACCTGTCGCCCGCCGACACGGCGCTCCTCCTCCACGACCGCAAGGTGGGGGCCTTCGTGACCGACCTCGGGACGAAGACCTCGCACACCGCCATCGTGGCGCGCGCGCTGGAGGTGCCCGCGGTGGTGGGGGTGGGGCGCCTCAGCGCCCTCGCCGACCGCGGCGACTGGATCATCGTCGACGGGCAGCGCGGGCTGGTGGTGCTGAACCCGTCCTCGGGCGAGCGGAGCGACTACGAGGCCGCCCGCGAGCGGTGGCTCGCGCAGGAGCGGGAGCTCATGGCGACGAGCCAGCTCCCCGCCACCACCACCGACGGCGTGCGCGTGCGGCTCGACGGCAACATCGAGTTCGCCGAGGAGGTGAAGAGCCTCCTCGCTCACGGCGGCGAGGGCGTCGGCCTCTACCGCACCGAGTTCCTCTACATGGGCCGCAGCGACCTGCCCACCGAGGAGGAGCATTACCAGGACTACCGGCAGATCCTGGAGCGGCTCGCGCCGCGCCCGGTCACCATCCGCACCTTCGACCTCGGTGGCGACAAGCTCCCCGTCGGCGTCCGCAGCCACGACGACAACCCCGCGCTCGGCCTGCGAGCGGTGCGCTACTGCCTGCGCCACCCGGACATGTTCCGGGCCCAGCTGCGCGGGATGCTCAGGGCGAGCGTGCACGGCAACCTGCGCATCATGTTCCCCATGGTGTCGGGGGTGAACGAGCTGCGCGCCGCCAAGCGTTTCCTCGCGGAGGCGCGCGAGGAGCTGCGGCGAGAGGGCGTGGAGACGCGGCTGCCGCCGGTCGGGATCATGGTGGAGCTGCCGTCGGCCGCGATCATCGCCGACCGGCTCGCGCGGGAGTGCGACTTCTTCTCCATCGGGACGAACGACCTCATCCAGTACACGATGGCGATCGACCGGCAGAACAAGGACGTCGCCTACCTGTACCGGCCGCTCCACCTCGCGGTGCTGCGCACGCTGAAGCTCGTCTGCGACGCCGGGCGTCAGGCCGGGATCGCGGTGTCGATGTGCGGGGAGATGGCGGGGGAGCCGCTGTACGTGCTCGTCCTCCTCGGCCTCGGCATGACCGAGCTCTCCATGAACGGCGGCAGCATCCCGCTCGTGAAGCGCATCGTGCGCCAGGCGTGCGCCGCCGATGGCCGCCGCCTGGTGGAGCGCCTGCTCGAGCTCACCGCCGCCGACGAGATCGAGCGCGAGGTGCGCTCCGAGATGGCCCAGCGCTTCCCGGGGCTGCTGGACGAGATGGCCGTTGGGCCGGTCGCTGGCTGACAACCCTGTCAGCGGCTCCGGTCCTCCTTGAGCAAGCTCCGGATCTGCTCCCGGAACTCCGGCGTGTCCTGGTGACCGTGGACGTCCACCGCGTGCAGGGTCGCGGCGCGGACGACCTCCTCCTCCTCACCGGCGATCGTCAGCGTGCACTTCGACTCGCTGGGGAAGTCGCGGCAGTCCACCATCTTCCTCGACATGCGTCACCTCCTGCGGTCGGCTAGCGGCGTGCAGCCGTGCTCGCCATCCGATGCTCGGCCGGCCCACACCAGGGACTGACGGAGCGAAGGCTTCGGGGGCGCCGTCTGCCGGGCGGCCGATCGCAAGCCTCCGCTCAGGTAGATGCAGCGGCGAATTGTCCGCGATATTGACAGCCTCGGCCCGCGCCGCGTAGCTTCACGCCCCGCCCACCTCCATCCCAGGGACTCCACCCGCATGTCCGCCAGCGACTACCTCTTCACCTCCGAGTCGGTCACCGAAGGCCACCCCGACAAGATGGCCGACCAGGTGTCGGACGCCGTCCTGGACGCGGTCCTCTCCCAGGACAAGAAGGGGCGGGTCGCCTGCGAGACGCTGCTGAAGACCGGCTACGTCATGATCGCGGGCGAGATCACGACCAGCGCGCGCGTCGACTACCCGCGCCTGGCGCGCGAGGTGGTGAAGCGCATCGGCTACACGTCGGGTGAGATGGGGTTCGACGGCAACACCTGCGCCGTGCTGGTGGCCGTCGACCAGCAGTCGCCGGACATCGGGCAGGGCGTCGACACCGGCGGCGCCGGCGACCAGGGCATGATGTTCGGGTACGCCTGCGACGAGACGCCGGAGCTGATGCCGGCGCCGATCCACTACGCGCACGCGGTGACGCGTCAGCTCGCCAAGGCGCGCCGCGGCGGCCTCGACTTCCTCCGCCCCGACGGCAAGAGCCAGGTCACGGTCGAGTACCGGGGCGGCAAGATCGCCCGCATCGACACGGTCGTCGTGTCGACGCAGCACTCGGCCGAGATCTCGAACAAGAAGCTGCACGCCGCCTTGCGCGAGGAGGTCATCGCGAAGGCGCTGCCGAAGAAGCTCGTCGACCGGAAGACGAAGGTGTTCATCAACCCCACCGGCCGCTTCGTCATCGGCGGCCCCATGGGCGACACCGGCGTCACCGGCCGCAAGATCATCGTCGACACCTACGGCGGTATGGGCCGCCACGGCGGCGGCGCGTTCAGCGGCAAGGACCCGTCGAAGGTGGACCGCTCGGCCGCCTACATGGGCCGCTACATCGCGAAGAACGTGGTCGCCGCCGGCCTGGCGCGCCGCTGCGAGGTGCAGGTCGCGTACGCCATCGGCGTCGCCGAGCCGGTCTCCGTGATGATCGACACCTTCGGCACCGGCAAGGTGTCCGAGGAGCGGATCGCGGCCGCGGTGCGCGAGGTGTTCTCGCTCACCCCGCGCGCCATCATCGAGCACCTCGATCTCCTCCGGCCCATCTACGAGAAGACCGCCGCCTACGGGCACTTCGGCCGCTCCGAGAAGGAGTTCTCCTGGGAGCGGACCGACAAGAAGGACGCGCTCCGGGACGCGGCGGGCGCCTCGGCCGTGCGCGCCGTCGGCGCGTAGCGCGACCATCCGTTCGCCCTGAGCGCGGGCTTCGACTGCGCCGCGCTTCGCGCGGCGGAGCCTGTCCTGAGCGGAGGCCGCGGAGCGGCCGTAGTCGAAGGGCTCAGCCCGAACGGAGAACTCGCGGCGCGTAGTCGAAGGGCGAACGGACGCCCCCCGTGGCGCGGGTCCGACCCCGCGCGTAAGATGCCGCGTCCATGACTCTTCTCGTCGCGGTCCTGCTCGGAGTGGTCCAGGCGGCCACCGAGTTCCTGCCCGTCTCGTCGACCGCGCACCTGCTCGTGTTCGGCGAGCTGCTCGGTCAGCGCCTGTCGGACGACCAGTTCCGCGCGTTCGTCACCATCATCCAGACCGGCACCACGCTCGCCGTCATCCTCTTCTTCCGCGAGCAGCTCTGGAGCCTGATCCGCGCGGCGCTGAGCGGGCTGCGGCGGGGCAAGCCGCTCGAGACGGGCGAGGCGCGCCTCGCGTGGCTCATCGTGCTCGGCACCGTGCCGGCGGCGGTGGCCGGCAAGCTGCTCGAGCGCCGGATCGAGGCGCTCGGGAACATGACCATCGCCTTCTCGCTCGTGGGGTGGGGCCTCGTCCTCCTCGCGGTCGAGAGGTTCGCGAGCCACCGCCGGAACCTCGAGGACGTCGCGCTCGGCGACGCCATCGCCATCGGCTGCGGCCAGGCGCTCGCGCTCGTGCCCGGCACGTCGCGCTCGGGGGCGACCATCACTACCGGCATGGCGCTCGGCCTGAAGCGTGAGGACGCGGCCCGGTTCAGCTTCCTGCTCTCGGTCCCCATCACGCTCGGCGCCGGCCTGTACAAGCTCCAGAAGGCGCTCCCGGCGCTCTCCGGGCAGCGCGGGTGGGCGCTCGCCACCGTGGTGGGGACGCTCACGGCGCTCTTCGCGGGCTACCTCGTCATCGGCTGGTTGCTCGCGTACCTGCGCACGCGCACGACGTACGTGTTCGTGGCGTGGCGGCTCGTCGCCGGCGTCCTCATCGCCGTGCTTCTCTGGAAGGGCGTCCTGCCCAGCGCCGAAGAGGCGCCGCCGCCGGCGGCGGCGCACGCCCCGGCCACCGCGATCGCGCCATGACGCTCGGGCGGCTCCGCGCCGTGCTGGAGGGACGCGTCCCGGGGAGCTTCCCGTTCGACCGGCTCCGCCCGGAGCACCTGCCGCCCGGCGGGCTCGCCCGCGCGGCGGTGCTCGTCCCTCTGTTCGAGCACGACGGCGAGCCGCACGTCCTCCTCACCGTCCGCCCGGGGCACCTCAAGCGCCACGCCGGGCAGGTGAGCTTTCCGGGCGGGCGCGTCGAGCAGGGGGAGGACCCGCGGGCGGCCGCCCTGCGCGAGGCGGAGGAGGAGATCGGGCTCGAGCGGGCCCGCGTCGAGCTGCTGGGCCAGCTTGACGAGACGCTCGTGCTCACCTCCGGGTTCCGCTTGACGCCCTGGGTGGCGGTCGTGCCTTATCCCTATCCGTACGCGGCCCGTCCCGGAGAGGTCGAGGCGATCCTGTACCTCCCGCTCTCCGCGCTGGCGCGCCCGGGCGCGCACCGGACCGAGCACCGCGACGCATATGGGGAGCGTCACCTGGTGCACTTCTACGACCTGCCCGGGCTGACGATCTGGGGCGCGACGGCGCGCATCCTCGACCAACTGCTCGTACTCTGGAGCGCACGATGAAGCTCTTCCCCGTGGTGATGGCCGGCGGCTCCGGCACGCGGTTCTGGCCCCTGTCGCGCAAGGCGCGCCCGAAGCAGTTCCTGGCCCTGGTCGGAGAGACGCCGCTGCTCGCGGCGACGGTGGCGCGCCTGCCGCCGCTGGCGAAGCTCGACCGCACGTTCGTGGCGTGCGGCCCGGCCCACGCGGCCGCCGTGCGCCGCATCCTGCCGGACCTCCCCAAGGACAACCTCCTCGTCGAGCCGTGCGCGCGCAACACCGCTCCCTGCGTCGGGCTCGCGGCGCTCCACGTGTCGCGCCTCGACCGGAAGGGCGTCATGGCCATGCTCCCGGCCGACCACCACGTGGCGCGCCCGGCGGCCTTCCGGGAGGCGCTGAAGGCGGCCGCCGAGGTGGCGCAGGGCGGGGCCATCGCGACCATCGGCGTGAAGCCGTCGCGGCCGGAGACGGGCTACGGGTACCTCAAGGTCGGCGAGCGCCTCGATGGCCCGGCGGCCGGGGCCGGGAAGGGCGCGCGGGCGAAGGCGAAGCCCGCGCCGGCGAAGGGCGACGCCGGCCTCGCCGCGCGCCGCGTCGCGAAGTTCGTCGAGAAGCCGGATCGCGCCACCGCCGAGCGCTACCTCCAGGATGGCGGGTACCTCTGGAACAGCGGCATCTTCGTGTTCCGCGCCGACGTCATCCTCGACGAGATCCGGCGCACGTTGCCCGATCTCCGCGAGCAGCTCGAGCGCATCGACCGCGCCATCGGGACGCCGCGGGCGGCGCGCGCGCTGGCGGAGGCCTTTCCGCGCTGTCCTTCCATCTCGATCGACTACGGCGTGATGGAGAAGAGCGACCGTATCGCGGTCGTGCCGGCCGACTTCGGCTGGAGCGACGTGGGGAGCTTCGAAGCCCTGCGGGACGTTCGCGCGCAGGACGCGCGAGGGAACGTGGCCGAGGGCGAGGCGATGATCTTCGATGGCAAGGACAACGTGGTGCTCGGGCTCCCCGGGCGCCCGCTGGCCGTCATCGGGGTCGACGACCTCATCGTCGTCGACGCCGGCGACGCGGTGCTGGTGTGCCGCCGCGACCGCGCGCAGGACGTCCGCAAGGCGGTGGACGAGCTCAAGCGTCGCGGGCGAGAGGAGATGATCTAGTGGCGCGCGCCACGACCTCCGCCGACCGGCGCTAGGCGAGCGCCCGGGCGCCGGGGAGGCCGGCGTCCGCGAACGACGCCGGACCCCCGCGCCGCTTACTATCTCCGACGAGGCCGACGCACATGGCGAGCACGATCTCACCGACCATCTTCCGCGAGTACGACGTCCGCGGGCTCGTCGACCGGGACCTCACCGGCGACGCGGTGGAGGCCATCGCGAGGGGCCTCGGCACCATGGTCCGCCGGGCGGGGGGCAGGCGCGTCGTGGTCGGGAGGGATTGCCGGCTCTCCGGCGAGCGCTTCGCGAGCCGCGCCATGGCGGGCCTCGTCGGGACGGGCGTCGACGTGATCGACATCGGCGTGGTCCCGACGCCGCTCACCTACTTCGCCGCGAAGACGCTGCCGGTGGACGGCCTCTGCATGATCACCGGCTCGCACAACCCGCCGGAGTACAACGGCCTCAAGATGGCCGTGGGGGACGCGACGCTCTACGGCGAGGAGATCCAGAACCTGCGGCGGCTCGTCGCCTCGGGCCGCTTCGCGACGGGCCGGGGGACGGTCGAGAAGCACGACGTCGTGGCGCCCTACCGCGAGTACGTGCGCGATCAGCTGCAGTTCGGCCGGCGCAAGCTCAAGCTCGTGCTGGACGCCGGGAACGGGACGGGCGGCGTGGTCGCGGTGCCGCTGTTCGAGTCGCTCGGGGTGGAGGTCGTGCCGCTCTTCATCGAAATGGACGGGCGCTTCCCCAACCACCACCCCGATCCCACCGTCGAGCGGAACCTCGAGCCGCTGAGGCGGAAGGTGCTGGAGGTGAAGGCCGACGTCGGCATCGCCTACGACGGTGACGCCGACCGGGTGGGGGCGGTCGACGAGCAGGGGAACGTGCTCTGGGGCGATCAGATGATGATCCTCTTTTCCCGCGCGCTGCTCGAAGAGAACCCCGGCGCCGCCATCGTCGGCGAGGTGAAGTGCTCGATGAACCTGTACGACGACATCGCGCGCAAGGGCGGCCGCCCCATCATGTGGAAGGCGGGCCACAGCCTCATCAAGGCCAAGATGAAGGAGGAGGGCGCGCTCCTCGCCGGCGAGATGAGCGGTCACATCTTCTTCGCCAGCCGCTGGTTCGGCTTCGACGACGGGATCTACTCGTCGGGGCGCCTCCTCGAGCTGCTCAGCCGGACGGACGCACCCCTCTCCTCCCTGCTCGCCGACGTGCCGAGGACCTTCGCCTCGCCCGAGGTCCGCGTCGACTGCCCGGAGGAGAAGAAGTTCGAGGTCGTGAGGCGTGCGCAGGCGTGGTTCTCCGCGCGCTACGAGACGGTCACCGTGGACGGCGTGCGGATCACCTTCCCGGACGGCTGGGGGCTCGTGCGCGCGTCGAACACCCAGCCTCTGCTCGTGCTGCGCTTCGAGGCGGTCAGCGAGCAGCGGCTGAAGGAGATCGAGCAGCTCGTCATGGACCAGGTCGAGGCGCTCAAGCGCGAGGTGGGCGCGTAGGCGCCTGGCCATGAAGGTGCACGCGCTCGGCGTCGACCTCGGCGGCACCACCGCCCGCGCAGCGGTGGTGGATCGCGACTCGGGTGAGATCGTCGCGTCGCACAAGGAGCCGCACCGGGACCGCGCTCCGGCCGCAGTGGTGGAGACCGTCGCGCACGCCATCGAGGAGGCGCTCGGGGGGGAGGGGCGCCAGCCCCGCAGCTTCGGCCAGATCGGGATCGGGGTGGCCGGCCAGTGCCTGGGCCGCACCGGGGTCGTGCTCAACGCGCCGAACCTGGGCTGGCTCGACGTGCCGCTCGGGCGGCTCCTCGAGCAGCGGCTCGGGGTGAGCGTGCGGATCGTCAACGACCTCTCGGCGGCGGCGTGGGGAGAGCGCCGCTTCGGAGCGGCTCGCGGCGTGGACGACGCGGTGCTCGTCTTCGCCGGTTCGGGGGTGGGGTCGGGCCTCATCCTGGGCGGGCGCCTCCACGAGGGGGCCCGGGGCGTGGCGGGCGAGGTCGGGCACGTCAAGGTGCGGCCCATGCGCGCCACCACCGCCCCGCGCCGATGCGGCTGCGGACAGATCGGATGCCTCGAGGCATACACGAGCGGGATGAACATCGCCGCCCGCGTCCGCGAGGAGCTCGCGGCCGGCGCCGCCTCGCGGATCAGCGAGCTCGTGCGGGGCGACCTCACGCGCGTCTCCGCCAGCGTCGTCGACGAGGCGTCCCTGCAGGGCGACCCCTACGCCCGCGCTCTCTGGCAGGAGGTCGCGGAGCTGCTCGGGAACGGCATCGCCTCGGTCGTGACGCTCCTCAATCCCGGCCGCGTCATCCTCGGCGGCGGCGTCCTCCTCGGCTGCCCCGAGCTGCGGCGGCTCGTCGACGAGGTCTTCCATCAGCGCGTATCTCGCAGCGCCGCCGTGGACCTCGTGCTGGAGCGAGCGTTCCTCGGCGACGATGCCGGCGTGATCGGGGCGGCGCTGCTGGAATGAGTCACCGCGCGAGGAGCGCCGCCTCCTCTCCCTAGCCCTCTCCCCCGCCGGGGGAGAGGGGACGTCGCGCGTCGTGTGGCTGTCGCTGCGTGACTGCGCCCTCGCCCCGCGCCAGCCGGGCGAGGGCAGGGGAGAGGGGGCGGTCATCCCTCGCTGATCACAGCTCGAACCGGATCGTGTACGGGATCTCGGTCGCCACCGCCGCGCCGTCCTTCCGGGCCGGCCGGAAGCGGCAGTAGGCGCGCGCGGCGCGGGCGGCCACCGCGCCGAAGCCGTGGCCAGGGTCGTGCACCACCCGCGCCTCGCGTACCCGGCCCTCCTCGTCGACCACCAGGCGGAGGCGCACCTCGCCCACGATGCCGAGGCGCCGCGCCTCCTCCGGATACTCCGCGCGGGGGATGTCGCAGCCGAGCGGCTCGGGCAAGGTCGTCACCTGCGATGGCGGCGCGTACCGCTCGCTCCGATACGGCTTCGCCGACGAGGGATCCTCCGCCCGCTCAGGCGCGCGGCCGTAGAGCGTGTTGCCCACCGGGGCGGCCACGCCGCCGGCGGTCGTGGTGGACTCCATCGAGATCCCGATCCGCGGCGGCGCGGAGGGCGAGGCGGCCGGCGGCGGCGGCTGGTTCGGCGGCGGCGGCGCGGGCGGTTCGGCGCGCGGCGGCGGGGGTGTCCGTGGGGGCGGCTCGAGCTTCGCGACGCGCGGTGGCGAGCGAGGCGGCGGCCGTGGCGGCTCTCGCGCCGGCTCCGCCCGGGGCGGCTCGACGGCCGCGCGGGCCGGCTTCGTCTCGACGATCTCGACCGTGACCGGCGTGGCCCGGCGCTCACGCCCGGCACCCTGGCCGGCCAGACCGACCTTGATGTGACTGGGATTCAAGACATGGGGAAGCATCGGGCTCTCTTTACCCCCGGAGAGGTAGGCCCGTCCGCCAT
>DATLJU010000289.1:0-9279 GCA_035538735.1 Anaeromyxobacteraceae bacterium | reverse complement strand
GTCTTGCCGGTGATGCGGTAGTACTTGATGCCGACGTTCTTGCGCTGGCCGGTCGGCTGCACGTAGTCCTTCACGTAGTCGAAGTCGAGGTCCCAGCCGACGTCGCGGTAGAACTCGCGGTAGTCGGCGTCGCCCGGGTAGCCCGACTCGGCGCTCCACACCTGCATCGACGACTCGGGATCGCGCCCGAACGCGGCCGGGCCGGTCGGGGTGTAGACGGGGGCGTAGACCCCGTAGCGCGGCCGCGGCGTGGCGTCGGTGACGCCGTGGGTGTCGACGAAGAAGAAGCGGATGTTCTGCTCCGCCAGCAGCCGGTCGAGGCCCGGGTAGTAGCCGCACTCCGGCAGCCAGATCCCCGCCGGATCGCGCCCGAAGTGCCGCCGGTGGTGCGCGACCGCCACCGCGATCTGGGCCCGCACCGCCTCCGGGTACATCTGCATGAGCGGCAAGAAGCCGTGCGTCGCGCCGCAGGTGCACAGCTCGAGGCGGCCGGCGTCCTCGAGGCGCCGGAAGGCGCCGACGAGGTCGCGGTGGTAGCGGTCGTGGAACAGCGCCGAGAGCTCACGGAACTCCCGCTGGTAGTGGAGCGCGAGCGGGTGGAACGTGGGGTCGCTCCGGGTGCGGTGGACCTCCTTGTCGGCCAGCTCGCACAGGTTGTCCATGCGCCGCGCGTAACGCGCCATGAGCAGCTCGTCGCGGAGCATCGCCACGAGCGGCGGCGACATGGTGAGCGAGATGCGGAACGGGATCCCCTCGTCCGTGGCGTGGTCGAAGACCCGCAGCAGCGGGAGGTAGGTCTCGGTGATCGCCTCGTAGAGCCAGTCCTCCTCGAGGAAGTCCTCGTACTCGGGGTGACGTACGAATGGGAGGTGGGCGTGCAGGTGGAGCGACAGGTAGCCGAGGACGTCCTGGGACATCAGCGGCCCTCCCCCTCACCGTGCCCCCACGGCGAGGAGGGCGACGAGGGCGACGAGACGGGGGAGAAGGGGCGGCCGCCGATGCCTCCCGCGCTACCTCCCCACACCCGCCCCGCGAAGAGCGACCAGTCCGAGAGCCGCGACAGCTGCTGGCGAACGTCCTCGGGGAACGCCCCTCCAGCGTGGGTCTCCCGCAGCAGCCGCTGCAAGGGCTCGCCCCACGCGATCCGCATGAACCGATCGTCGATGATGGGCGAGGGGCCGATGGGGGGGAGCATCATCTCGTTCGAGGCGCGCGAGACGAGCCTGTCCCGCCCCTGCCGGTCGACGAGGTGGACCTCGGCCCGGTAGACGCGTCCGGGCTCGAGGTCGTGGATGTAGTAGCTGCGCGACTCGAGCGCGACGTCGAGGACGCGCACCCGCGTCCACCCACCATCCGGCTCGCGGCAGAAGATCCACAGCTGAGGACGACCGCCGTCGAGACCCTCCCAGGCGGCGCGGAGCGTGTCCTGCGCGTGGTCCCAGTACAGGAAGAGCGTCCTAGGGTCGCGCGGCAGGGCGATCAGCGCGTCGTCGCCGTAGCCGGCCGGCAACTCGCCGAGGTCCTCCTCGAAGGAGGGCGGCGGAGGGGGCCGGGCGGGTTTCGCCGGTGGCTCCGCCTCGAGGGTGCGTTCGGTGAAGGGGTGCGGCGCGCCGTGCGCCGCGTCCTCACCCGCCACCCGTGCCACCATGAACCCCTCCGGGTCCGGCTCCGGCCCGGCAGCCGCGCGCGCCGGGCGCCGCTCGCGTTCGTCCTTCGACTCCGCCGCAGCTGCGACGCGGCGCTCAGGACGAACGGAAGCCTTCGCGGGCTCCTCGCCTTTCGTCTCGCGCGGCGCCTTCCCGCCCGCGGCCTTGGTACGGCCGGGCGCGGCCTGCTTCCCGCGCACCGACTCCATCACCTTCCCGGTCGCGCGCGCGGCACGGCCCGTCGCCTGCTTGACCTTGCTGGCGGCCTTCCCGGCGGCCTCCGCGACCTTCTTCTCCGCCGACTGCAGCGCCTCGATGAGCTCGCTCTTCGTCCTGAGCTTGGAGTGGCCGCGGCCGAGCGCCTTCCGGGCCAGGTCCCGGAGGGCCTGCACCGTCATGTTCTTGAGGTCCGCCATGGCTCTTCTCATCGTTGAATCAGCCGCACCGAGCACCGTCAAGCGGCCAAGGAGGGCGCGCACGGCGCCGCTGGGTGAACGCTCGGTCCGGAGGGATTTTCTGTTAAGCTCCGAAAACGCGCTGCGCGGGGGGAGATCGCGTGGTTCCGACTCAGCCCGACGACGGTCCGCCCTGCCCGCTTTGCCGCGGTGAGCACGCCGGGGCGGCGTGCCCCCGCCCGCGCGCCGTGTCCGACACGCTGGAACTGGCCGTCGAGCGGGCGCCCGCTCCGTCCGATCCTCTCCTCGGCGCGATGGTGGGGAGCTTCCGGATCCAGCGCATGCTCGGGCGCGGCGGCATGGGGGCGGTGTACCTGGCCGAGCACCCGGTCATCGGCAGCAAGGTCGCGATCAAGTTCCTGCACGAGTCGATGTGCGCTAGCCCGGAGCTGGTGGGCCGCTTCTACGACGAAGCACGCGCCGTGAACCTCATCGGCCACGAGAACATCGTCGCCATCTACGATCTCGCGCTCCTGCCGCCGTCCCGCTACTACATCGTCATGGAGTTCCTGGACGGCGCGCCGTTCTCGGCGCTCCTCCGGGCGGGCCGGGTCGAGCCGGCGGTGTCGCTCGACATCCTGCTCCAGCTCGCCGACGCCTTGCGGGCCGCACACGACCGCGGGGTCGTCCACCGCGACCTCAAGCCCGAGAACGTCTTCCTCGTCCACCAGCGCGGGCGCGGCCACTTCGTGAAGCTGATGGACTTCGGGGTGGCGAAGCTGGCCGATCGCGAGACCGGCGGGCACACCGCGGCCGGGGTCATCGTCGGTACGCCCGAGTACATGGCCCCGGAGCAGTGCGAGAACGCCCCGATCGATCGCCGCACGGACGTCTACGCCCTCGGGATCATGGCCTACGAGGCCGCCACCGGCCGGATCCCCTTCACCGGACAGGGGATCCCGCAGATCCTCCTCGCTCAGGTGCGCCAGAAGCCGACGCCCCCGAGGGAGGTCGACCCCTCCGTCTCCCCCGCGCTGGAGGCGGCCATCCTGAAGGCGCTCCGGAAGAAGCCGGAGGAGCGTTTCCAGGACATGGCGGCGTTCGCGTCGGCGCTGCAAGAGGCGCGGCGCGAGCTCGACCCCGGCCCGAAGAAGGCGCCGGACCGGCCGAGCGGCGAGCTGATCCCTCGCCCGCGAGCGCCCGAGCTCGACATCCGCGGACCCGGCGGCTACCACCGCCGGCTGCGCCCCTCCGAGGCCACCCGCGGCGGCCTCTTCTTCCCCGACCCGGGGTCGCTCCCGCCCCTGTTCTCGCGCCTGTCCGTGGACGTGCCGGCCGATGGGCCCCGCACGCTGCGCGTCGAGGGCGAGGTGGTCCGCCACGTCTCCCCCGCCGAGGCCGCCCGCTGGCGCATGTCGCCGGGCTTCGCGCTCCAGCTCGGCGCCCTCGCGCCGGACGCGCAGGCGGCCTTCGACGTCCTCGCGGCGCAGCTCGCGGTCCCCCCGCAGACGCCGGCGGCGATGGAGGTCCCGGCTCCGCCCACGCTCGACGAGCTCGAGGAGCGCGCCGCGGCGGGCCCCTACGAGCTCCTCGGCGCGCGCCAGGAGGACGGATTCCCCGAGGTGCGCGAGCGCGCGCGCGCCGTGCGGCACCAGCTCGAGGCGCTCCGGCCCAAGCTGCCGCCCGGGGCGCAGGCCTCGCGCATCCCAGCCCTCCTCTCCAAGGTGGACGCCGCGGCGGCGCTGCTGGGCTCGCCCGGCGAGCGGCTCATGTACGACGCCCGGCACGGCAACTTCCGCGGGGTCGCCCACTGCGTGACGGCGGGCACGCCGCTGGCGGTGCTCGAGGCGCGCCGGCAGACGCTCCTGGCCGAGGACCCGCGCCCGGCGGCCGAGGCGCAGCGCCACCTCGCCCGCGCCCGCGTGGCCGAGAAGCTCGGAAACGTTCCGGCGGCGCTGCTCGAGTACGAGGCGGCGCTGCGGAACGACCCGCTCGACCTCGGGCTCCACCAGCCGTACTGGGAGCTGAAGCGGAGGGTCGACGCGGCGTAGGTCGTGCGGGTCGGCCAGGCCGCGGTCCTGCGGCGCCGCGGTCTCCGTCGCCGGCGTCGCCTTTCCTTCCCCGCTCGCCGCGCTCGCGTACAATCGCGCGCGGTGCCCTCCACCGCCCTCGCCCTCGCCCTCGCGCTCACCGCCGCCGCGGTGGGTCGCGCGGCGCCGGGGTCCGATCCAGCCGCCGCTCCCGACGCGCGGACGGCCTCGCGACGATACGTCGTCGAGCGGATCCGGTTCGACGGGCTCACCCGGACCCGGCCGTCCGAGATCCGCCGCCACCTCTCGATCGCGGAGGGCGAGCTCCTCGACGACCAGGCGGTGCTGCTCTCGCGGCTGCGGCTGCTGCAGCTCGGCTGGTTCTCACGCGTCGAGACGCACGTCGAGCGAGGCAGCGCCCGCGGGCTCGTGACGCTCGTGTTCGAGTTCACCGAGCGCAACACCCTCATCGTGACGGACCTCGTGATCGGCTCCACCGGGCCGCAGCCGGCCTACGGTGGCCTGGGTCTCTCCCAGGGGAACTTCCTCGGGCTCGGGCTCGCGCTGGGCGGTGCGTTCGTCTACGGCGCGCCCCATCGCTTCGCGGTGCGCGGGTCGTTCTTCGATCCCGACCTGGCGCTCGGTGGCCTCCCGCTCGTCTTCGGAGTCTCGGGCATCGCGCTGCGCGGGGAGGAGTTCGCCTGCGGCGAGCCCGAGTGCAACGCGTACCGCGGGAACTACGGGGGCGCGCCACGGCTGAGGTACGACCGCCTCGGCGGCGAGGTCACCTTCGGCATTCGCCCCGGTCCGTTCGAGCGGCTGCTCGCCGGCTATCGGCTGGAGCGCGTGGGCGCCGAGCTGCTGGCCGGATCGGCCGGCCAGCCGGCCAGCCTGACCCCGTACACCGCCCCCGCGCTCGTCCGCACCGGGCGTTCCTGGGTTTCGGCGCTCACCGGCACCTACGACCGGGACACCCGCAACGACCTCTTCTTCCCCACCCAGGGCACGCGGCTCGCCCTCAACATCGTGTTCGGGTCCGAGGCGCTCGGCGGCGACTACGAGTACAGCCGCTACCTGCTCCAGCTCGAGAGCGATCACGAGCTCCCGCACGGGCACGGGCTGCGACTCTTCGGCGCGGCCGGCGCGGCGCAGGGTGATGCGCCGTTCTTCGACCGGTTCTACGCCGCCGACTTCGCCTACTTCTCGATCGGTCCGGCGCTGGGTCGAGCGCTCGAGCTCAACTTCTCCACCGACTCGCGCTACGACGCGTACCTGGCGCTGCTCGGGGCCGAGTACGGGGTGCCACTGTGGGCACGGGGATCGTTCTTCCACCGGGGCTACGTGGCGATCGGCGGGCGCTGGCTCTACACCGCGGCGCAGCCGAGGGCGGGGCGCACCCCCGCCTCGCGCAGCCCGTTCTCGGGCGAGCTGGCGCTCCGGCTCGACACGCCGGTCGGCAGCTTCAACCTCTCGCTGGGCTACACGCTCGACATCTTCCTGTGACCACCGACCGCCGCTCGCTGATCCTGGTCGCCGTGCTCGCCGCCGCCGCGGCGAGCGCCTACGACGCGCCGCGGTCCCTCCCCACCTCGTTCGCCGCCGAGGGCGGGAGGATCGTGACGACGGTCGATCTCGCGGCGGCCTTCCCCTCCGATCTCCGCAAGCTGCTCTCGAGCGGCCTCACCAACGTCATCGCCCTGCACGTGGCGCTCCTGCCGGAGGGCGGCGGAGAGCCGGCCGCGATCTTCGGCCGCGAGATCGACGTCCTCTACGACGTGTGGGAGGAGCGCTGGACGGCGACCGTGAAGGATCCCGCCGCGCCGCAGGGGAGGACGCTCACCTTCGAGCGCTGGGAGGAACTCCGCGCCTTCCTGCGCGAGGCGCGCGGCATCGACCTGGGCCCGGTGGCCGAGCTGGGCGACGGCCGCTGGGTGGCGCAGACGCGGCTCGAGCTGAACCCGGTCTCGAAGGAGCTGCTCCAGCGGACCCGTGAGTTCATCGCCAACCCCGCCGCGGCCGGCCGCGGCGGCCCGCCGTCGCGCAGCGTGCTCGGCGCCATGGCGAGCTACCTGCTGCGCGGCGCCGACTCCGGCTCCGACGTCCACGTCTACCGCTCGGCGCCCTTCACGGCGCGCGAGGTGAGGCCACGGTGAGGTTCGCGCGTCTACGCCCTTCGCGCTTCGAGCTCAAGGTGGCCGGCGCGCTGGTCCTGGCTGCACTGGTGCCGCTCGGGGCGGCGCTCTGGCTCGCCCGCACCCTCACCGCCGAGAACCTCGCGCTGGCGCTCAACCCGCGCGTCGTGGCGCGGCTCGAGGCGACCCCGGCGCTGTATGGCGACCTCTTCCAGGCGCGCAAGCAGCTGTACGCGGAGCAGGCTCGCGACGTGCTGCGCCGCCTCCCCTCCGATCCGCGGCGGCTGCACGCGTACCTCGCCGCGGCGGTGGAGCGGACCCCGCGGCTGCGACGGGCGGCGATCCTCGACGCGAGCGGCGCCGTGCTGGAGGAAGCGGAGGCCACGCAGCCCAGCCCCGAGGGCGAGTGGCGGCCCGCGCCGGCGCGGGTGGAGGTGCCCGCCCCCAGCCGGCTGGGGCTGCCGCCCGGCGCGATCCTGGAGTGCACCTTCGCGGTCGAGGCGCGGTTCTTCGCCGAGCTCTCCGAGTCGCGCGACCTCGGCGAGGTGTACCACTCGGCCGACGCGCTGCGCGCCGACATCCAGCGCAGCTATGTGCGAGCGTTCGCGGTGCTGCTCGGCGCGTGGGCGCTCGCAGCCGGGGTGCTGGGCGCGATCCTGGCGCGGCGCACCACGCGCCGGCTGTCCGACCTGCTGCGCGCGGTGAGCGATCTCGCCCGCGGCGACCTGTCCGTGCAGGTCGACCCCGGGCGCGCCCACGACGAGGTCGCCTCGCTCGCCCGCGCCTTCAACCGCATGGTGCGCGAGGTGAAGGAGAGCCGCGATCGCCTCGTGTATCTGGAGAAGATCTCCGGCTGGCAGGAGGTGGCGCGCCGGCTCGCCCACGAGATCAAGAACCCGCTCACGCCCATCCAGCTCGCGTTCCAGCAGCTGGAGGCCGCGTATTCCGCGGGCGAGGCGAAGAACCCGAAGTTCACGCGGCTGCTCGCCGACGCGGGCGACATCGTGCGCGAGGAGGTCGGCACGCTGCAGCGGTTGGTCCAGGAGTTCTCGGAGTTCGCCAAGCTGCCGGAGGTGCGCACCGAGCCGGCCGAGCTGGGGGACTTCGTCGAGGAGTTCGTCCGCACGAACCCGCAGCTTTCCGCCGAGGCGGAACTGCTCGTCACGCGCGGCGGCGCCTGTCCGGTCGCGCTCGACCGGTCGCTCATGCGGCGCGTCCTCACCAACCTGGTCCGGAACGCGATCGAGGCCTCCCGGCCGGAGCGAGCGCGCCTGCACCTCGGGGTGGCGCGCGCGAAGGACCGCGCGGTGCTGACGGTGGGTGACGAGGGCCCCGGCATCCCCGAGGAGCTGCGCGGTCGCATCTTCGATCCGTACTTCACGACGCGTCACGAGGGGACCGGACTCGGGCTCGCCATCGTGAAGAAGATCGTGCTCCAGCACGGCGGCGAGATCGCCGCCGGCGCGCACCCCGACGGCGGCGCGTCGTTCGCGATCGCGCTGCCGCTCGAGCCGCGCGACGCGAGCGAGCGGCCCGAGCCCCCCGCGAGCGCTTGACGGCCGGAAGTCGGGTCCCGTCGCACCTCCCGCCGCCCCGGCGCGCCGTGCTATGAGCCGCGCCCTCCCGAGGAGGAATCCCATGGCCGAGCCCGCCCGCAAGATCGACGCCCCGCCGGCCCCCGCCCCGGCGCCGGCCGCGACCCAGTCGCGCTGGACGCAGTGGGTGGCGCTCACCACCACCGTCCTCGCCGTCTGCGCCGCCATCAGCGCGCTGAAGGGCGGCGGCTACTCGACCCGGGTGCAGCTCTCGACGACGCAGGAGGCGAACCTCTGGTCGTATTACCAGTCGAAGAGCGTCAAGCAGCACGCGGTCGAGCTGCACCGGGAGGAGCTCGAGCTGGCGAGCCTCGAAGCACGCACGCCGGAGGCGCAGAAGCTCGCCCGCGAGCGCCTGGCGCACGCCCAGGCCGAGGTCGTGCGCTACGACCACGAGAAGAACGAGGTCAAGGCGCAGGCCGAGGCGGTGCAGAAGACCGAGGAGGGCCTGAAGCGCCACGGCGCCGCGTTCGGCCTCGCGGTGATGCTGCTCCAGATCGCGATCATGCTGTCGTCGGTCGGCGCTCTGATGAAGAGGCCGGCCATGTGGGTGGTCGGGCTCTTCTTCGGGTTCATCGGGCTGGTGTACATGGCGAACGGGTTCTTGCTGTTCTTCTGATCCGAGCGCGAGGCGACCCGGGACGGCCGGGGTCGCGGGTGCGGTCGCGGTCGCGGTCGCGTCGACGCTCAGTGACAGCGGGGCCCATGCGCAAGCACTTCGCGCTCGCCAACGGCTCGCTCCACGAGGTGGTCGGCGCGGTCGATCTCGCCAATGCCATCGGCGCGCTCGCGCCCGCGCCCGCCCGGCGGGCCCAGGCGCTCGCGGTCCGGTGCTGACGCTCACCGGACGAGCGGCGTGAGGAGCGCCACCACGCGGGAGGCGAGACGCGCCACCTCCGCGGCGCTGGCCGCGCTCGCGTCGCCCGCGAGCGCCGCGATCTCGATGGCCGCCGCGGCCTCCACCGCCTCCGCCCGCGCGATGGCGAAGGCGCGCGCCTTGTCGCCGCGCGTGACGCGCCCCGCGCCCTCCGCGCAGTTGAGGCAGGCGCTTTTGGCGGACCGGAGCGCCTCGTCGCGGAGCTTGGCGTCGCGGACGGAGGCGCTCCGCACCGCGAGCAAGAGCTCCACTGCGGCGCGGTAGGCGATGAGCTTGTGGTGCGGGAGGACGGAAGCAACTGGATGCAGCACGTCGTTCATGGCGTCGGCCCCTTTCACCCGGCTGACAAGGGGCCGACGCCATGAACGCGTCGCGGACCTCGTGCGAGGGCGACGCTCCGGTGCAGGCGCAGTGACGCCGAAGGCGGCACGAGCCTGCCGTGCGCCGCGGAGAGCCCGAGCCCGCGCGCGGACCCCTGCCCCTCTCCCCGTCCCTCTCTCTCCGCTCTCCCTGCTTCGCGGGGCGAGGGGGACGATTTCCCTCGCCCTCGCCCCCGACCTCGCCCTCGCCCCCGCCCCCGACCCCGACCCCGGCCCCCACGACC
>DATLJU010000288.1:0-22558 GCA_035538735.1 Anaeromyxobacteraceae bacterium | reverse complement strand
CACGAGGTGCTGCAGAAACTCGATCACGCGGACCTCGCGGAGAGGCTCGTCCGGGACCCTCGCATCCCGGACGACCTGTGTTGCGGTAACACGGTGAAGGCTGAGTGTCGCTCGAAACAACAACGGCGTGGAAGGGGGGAGCCCCCTCCCACGCCGCCGGGACTTAACTAGGGATTCACGGTGGCGGCGAAGTGCGCCTCGTTGTTCTTGATGCCGAGGACGACCGCCGACTTCACGGCGTTGTGGTCCTGGTCGAGGTTGATGGTGCCCGAGACCCCCTGGAAGCCCTTGGTCTGCTCGATGCCTTCGCGGATCGACGGCCCGGTCAGGTCCTTCGCCTTCTTCATCGCGTCGATCGCGACGTTGGCGGCGTCATACCCGAGCACGGCGAGCGCGTCGGGAACGGCGCCGTAGGTGTCCTTGTACTTCTTCACGAAGCCCTGGATGACGGGCGAGGGATCCTCGCTCGAGTAGTGGTTCGAGAAGTAGGAGCCGTCGAGAGCCCCCTTCGCGATCTCGTAGAGCTTGGACGAATCCCAGCCGTCGCCGCCCATCAGCGGGACCTTGATGCCGAGCTCACGCGCCTGGCGCGCGATGAGCGCCACGTCCGTGTAGTAGCCCGGCACGTAGATGGCCTCCGGCTTCTTGTTCTTGATGGCGGTGAGCTGCGCCTTGAAGTCCTGGTCGCCTGCCTTGTAGCTCTCGTCGGCGATGATCTTGCCGCCCAGGTCCTTGAACTTGGCCGCGAAGAAGTTGGCCAGGCCGACCGAGTAGTCGTTGCCGACGTCGCGCAGGACGGCGACGTTCGTGATCTTGAGGTTCTCGCGGGAGAACTTCGCCATCACGGTGCCCTGGAAGGGGTCGATGAAGCAGACGCGGAAGACGAAGGGGCGCGTCTTGTCGCCGTCCTTGGTGACGCGGGGGTTCGTCGAGGTGGGGGAGATCATCGGGACCTTGTTCGAGTCCGCGATGGGCGCCATCGCCAGCGAACGGCTGGAAGCCACCTCGCCGAGCAGCACGACCGCGCCGTCCTGGGTCACGAGGCGGGTCGCGGCGACGGCCGCCTCCTCGGGCTTGCCACCGTCGTCGAGGGTCTTGACGACGAGCTGCTTGCCCTTTACGCCGCCGGCCTTGTTCGCCTCGTCGACGGCCAGCTTGATGCCCTTGTCCGTCGAGTCGCCGAAGGTCGCCTCGTTGCCCGTCATCGAGGCGACGTGGCCGATGAGGATCTTGTCACCAGCGGGGGCGGCCGCCGGAGCCGCCGCCTGGCCCTGCGGCTGGGTCCCAGCGCCCTGCTGAGGCTCCTGCTTCTTCTCTTGACAGGCAGCGACGGCCACGACCGCGGCCATCAGCGCCACTACGCGCGTAAGACGCATCGTAAACCTCCCGAACGAGGGTTGGAAACCATTCCCCATAGCACGTCCACCCGTTCGGTCGTCAAATTTATCCGAATGACGCAGCGCGCGCTCTCCGGCGAATGGATACGCTGTCTTTGCTGCGAGATCGTGTGGCTATTTTCTTGCCAACCCCGTGCGGGATTGCTCTACTCAGCCACCCATTCTTCACGGTTGGGTTAACTGAAGGGAGAGGACCCGCATGACTCTGTGGAAGCGAATTACGACGCTCTGCCTCGTTGTGGGGATGACTCTCCCCTTCGCGGCACGCGCCGAGGAAGCGAAGCCGGGCGAGTTCAAGATCCCGGGCACCGAGACGACGGCGAGGCTCTACGGCTACGCCCAGCTCGACCTCACGTTCGACGTCGGCGCCCGCACGAACGACATCGAGAACAACGACTGGGCCACCATCCTGCCGGCGGTGCCGGCCGACGGCACGAACGACGAGAAGCACAAGAAGCCGCAGCTCTACCTGACGACGCGCACCTCGCGCTTCGGCATCGAGACGAAGACGCCGTCCGCGTTCGGCCCGGTCGGGGTGAAGCTCGAGGGTGACTTCAACGCCCCGAACGCCTTCCAGACCGAGACCTTCACGAACTCGGTCATCTTCCGCCTGCGCCACGCCTACGGCACGATCGGCGGCTTCCTCGCCGGCCAGACCTGGACGACGTTCATCGACCTGGCCGCGTACCCGGACGTGGTGGACTTCAACGGCCCGGGCACCATCGCCCTCGTCCGTAACCCGATGCTCCGCTACACGATGCCCCTCGCGCCGAACATGAGCCTCACCTTCGCGGCCGAGAATGCGCGTGGCGCGCAGTTCGCGACCACCACCAAGTTCCAGACCGCCCCCGACTTCCACGCCAACTTCCAGTACACCGCCCCCTGGGGCACGGTGTCCGTCCGCGGCGTGACCCAGTATTACCGCCAGGTGTTCACGGACGCGGCTGGTAACACGCTCGACCGCGACCCGGCCTCGAAGTGGTCGGCCTCCGGCGCGGCCTCCGGTACGGTCAAGTTCGGCGCCGACACGCTGGTGTGGCAGTTCGCGGGCGGCCCGGGCATCGGCCGGTACTACCTGAACGCGCTCGGCACGGGCGGCTCGGGCGCGGGCGGGTACACCGTCGACGCCGCCGGCAACATGCAGCTCTGGACGGTCTACGGCGGGCACCTCGGTTACACGCACGTGTGGAATCCGATGTTCCGCTCGAACCTCGTCGGCGCCGGGAGCTGGGCCTCGGATGCGAACATCAACGGCGTGGCCGCGACGAACGCCGTGCAGAAGCAGTGGCTCCAGGGCTTCGTGAACACCTTCTGGACGCTCACGAAGACCGCCGAGTTCGGCCTCGAGTTCGCGTACGGCCGTTGGAACTCGTTCACCAACGGTACGCCCGAGCTGGTGGGCCACCAGTACCGCATCAACTCGTCGTTCCACTACAACTTCTACTAGCCGACCCGTCGGTTAAGAAGTGTTTCGGGGCCGGGGGCGCAAGCTCCCGGCCCCTTGCATTTCCGGCCGAGCTGGCGCATGGACGACGCATGCTCCGCGCCTTTCGTCCCTCGCTCGCCGCCGCCCTCGTCGCCCTCGCCGCCTGCAGCAGCGGCATCAAGGTGGTGCGCACGAGCGATCAGCAGCTCCCGCCCAGGCCCGCAGACTGCGCCCTCGAGTTCCTGCAGAAGGCCCCCGACCGCCCCTACGACGAGCTCGCCGACCTCGAGAGCCACGTCACGGCGCCCCCCACCTACGGTGAAGGCTCGCTGGAGGTGATGCGCCCCCCGGCCTGCGCGCTCGGCGCCGACGCGGTCATCGTGCGGCGCAACTTCGTGACCAACGAGTTCGGCCACGTGCTCGTGGCCGGCACCGCCATCAAGTACCGCGCCGAGGAGGCGCCCCCGGCCGAGCCGCCAGCGGAGCCCGAGCCGGCGCCGCAGCCCCAGGCGCCGGGTGGGCCGGTGAACCTGTAACTATCGTTCACGCAACGTACGGCCCCCTCTCCCTGTCCCTCTCCCCCGGTGGGGGAGAGGGTCGATCACGCGCCGTGCGCGTCGCGGTTCGTCTCTCCCGCGGCGGGGGAGAGGGTCGATCACGCGCTGCGCGTCGCGTTCCGTCTCCCTCGCCCCGCGCAGCGGGGAGAGGGCAGGGGAGAGGGGCAAGCGTCCCGCGCGCGAAACGAAACGGCCGCCCTTCGCAGGGCGGCCGTCGTGCATCGGGGCTGAATCCGCGAACTACATGTCGAAGTAGAGCGAGAACTCCAGCGGGTGCGGCCGGCTGCGGACCAGGGTGACTTCCTTATCGTACTTGTACTGGATCCAGGTCTCGATGACGTCCTCGGTGAAGACGTCGCCCTTGAGCAGGAACTTGTGGTCCTTGCGCAGGCACTCGAGCGCCTCGTCGAGCGAGCCCGGCATCTTTGGGATCTCCTTCAGCTCCTCCGGCGACAGGCCGTAGATGTCCTTGTCGAGGGGCTGGCCGGGGTTGATCTTGTTCTCGATGCCGTCGAGGCCGGCCATGAGCTGCGCGGCGAACGCGATGTAGCCGTTGCAGCTCGGATCCGGGGTGCGGAACTCGAGGCGCTTCGCCTTGGGGGACGGCGAGTACATCGGGATCCGGATCGACGCCGAGCGGTTCCGCGCCGAGTAGGCGAGGTTGATGGGGGCCTCGAAGCCCGGGACGAGCCGCTTGTAGCTGTTCGTCGTCGGGTTGCAGAGCGCGGCCAGCGCCGGGCCGTGCTTGAGGATGCCGCCGATGTACCACATGGCGAGGTCCGAGAGGCCCGCGTACCCGTCGCCGGCGAAGAGCGGCTTGCCCGCCTTCCAGATCGACTGGTGGCAGTGCATGCCGGAGCCGTTGTCACCGTAGAGCGGCTTCGGCATGAAGGTCACGGTCTTGCCGTGCCGCCGCGCGACGTTCTTGATGATGTACTTGAACCACTGGAGGTTGTCGGCGCACTTCACGAGCGAGTCGAAGCGGATGTCGATCTCGGCCTGGCCGGCGGTGGCCACCTCGTGGTGCTGGCGCTCCACCTTCATGCCGACCGACTCCATCACCCGGCACATCTCGGTGCGGATGTCCTGCTGGCTGTCGGTGGGGGCGACCGGGAAGTAGCCCTCCTTGTAGCGCGGCTTGTAGCCGAGGTTGCCGCCCGCCTCTTCACGGCCCGTGTTCCACTGGCCCTCGACCGAGTCCACCTTGTAGAACGCGTGGTTCACGCCCGCGTCGTAGCGGACCTCGTCGAAGATGAAGAACTCCGGCTCCGGGCCGAAGTAGGCCACGTCGCCGATGCCTGTCGACTTGAGGTACTTCTCCGCCTTGATCGCGATGTTGCGCGGGTCGCGGGAGTAGGGCTCCTTCGTGATCGGGTCGACGATGTTGCAGATGAGCGAGAGCGTGGGCTCCGCCATGAACGGATCGATCACGGCCGTCGTCGGGTCCGGCATGACGAGCATGTCGGAGGCGTTGATGGCCTGCCAGCCGCGGATCGACGACCCGTCGAACCCGAGGCCTTCCTCGAAGACCTCCTCGGTGAGCTCGCCGAGCGGGATCGAGAAGTGCTGCCAGATCCCGATGAAGTCCATGAACTTCAGGTCGACGTAGGTGGCCTTCTTGTCCTGGGCCAGGCCGAGCACGTTCTTCGGGGTGAGGTTCGCCATGCGGTTCGTCCTATCTCCTGGGCTGCGGGGGAAAGCGATGGTCGCGATCGGTTAGCACGGGCCATGCCGCGTGGGAAGCGCCGCTGCCGCGTGATTTCGGCCCGTTGGACCCGCCGGGGCTGCCTTATTTGCAGGCAACGGATTGCCCTGGAATCGGGCAGCCAAGGGCTAGCGCGCCTTCATCCCGAGCGCCCTCATCCGCTCGCGGAGCGTGTTCCTGTTCATGCCGAGGAGCTCGGCGGCGCGCAGCTGATTCCCTTTCGTCCGGGCCATCGCGGCCGCGATGAGCGGCGCCTCGATGGCGGCGACGGCGGCCGCGTGGCGTCCGCCTTCCGGCGGCGGGGCGTCGAGGAGCTGATCGACGAGCCCCGTGAGGCCCCGGTCGCTCACCGTGCCGGCGGGCAGGAGCGCCGCCAGCTCCCTCGCGCCGAGCCGCGCGCCCGGGAGCTTGAGCAACGCGCGCTGGATGACGTTCTGAAGCTCGCGCACGTTGCCCGGCCAGGGGTGCGCGAGCAGCAGCGGTTCCGCGTCCTTCCCCAGCGAGAGCGCGCGGCCGCGGAACTGCTCGCCGTACTTCGCAAGGTAGTGACGCGCGAGCAGCACCACGTCCGCCTCGCGCTCGCGGAGCGGCGGCAGCCGGATGGGGACGACCGCCAGACGGTAGTAGAGGTCGCGCCGGAAGCGCCCCTCCTCGACCGACCGCGCCAGGTCGGCGTTCGTGGCGGCGACGATGCGGACGTCGACCGGCATGGGGCGAGACCCGCCGACGCGATCCACCTCGCGCTCCTGCAGCACGCGCAACAGCTTCGCCTGCAGCTCGATCGGCATCTCGCCGATCTCGTCCAGGAAGAGGGTACCGCCGCTCGCCAGCTCGAACTTGCCCGGCCGCCGCTCGACGGCGCCCGTGAAGGAGCCCTTCTCGTGGCCGTACAGCTCGCTCTCCATGAGGTCGCGCGGGATGGCCGCCATGTTGACGGTCACGAACGGGCCGCGCGTACGGGCGGAATTCACGTGGATGGCGCGCGCGACCAGCTCCTTGCCGGTGCCGCTCTCGCCCATGAGCAGCACGGTCATCTCCGTGCGCGCGACGCGTCCGATCTCCTTGTAGACCTCGACCATCGCCGGCGAGCGGCCGATGAGCATGTCGGCGAGCGCGAAGGGCTGCGCCGGCGCCTCCGCATCCTCGCGCGGAGCGGGCCTCGGTGGCGCCTCGGCGGGGCGGGCCTCGCCTTCCGGGCCCACCGCCAGATCGCGGACGATCCGCTCCACGCGCGAGAGGTCGAAGGGCTTGCCGAGGTAGTCGGCGGCGCCGCGCTTCATGGCCTCCACCGCCGAGCGCATCGTGTCCTCGGCGGTCATCACGACCACGAACGGCGCGTCGGGCCGCTGGGACAGCTCGCCCAGGAGCTTGAAGCCGTCGTCGCCGGGGAGCCGCACGTCGAGCAGCACCAGCCCGACGCCGTCCTGGGCCAGGCCGTCGTGATCGAGCTTCTCGCGCGCCTCCTCGGCGCTGCCGGCCTCCTCGAACGGAACGCCCGCTCGCTCGCACGTGCGGGCGAGGACGAATCGGACGGAGGGTTCGTCGTCGACGATCAGGACCTTGCGCACGGAAGAACTCCTAGCAAATGCCCTGCCAGCGCGCCCCGGGCCCGATCAGGTCAGCGCAGGGCGGGGCTGCCCTCCGCCGCCTCGACCTCGAGCGGGAGGTAGGCTCGCACCTCCGCTCCACCTTCGGCGCGATTCTTCACCTCGATCCGCCCGCCGTGGGCGTCGAGGATGCGCCGGCAGATGGCGAGCCCGAGCCCGGTCCCGTGTGGCTTCGAGGTGGCGAACGGGGTGAAGAGCCTCGGCAGCATCGCCTCGGGGATCCCGCTGCCGGTGTCGATCACGGAGACCCGGGCGAGCGGTTGGGTTCGCCCGCCGGCGCCGCGCAGGCGGAGCGAGGCGACGCTCGTCTCGAAGGCGATCTCGCGCTGCTCCTGGCCCTGCACCGCGTCGATGGCGTTGCGCACCAGGTTGAGGAACACCTGCGTCAGCTTCTCGCGATCGCCGCGCACCGGCGGGAGCGAAGGGTCGTACCGCTCGACGAAGGCGATCCCGCCGACGCCGCTCATCCCCCGGGCGAGGACCTGCACGTCCTCCAGCACGGCGTGGATGTTGACCGGGGCCGCGGCGAGCGCGGCGGGGCGGGCGAGGTCGAGGAGCTCTCGCACGAGCCCGTCCACCCGCTTCGCCTCGCGCGCGATGACGTCGGCGTACAGGCGGGCGGTCCCCTCGGCCTCGCGCGCCAGCAGCTCGGCCGAGCCCTGCAGGCCGGCCAGGGGGTTCTTGATCTCGTGAGCGAGCCCGGCCGCCAGCGCTTCGAAGTCGAGGGTGCGCTCGCGGCCGCGCGGGACGCGCAGCGTCACGACCGTGCCCAGGCAGGCCGGCCCGTCGAGGAGCGGCGCGGCCTCGGCCGCGACGCTGACGCTCGGGTCGTGCGGGCTCCGGAAGTCGCTCGAGGACGACTCCTGCTCGTCCCGGGCGCGCTCGGCCAGCATCGCGAGCTGCGCGCCTCCCGGGAGCGCGCGCGCAGGCAGCCCCACCGCCCGGGCGCGGCTGCGGCCGAAGAGCTCCTCGGCGGCCGGGTTGAGGTGGAGCACCCCCCCGTCGGCGCCGACGATGACGATGGCGTCGGCGAGCGAGTCCACCGCCGCGCGCGCCAGCGCCGCCGCGAGGGGAGGAGCCTTCGTCGGCCGCGGCATCAGCGGCATCAGGTGTTACAGAGCCTCGTCGCCGCGCTCCCCGGTCCGGATCCGGATGACCTCCTCCACCGGCACGACGAAGATCTTTCCGTCTCCGATGCGGCCGGTCTTGGCGGCGCGCTCGATGACCTCGACGACGCGCCCCACCAGCTGATCGGACACCACGACCTCGACCTTCACCTTGGGGAGGAAGTCCACCACGTACTCTGCGCCGCGGTAGAGCTCGGTGTGACCCTTCTGCCGGCCGAAGCCCTTCACCTCGGTCGCGGTGAGCCCGGCCACGCCCACCTCGGAGAGCGCCTGCTTCACCTCGTCCAGCTTGAAGGGCTTGATGATGGCCTCGACCTTCTTCACGTCTCACCTCGACCGTAAGAATGGCCGGCGCGGGCGCCGGGTGCGCTGCTCGATAGCTGGGCAGCACGCTGCCCCTGATCCGTACACCTTTCGCCCACTCGCCGGAAGTGGAACAGCCAATGCCAACACAGGCGGGCCGAAGTCTGCAACCGTCGAGCCACCCCTGGTCGCCGTTCGATGGCGAGCGCGGTAGATTTCCGCGCCGTGGACCTGCACCGGCTCCTCACCCTGGCGCTCCTCCTCGCCGTCGCCGTCTGGGCGCACTACGTGTTCTGGAGCTGGCGGCTCCGAGCGCTCCCGCACGAGGACGAGCTCCTCTTCGCCGAGACGTCCGACGGCTGGCGCGTCGCGCTGGGGCGGCGGCGGCCGAAGGGCTTGGCTCGCCCGATCCCGGTGCTGCTCGTGCACGGCATCGCCGCCAACCGGATGTGCCTCGACTTCGGCATCGAGCGCTGGTCCCTCGCCGCCCACCTCGCCCGGTCGGGCTTCGACTGCTTCGCCGTCGATCTGCGCGGACACGGCGCGGCGCGCCGGCGCCGCGGCGCGCCGCGGTCGTGGACGTTCGACGACTACCTGCGCAAGGACATCCCGGCGGCGCTCGACGCCATCCGGGACGCCACCGGAGAGACTCGCGTCCTCTGGGTGGGGCACAGCCAGGGCGCATTGCTCGGGCTCGCCGCCTGCGAAGCCTACCCGGACCGCGTCGCCGGGCTCGTCGCGCTCGGCGTGCCCGTGTTCTGGGACGCGAGCGTCCGCTTGAAGCAGCTCTTGCGCTTCGGGTTCCTCCTCACCGGACGGTTCAACCGGTTCCTCGCCCGCTCGGTCGCGCCGTTCTCCGGGTACTGGCACCTGCCGGTGAGCGACGTCGCGATCAACGGCCGCAACGTGACCCCCCGCGTCTTCCGCCGCGTGCTCGCCAACGTGGTGGAAAACATCTCGGGCGGCGTGCTCGCCCAGTTCGCGCGCTGGATCGCGAGCGACACCTTTGCGGCCCACGATGGCGCGTTCGACTATCGCGCCTCGATGGCGCACTGCCGCCAGCCGGCCCTGTTCGTGGCGGCGGAGGCGGACCGCATCGCCCCGCCGGCGGTGGTGACGCGCGCCGCGGCGCTGTGGGGAGGGCCCAACGCGGTGCTCCGCTTCGGCTGCACCGCCGGGTCGACCGTCCAGTACGGCCACACCGATCTCCTCCTCGGCGAGCACGCGCCGGAGGAGGTGTTCCCGCGGATCGAGGCGTGGCTCGTCGACGCCGCGCTGGGTGCTACGTCCGGTCGCCCTGAGTCCTTCGACTCGGCTCAGGACAGGCTCCGCGCCGGCGGAGGCGGCGCGGAGTCGAAGGGCGACGGCTCATGATTTTGCTCGTCGTCGCGCTCGTCTTCGCCGACGCATCGCCCGCGCCGGCGCCCGAGGCGGCGAAGGCCCCGTTCATCTGTCCGGCGGGGACCGAGCTCCAGGGAGCGCTGCCGCCCGACGGCTTCGAGGTGTGGTGCGAGCGGACCACCGAGCTGCCCGAGCGCCGGCGCGAGGGGCCGTGGCGCAGCTACTACGACGACGGCGGGCTCGCGAAGGCAGGCTCCTTTCGCGCCGGCAAGCTCGACGGACCGTTCACCGTCTGGCACCGCAACGGCAAGCCGGCGCAGAGCGGCGCCTACTCCGAGGGCGAGCGCGAGGGCAGCTGGACGATCTGGTTCGAGAGCGGCCGGGTGGAGGAGCGGTGCGGCTACGAGCGCGGCGAGAAACACGGACCGTTCGCCACGTTCTGGCCGGGGGGTGGGCGCAAGGTCGACGGGCGGCACTGCCGCGGGCTGCAGTGCGGCCGCTGGACGAGCTGGGACGAGGCGGGGCGGGAGCTGGGAAGCGTCGTCTACGAGGAGATCAGGTCCGCTCCCTGACGCCGGCCGATCGCGCCCCGCGCTCGGCCGCCAGGTACGCGTCGAACGCGGCCGACGGCACCGGGAGCGCGAGCAGCGTGGCCGCGAGCCCCTCGCCGAGCTCGAGCACGTGCTCCACGCCGGGCGTGACGCTGACCCGTCCGCGGCTCGCGAGCCCGTCGCCGGGCAGCTCGACCTCGTACTCGACGGCGAGATCGCCCGAGACCTCGCGCGTGGTCTCGATCCGGAGCGCGATGCGGACGTGGCTCGGGTTCTCGGGATCGCGCAGCTCGAGCTGGGCCGGCCGGCCCGGCGACGCGATGAGCCGCGGCCTCGCCAGCAGCTCGCCGCCGGGGCCCCGGAGCTCGAACGCGACCAGCTCGCCCGCCGAGCCTTCTTCCTCGGAGGCGTGGTGCCGCTCGATGGCGCGCTTCGCCTGGACCGCCACCTCGGCGGAGCTGCCCCCGAAAAGGAACGCGAACAACACGATGGCGACGGCGCGCGTGCGCTTCATGGAGGCTCCAGGTCGAGAACGGAGCCTGTCAGGGTAGCACGGGACATGCCCAAATTTATTCCCCCACTTGGAGGGTTCATAACCATGCGAAACTTGGAGGAAACGACGGGAGAGCCGATCAGGCGCCTGTGTGGCGTGCGCGCCACACCTGACCTTCCCTGGACACACGCCCCTCTCGCTCCAGCTTCAGCAGGGACGCGAGGCAGCTCCGCTCCGCAACCGGGAGCATGGGCGCCGGGGTGTCGTCGTAGGCACGGGCCGTGATCTCGCTCAGGGGCCCGGGTGACTCCGCGGCGGCGACGACCTTCGCCTCGCGCTCGAGGCGGTGCTCGAGGTAGCCGGTGAGCTTCTCGGTCGCGCCCTGGGTGGGTGGGCCATGGGCGGGGAAGAGCGCCCGCGGTCCCAGGGCGCGCAGCCGCTCGAGCGATCGCAGGTACTCGGCCATGTCGCCCTCGGGTGGGTCGATGACGATGGTGGAGAGCGTCGAGACCATGTCACCCGCGAGCAGGGCGCCGGTCCGCTCGTCGAGGAAGGCGACGTGGCCGAGCGCGTGGCCCGGCGTATGGAGTGCGCGGTAACCGCCAGGGAGCCGCTCGCCGTCGGCCAGCGGGATCACCTCTCCGAGGCCCGCTGGGAGCCTCGCCGCCGTATCGGGGTGCGCCCGGAGGAGGAGCTCGTGCCGCGCGCGCAGGGCCGCCACCCCGCCGACGTGGTCCGGGTGGGCGTGCGTGAGCCAGATCTCGCGCGGGGCGAGGCCGTCCTCGCGCAGGTCCCCGAGGACGCGCTCCAGGAACGCCTGCTCCTCGGGCCACGGCGAGCCGGGATCGACGAGCGCCAGCGCGCCGCCGCCCAGCTCCGGCATCCAGCAGTTGGTGTGCGTGGCGGGCGCGAGCGTCGGCGTGCGGAGCGCGGCGAGGAACAGGCCGCGCTGGAACTCGATCCGGCGCGTGATGAAGCCCTCGGTGGCGGGCGGCGCGCGCAGCCGCTCGAGGCAGGCGGGGGGCGCCGCCGCGGCGAGACACTGCACGCCCCACAGGTTGGGCGGGTGGAGGAGCACCTCGCCGCTGGCCCAGAGCGCCTCGGCGTCGGCGGCGGCGATCCATTCACCGTCCGTGAGTTCGCCCGGCCAGACCTCGGCCGCCTCGCCCCCGGGCAGCGCGGCGAGGAAGACGTGCGCGTCGTAGCGGAGCGGGAACTGCTCCGGCGTGATCCAGCGCCCCGCGTCGAGGAGGCGCGCGCCCTCGACGCGCAGGCCATGCCGCGCCAGGAGCTCGCCGAACCCGATCGACCCGTCGAGGAGCGCGCGGCGCGCCTGCGCTCGCTCCACGGCGCCGGGGGACGTCCCGGTGGTGAGGAGGATGCCCGTCTCCTCGAAGATCTCGCGCGCGGCGCAGGCGCGCAGCGCCGCCGCCTCGCCCGTGAAGCCCGGCACCTCGATCCGCGCATCCTCGGGGTCGAGCCGCCCGCCCGGGAAGGCGTAGAAGCCTCCCGCGAAGCGCAGCGCGCCGCGCTTGACCCAGAAGATCTCGCGCCCGCGCGCGCCCTCGCGCCACAGGATGACGGCCGCCGCGACGCGAGGCGCCTCGGTCAACAGGGGATCCTCACGATCTCCTGCTGCACCTTCGAGAACACCTGCGGCCCCTCCTCCCCCATCACCACGTCGATCTCGGTCCGGACGCCGAGCCCCTCCTCCGGGAGGTAGATCCCCGGCTCGATGGAGAAGGCGAGCCCCGGGATGAGCTCGCGCGTGTCGTGCGTCTCGAGGTCGTCCAGGTTGGCGCCGTCGCCGTGCACCCGCACCCCGATCGAGTGGCCGGTGCGGTGGATGAAGCGGTCGCCGAGCCCCTTCTCGGCGATGACCTGGCGCACGACGCGGTCGACCTGCCACCCCTGGAGCGTGCGCTTCTCGGCGTGCGCGGCGCGCAGGGCGGCCAGGCCCGCGTCGCGCGCGGCGGCGGCGATGCGAAAGATCTCCTCCGCGCGGGCCGAGGGGGTCTCGCCGCAGAAGCCGACCCAGGTGATGTCGGCGTAGACGTCCTGCGCGCCCTTGCCGCGCGCCCACAGGTCGATGAGGACGAGGTCGCCCTTCCGGATCCGGGTGGGCGCGGCTTCGGACGGCTCGTAGTGCGGGTCGCCGGCGTGCGCGTTCACCGCCACGATGGGCGGGTGGTCGCACTCCAGGTTGGCGCGGGAGAACTCCGACAGGAGGAAGCGCTGGATGGTGGTCTCGGTCACCTCGATGCCGCGCTTCAGCGCGAGCCCGATCTGCTCGAAGGCGGCGTCCTTGGCGTCGTCGATGGCGCGCAGCGCCCGCACGTGGCTCGCCAGCTGGTGCGGCGTCCAGCGGCACAGGAAGCGCTGCACCAGCTCGGCCGAGCTCACCACCTCGGCGCCCAGGGAGCGCATGAGCTCGAGCGTGCCGGCGTCGACGCGCGACAGGTAGGGGATGGCGCCGTTCGGGTAGTACTCCATGGCGAGGCGGCGCCCGCGCAGCCGTGAGAAGAGGCGCGACAGCTCGCCCTGGAACGACGTCCACGAGGTGTAGCTGCGCCGCTCGCCCACCACCTCCCTCGGGAAGGAGCCGAGCTCGATGGCGTGTACGAGCACCGTCGGCTCGCCCTCGCGCGGGACGAGGTAGCACCACCGCCGGGTGAGCATGTGGCCGGCGAGGCCGAGCGCGTTGAGGGCGGTCGGGTTCTGGCCGTGGAAGTCGTAGAGCAGCCAGCCGTCGAGGTCGAGCTCGCGGAGCGCCTTCTGGAGCGCGGGGAGGTCCATGGTCAGCCTTCCTCCCTCTCCCCGGAGGCGGCGTTCACTCCTCGACGTCCTTCGCCACGGGGTGGGGAATCTGGTGCAGGCGGACCGAGTTCGTCGCGCCCGGCACGCCCATCGGAGATCCGTAGACGAGCACGACCCGGTCGCCTGGCTTGGCCACCTCGTCCGCGAGCAGCCGGTCCGAGACCATCTCGCACATCAGATCGGCGTTGTGAATCGGCTCCATGACCTTGGGGAGGACGCCCCAGTAGAGCGCGATCCTGCGGCGGATCGCCTGGTCGGGCGAGAACGCGACCACCGGCACGTGCGGGCGCTGGTGGGACAGGAGCCGGGCGGTGGTCCCGGAGAGCGTGAAGCAGATGATGGCGACCGCCTGCGCGTCCACGGCGGCGCGGACGGCGGCCCCGGAGATCACCGCGTTGAAGGGGCCAGGCCCGCTCCACACGTCGAGGGACGGGACCTTGCCGAGCGCGGCGTGCTGCTCGGCCTCCCGCACGATCCGGTCCATCATCCGGACGGCGAGGATGGGGTAGCGGCCCGAGGCTGACTCGCCCGAGAGCATGACCGCGTCGGCGCCGTCCCAGATCGCGTTCGCGACATCGCTCGCCTCGGCGCGGGTCGGGCGCGGATGCTCGATCATCGACTCCAGCATCTGCGTCGCGACGATGACGGGCTTGCCGGCCTGGTTCGCCTTGCGCAGCAGCATCTTCTGGATGGTGGGAACGCGCTCCGGCTGGATCTCGACCCCGAGATCGCCGCGCGCCACCATGATCCCGTCCGCGACCGCGATGATGGCGTCGATGGCCTCGATCGCCTCCGGCTTCTCGATCTTGGCGATGATCGGCACCACCCGGCCGACGCGCTCCATCTCGCCCCGGCACAGGTCGACGTCGGCGGGCGAGCGCACGAACGAGAGCGCGACGTAGTCGACGCCGTGCGAGAGCCCGAAGGCGAGGTCGCGCTTGTCCTTCTCGCTCAACGCCTGCGCGCGGAGCGTGACGCCCGGCAGGTTGATGCCCTTGTGCTCCTTCAGCACGCCCCCGTCGACGACCTCACAGCGCGCGCGCACGCCGTCGCTGGAGAGCACGCGCAGCTCGATGAGCCCGTCGTCGACGAGGAGCCGGTCGCCGGGGCGGACGTCCTCCGCCAGGTGCCGGTAGGTGGTCGAGACGAGCTTCTCGTCGCCGGGAAAGTCGCTCTCCGTGGAAAGGGTGATCTCGTGCCCGTTCTCGAGGAGCACGCCCACCTTGCCCGCCTTGAGCGTGCCGGTGCGGATCTTCGGCCCCTGCAGGTCCTGCAGCACCGCCACCGCCTTCACCAGCCGGCGCGAGGCGGCCCGGATGCGGTCGAGCACCTCGGCGTGCTCTTCCAGCCGGCCGTGCGAGAAGTTGAGGCGCGCCACGTCGACGCCGGCCTCGAGGAGCTTCTGGATGGTCTCAGGGTCGTGGCTGGCGGGGCCCAGCGTGGCGACGATCTTGGCGCGGCGCATCGAGAAGTCCGTGTCTTAGGGGCATTCGGGCTGACAGGCAACCACCTTGCTCGTGACGGGCGCAGGTCGTACCAAGACGCGATGAAGCTCGCCCGCTCGTTCTACGCCCGCGACGCGCGCAAGGTGGCGAAGGCGTTGCTCGGCAAGGCGCTCGTGCACATCGACGGCGGCGTGCGGCGCGCCGCGCGCATCGTGGAGACGGAAGCGTACCACGGCGAGGACGACGAGGCCTCGCACGCGCGCTTCGGCCCCACGCGCCGCGCCGGCATCATGTTCGGCCCGCCCGGCATCGCTTACGTCTACCTCATCTACGGCCGCTCGCACTGCGCGAACGTCGTGACCGGCACGGAGGGGTGCCCATCGGCGGTCCTCCTGCGTGCGGGCGAGCCCATCGAGGGCTGTCTGCATTCCACCATCGGCCCGGGCAACCTCTGCCGCGCCCTCGCCATCCACCGCGACGCGCACAACGGGCTCGACCTCGAGAGCGACGAGCTCTTCGTCGAGGACGGTCCGGCGCCGCGGGAGCGGATCATCGCCTCACCGCGCGTGAATGTCGGTTTCGCCGGCAGCTGGGCGGAGAAGCCCTGGCGCTACACGCTCCAGGGGAACCGGTTCGTCTCGAAGCCGTGGCCGGATTAGAGTGCGCCGGTGCTCCACCTCCTCGGACAGGACAGCCGGGCGCTCGCCCGCGCGCTCGGGATCGAGCTCGCCGACGCGCGCCGCGTCCTCGGCGCGGTGGTGGGGCGGGGCCGGCCGCTGCGCGAGGCGCGCAACGTGCGGCGTGAGGTGCTCGACCTCGTCGAGGCGCGCTGCTCGCAGGCGCGGCTCGACCGCGTCGCCGTCGCCGACGCGCAGGACGGGTTCCGCAAGTACCTCTTCCAGCTCCCCGACGGCGCGCGGGTCGAGTCGGTCCGGATCCCGCTCTTCGACACCCACCACACGCTGTGCCTCTCGTCGCAGGTCGGGTGCGCGCTCGGCTGCGTCTTCTGCGCCACCGGCCGGCTCGGCCTCACGCGCAACCTCGAGGCCTGGGAGATCGTGGCGCAGTTCATGGAGGTGCGGGCCGACAGCGCGCGCCCCATCACGGGCGTCGTCTTCATGGGGCAGGGCGAGCCGCTTCAGAACTACGCGCGCGTGCTGCAGGCGGCGTACGTGCTGTGCGACCCGGCTGGCGGCCGCATCGACCAGCGGCGCATCTCCATCTCGACCGCCGGGGTCGTGCCCATGATCCGCCGCTACACGGCCGAGGGGCACAAGTTCCGCCTCTGCGTCTCGCTCAACGCCGCCATCCCGGAGAAGCGCGCCGCGCTCATGCCGGTCGAGAAGGGCTACCCGTTGCCGGAGCTCGTCGACGCCGTGCGCGAGCACGCCGCCCGGCGCGGGCGGGTGACGCTCGAGTACGTCATGATCGGCGGCGAGAACGTGGGCGAGGAGGACGCCGCGGCGCTGGGACGGCTCCTCGCGGGCATCCCGGTGCGGCTCAACCCCATCGACGTGAACGACGCCACCGGCCGCTTTCGCCCGCCTTCCGCCGAGGAGTGGACCCGCTTCCGCGACGCGCTCGCGCGACACCTGCCCGGCCAGCCGGTGGTCCGCCGCTACTCGGGCGGCAAGGACGAGCACGCCGCGTGCGGGATGCTGGCGTCGACGGCGCGGTGAGCGCGGTGCGGCGGGGCGCAAGGCTCCGCCCTACGGATGCGGCTAAGTGGGCCGTAGGGCGGGGGGCTCGTCCCCCGCCGCCGTCCTACGGGAGCACGACTGCCCGCAGGACGACGGCCGCCAGCGCGGCCACCAGTGCCGCGGCGGGGATGGTGAGCACCCAGGCCCAGACGATGCGGCCCGCGACCCCCCAGCGCACCGCGCGCGCGCCGCGTGTCGAGCCGACGCCGACGATGGCGCCGGTGATGGTGTGGGTGGTCGAGACCGGGATGCCCAGCTCGGCGAGCGCGAGGATCGTGACCCCGCCTCCGGTCTCGGCGCAGAAGCCGTGGATGGGCTGCAGCTTGGTGAGCTTGTTGCCCATCGTCTTCACGATGCGCCAGCCGCCGAAGAAGGTCCCGGCCGCGATGGCGGCGTGGCAGAGGAGCACCACCCAGACCGGCACGTGGAAGGGGCGGCCGGCCCAGACGGTGCCGTAGAGCACCACCGCGATGATGCCCATCACCTTCTGCGCGTCGTTGGTGCCGTGGCTGTAGGAGAAGATCGATGCCGAGAGGAGCTGCAGGCGACGGAACCAGCGGTCGACCTTGGCCGGGGTCTGCTTCCTCACCAGCCAGGCGGCGGCGACCATGTTGAGCGAGCCGAGGACCATGCCGATCACCGGTGAGAGCACGATGAACAGGACGATCTTCCCGATGCCGCTCCACACCAGCCCGGCCGCGCCGAGGGTGGGCAGCGTCGCGCCCACCATCCCGCCCGCCAGGGCGTGCGAGGAGGAGGAAGGGAGCCCCCACCACCAGGTGAGCAGGTTCCAGACGATGGCGCCGAAGAGGGCGGCGAAGATCACCGACAGGACGAGCGTCGAGCCGTGCTCCCTCAGCATCTCGAAGCGGATGATGCCCTTCCCCATCGTGTTCGCGACGTGGAGGGGCTTGCCCCAGAAGATGGGCGCCGCCGCCGCGAAGTTGAAGAAGGCGGCCCAGGCCACCGCGGCGACGGGCGACAGCACGCGCGTCGAGACGACCGTGGCGATCGAGTTCGCCGCGTCGTGGAAGCCGTTGATGAAGTCGAAGAGCAGCGCTACGGCGATGAGGCCGATGACGATGGCGATGAGCATGGGGTGGGCGGGGCGCGTCAGGCGTGCTCGAGCACGACGCCCTCGATCACGTTCGCCACGTCCTCGGCCCGGTCGATACCGTCCTCGATGAGGTCGAGGATCTCCTTCCACTTCATCACGAAGAGCGGGTCGTGGCCGCCCTTGAACAGGTCGGCGATGGCGCGGCGGAGGAGCGTGTCGCCCTGGTTCTCGCAGACGTTGACCTGCTTGCACGCCTCGAGCACCTGCGCCGGGTTCTTCACGTCCCGGAGCCCGCGCACCGCCTCCTGCATGGTCTCGGCGGCCGCCACCAGCACCCCGGCCAGCTCGCGGGCGTCGGGCAGGATGGCGTCGATCTCGTAGAGGCCGATGCGCTCGCAGGCGGCGTCGGTGAGGTCGAGCACGTCGTCGATGCGCGACAGGAGGCGGTGGATCTCGGGGCGATCGAAGGGCGTGATGAACTGCTGGTGGAGGCGGGAGAAGGCGCGGTGCGTGATGTCGTCGCCCTTGTGCTCCACCTCCTTGATCGCCTGCACCTTGCGCGGGACGTCGGTGAAGTCCTCCAGCAGCGCCTTCAAGAGGCGCGTCCCTTCCACGGTGGCGGCGGCGAGCTTCTCGAAGTCGTCGAAGAAGTCGTCGGACTTCGGCATCAGCTTCTCTAGGAACGTCATGGCGCGCGAACCATAGCGAATCCCGAGCGCGAGTCCACCACCCCCTGCCGCGCGCCGCGCCGGCCGGCCGGAACTGCCCTCTTTACAAGGGGCTAGAGCGTTGAGGGGGTGCCGTCCGGAGTCAGCTCGCTGCGGGTAGAGCGGCGGCGCCAGGTGTTCCCGAGTGGCCGCGACTCCGGCGAGCGGGTCGTGGAGCGCTGCTTGTGCACCTCGCGCTGCACGAGCCGCTTGAGGCGCTGCGCGCACTCGAGCAGGGCCGCGTGCAGGTCGTCGTGCACGCTCTCCACCCGCAGCGTCTTCGCGTTCGGCATCCGGAACGTCACCTTGCAGGCCTGATCGACGCCGCCCCTCGACGGCTTCGTGTCCTGGACGTGGAGCGTGAGCTCGGTGGCGGGGCTGTCGTGCAGGCGCCTGAGCGGCGTGACGAGGTGCTTCCTGAGGAAGGCCGCGAGGTCACTGGGCATCTCGATCTGGTGAGCGTGGATGGAGACCTTCATGCTTCCTAGGTAGCGACGCGCCGCCGGCCCTGCCATGCCGCGCGGGGCGGCTAGACTGAGCCCATGACCGAACGCCTCTACCTCGCCGACCCCTATCTCGCCCGCTTCGACGCGGAGGTCGTGGCGGAACGACGGCTGGGCGATCGCCCGGCGGTGGTCCTCACCCGGACCGCGTTCTACCCCGAGGGCGGTGGCCAGCCCGCGGATCGCGGGGCGCTCGGCGAGGCGAAGGTGGTGGACGTGCAGGAGGTGGAGGGAGAGATCCTGCACGCCATCGACGGGACGCCCCCGCGCGGCCGGGTGGCGGGCGAGATCGACTGGGCGCGCCGCTTCGATCACATGCAGCAGCATCACGGCCAGCACCTCCTCTCGGCCGCGTTCGAGCGTTCGCTCGGCGCGCGCACCGTCTCGTTCCACCTCGGCGTCGAGACCTGCACCATCGACCTCGACCTCTCGGCGGACCGGCTCCGGCCCGCGGCGCTCGCCGACGTCGAGCGGGAGGCGAACGGGTTCGTGTGGCGAGATCTGCCGGTGACGGCGGCGGAGCTCTCGGCCGAGGAGCTCGCGAAGCTGCAGCTGCGGAAGGAGCCGACGAAGGGGACGCGCGTCGTCGCGGTCGAGGGGGTCGACTGGAGCCCGTGCGGCGGGACGCACCCGCGCCGCACCGGCGAGGTGGGTGCCATCGCCGTGCTCGGAGCCCAGAAGTGGGGCGGCGGCGCGAGGGTCGAGTTCGCCTGCGGTGCCCGCGTGGTGGCCCTCCTCCGGCGCGACGCGGGGCGCCTGGCGGAGGTCGCGGCGGCGCTGCGCTGCGCGCCCGCCGAGGCGCCCGCCGCGGCGGCCCGGCTGGCAGCCGACGCGCTCCAGCGCCGCAAGGACCTCGATCGCCTCGCGCTCGCGGTCGCCGCCGCCGAAGCCGATCGGCTCGGCAAGGGGGACGGCGCGGTGACGGAGGTGCTCACCCCTCCCGAGGGCGCCGACGCCGCCGGCTACCTGCGGAGCGTCGCCCAGGCGCTCGCGGCGCGCGGCCGGACCGCGCTCCTCGGCGCACGGGGTGACGGGCGCGCGCTGCTGTGCTTCGCCCGCCCGAAGGGCCCAGGCCCCGACCTCGGCGCGCTGCTGCGCGAGGCGGTGGCGCTCCTCGGCGGCAAGGGCGGCGGCGCGCCGGACCTGGCTCAAGGTGGTGGGCCGCAGGTGGAGAAGCTCGGCGAGGCGCTGGAGAGGGCGCGGGCGCGGATCTAGAGGTCCGCCGCCTCCTCTCCCTGGCCCTCTCCTCCTCCGGGGGAGAGGGGTCATCGTGCGAATGCGCGTTCCGTCTCCCTCGCCCCGCGCCAGCGGGGAGAGGGTCGGGGAGAGGGGCCTCTACCTCTCGAATAGCTCCTCCACCTTCACCACCTTCACGTCCTCCGCTCCCGCGATCCCCAGCGGGAGCCGCTCGATCACCTGGTCCGCCGCGAGCACCTCGCGCGGCTTCGCGACCGCGTAGGTGATGGGCGACCGCGCCCCGGTGCGGATCTCGGCCGCCAGCTCGGCGGCGCCGTGCGTGGCGACCGCGATGCGCAGCCGCGCCGGGTCGACGTGGCGCCGGATGGCGGCGTTCACCTCCTCGAGCTCGAGGGTCGCGAGGCGGCTACGGAACGTGGCCAGCCAGGGCTTGTCGAGGCCGTAGAACCGATCGTCGAGGGCGTACCCCAGCCGCCGCGTGTCGGCCTGATCGAAGGTGAGGGTGTAGCCGGCGAGGAACTTCTTCACGCGGTCGAGCTCTTCCTGCGAGAGCCCGGCCTTCGCCCACCGCTCGACCTCGTAGAGCGCGGCGCGGACGGCGAACAGCCGGTGCTGCGGCTCGACCGGCCTCACCCAGACCGTGAACTCCTGGTGCGTACGCGGGTGGTTCACCGCCGGCAGCGCGCTCCCGGGCGCCTGCACGAAGTGCTCGGGGTAGGCGTAGGCGCCATAGTTGAGGCCGCGTACCTCGCGCAGCTCCTTGAAGAGCCGGAAGGCGGAGCCCTGCCGGTGCTCGCCGAGGGCCGAGACCGCCACCACCAGCGCCGGGAAGTCCGGGTCGCCGCGCCGCACGTCCCAGGTCATGCCCATCGAGATGGCCGTGGGCGCCGAGGGCTTCTCGACGAGGAGGAAGCGCGGCGCGCGCGTCACCGGCGGCGGCACCGGGGGCCGGAGCGCGCCGCCGGGGAGGCCGGCCAGGTCGCGGGCGAACCGCGCCGGCAGGTCTCCGTCGTATCCGCCCGCCGAGCCGACGCTCATGCGACCTTGCGTGAAGACGCGCTTCCAGTGCGCCTTCACGTCGTCGGCGGTGATGCTCGCGAGCCCTTGCACCGTGCCGCCGGTGAAGTGGCCGTAGGGGTGGCCGCCGTACAGCATCAGCGAGAGCGTCTCCTTGCCCAGTTCCTCGTCGCTCTCGGTGCGGAGCCGCTTCGCCACCGCGTCGATGGCGCGGCGCTTGAGCCGCTCGATCTCCGCCGGGTCGAAGCGCGGCTGGCGGACCACGTCCTCCAGGATGGGCAGGAACCGCTCCAGGTCCTCCTTGGGACACCGCCCCGCGAAGACGACGGTCTCTTTCGCGGTGACCGCTTCCAGCTCCGCCGCCATCGGATAGAGCGCCCGCTGGAGCTCGGCGGCGCTGAGCCGTGCCGTGCCGCCCTCCGCCATGATCGCCGCCGTGAGCGCGGTCAGGCCTTCCTTGCCGGGCGGATCGTCCACCGAGCCAGTCAGGAACATCACCCGCATCGCGATGGTGGGGTGGCTGGGGGCGGGCAGGCCGATGCGGCTGCCGGCGCCCACGCCGGCGTGGAGCGGCGGCGCGCCGGCGGTGCTGGGGCTCGCGGTGCGCGTGCCGGCGGACCCACCCGTCCCGGCGCAGGCGGCGGCGAGCGCCGCGGCGCCGGCGGCCGCGAGCAAGCGGCGGCTCATTGGACACCTCCCCGCGCGGCGGCCTTCTCGGGGGCGCCGCCCGTCGCGACCACGATCGTGGTGCGGTTCGACGGCACGAGCCAGCGCTTCGCGAACGCGGCGAGGTCGTCGGGGCCGAGGCGCTCGACCCGCCGCATGACCTCGTCGAGCGAGCCCGGGTCTCCCGTCGTCCCGCCGTAGTAGACGAGCCAGATGCCGGTCCGGTAGGGCGTGTCGGTCTGCATGACGAGCGTGGCGAGCACGTTCGCCTTCACGTCCGCGAGCACGCGCGGGTCGACCTTCCCTGCGACGATGTCCGCCACCGCGCGCTCCACGGCTGCGCGCGCCGGGGCCTCGGCCGCGGCGTTCTCCAGGACGAGCTCGTAGCCGAACAGGTACGGGTCGCGGCGCGGCTGGAACTCGCCCGAGATCTCCTGCGCCAGCCGTCGCTCCAGGATGAGCTCTCGGTAGAGCTGCGAGGGAGGGCCGAAGAGCAGCGGCCAGAGGACGAGCTGGGCGGCGGTGGCGTCCAGGTCCTCGGTGCCCGGGGTGTGCCAGCCCTGCCACAGCCGCGGCAGGACCGGCGCCGGCCAGGCGCGGCGCGCCTCCCGCTCCTCGCGCTGCGGCGGCTCGGGCTCGATCTTCGCCCGCCGCGCGTTCCCCTGCCACGGGCCGTAGGACCGCTCGATGGCCCCGAAGACCGCCTCCTCGTCGAAGTCGCCGACGACGACGATCATCGCAGCGTCCGGCCGGTAGAGCTGGCGATAGAACTCGAGCGAGTAGCGGTAGCCGCTCGGCATGTCGCGCACGTCGCGCTCGAACCCGATGGTGGTGTGGCGGTAGGTGTGGCGCGTGAAGGCGAGCTGGCGCGACGCCTCCTCCACCGCGAAGTCGGGCGAGGCCTGCGTCTTCATGAGCTCCCCGAGCACCGCCCGCGACTCC
>DATLJU010000287.1:0-6880 GCA_035538735.1 Anaeromyxobacteraceae bacterium | reverse complement strand
CTGGTAGACGATCTCCTTGGCCGCCTCGCTGTTGATCTTGGTGATCGTCTCCTCGAGGTTCTTCTTGCCGACGTAGCGGCCCGAGTTGACGTCGACGGCGGTGAGCGCCTCGGCCTGATCGATGATGATGTAGCCGCCGCTCTTCAGCCAGACCTTGCGCTGGCTGGCGCGCTTGAGCTCCTGCTCGATCCCGTAGGCGTCGAAGATGGGCTCCTCGCCCTGGTACAGCTCGATCTGCGACTCGAGGTGCGGCGCCTGCTCCTTCACGAAGCGGAGGATGCGCTCGTACTCGTCGCGATCGTCGATGACGAGCTTGTGGACGTCGGCCGTGAAGAGATCGCGCGTGGCGCGCAGGATGAGGTCGAGGTCGGGGTGGAGCAGCGCCGGCGCGCCAACCTTGTCCTTGGTGCGGATGATCTCGTTCCACACCTGGATGAGGAAGCGGATGTCGGCCTCGAGCTTGGGCGCCTCGACGTTCTCCGCCACGGTGCGGACGATGAAGCCGGTGCCCTCCGGGCGCATGCGATCGACGATCTCGCGCAGGCGCCGGCGCTCGCCCTCCTTCTCGATGCGGCGGCTGATGCCGATGTGATCGACGGTCGGCATGAAGACGAGGTGCCGGCCCGGCAGCGAGATGTGGCTCGTGATGCGGGCGCCCTTCGTGCCGATGGGATCCTTCGCCACCTGCACGATGACCTCCTGCCCTTCCTTGAGGAGGTCCTGGATGTTCTTCGTCCCCTTCTCGCGGCGCTCCTCGCGGCCGTGCCCGTTGTGCCGGTTGTTGCCGCGGTCGCGGTCGCCGCGGTTGCGGCCGTCGCGGCCGTCGCGACCGTCGCGGCGGTTGCGCTCGCGGCCCTCGCGCGCCTCGCGCGCCGACTCGGCGGGCCGCGCCTCGCGCTGTCCCGCGGCCGGGGCCGGCGCGGGAGGCGGGATCTCGGCGGGCGCGAGCGGCTCCGCGGGCGCGGGGGCCGGGGCGGACTCCGCCGCCGCGGGCGCGCCGAGGGCGAGCTCGGACTGCACCGGCGGGGGGGGCTCCGCCGCCGCGCCGGCGGCCTCGGCGCTGGGCGGGATCTCTGGGACGAGCAGCGGGGGCGGCGCCGGGACCGGCTCCATGCCGATCGGATTCGTGAGCGCGATGGGCGCGAGCGGCTGTGCCACCGGGGCCTCGGCGATCGCCGGGGCGGCGTCGGCGTCGGGCGGCGCGCCCGCCGAGGCGGGTTCGGACGCCGCGGGCGCCGCCAGTTCCGCGTGAGGGTGACCCTCGCCGGCGCCCGCCGGCTCGGGCAGGGCGGCGCGGGCGCGCGCCTCCTGCTCCTCCGCCTCCTGCTCGCTCGGGACCTCGTGCAGGACGTTGGCGTGCTCACCCTCGGTGAGCTCGAACTCCTCGGAGAAGTCGGGATCGCCGTAGACGTCGCCGACGTACAGGAAGGCGGCCTTCTCGAGGCCGATGTCGACGAAGGCCGCTTGCATGCCCGGGAGCACCCGGACCACGCGGCCCTTGTAGATGTTGCCGACGATCCCCTTCTCGCGCTTACGCTCGAGGTAGAACTCGTGGATGTTGCCGCTTTCGACGAGGGCGACGCGCGTCTCAGCGCCGGCGGCGTTGATGACGAGGATGCTGGAACCTGCCATGTGGGACCTCGCTGGCCCTGCCGCGCCGTGCGCGTGAGGGATGCGAGGCCCCGGAGGGCCCTGGTCGCGGCGAGCCCGGGCCTCTCGGGGCCGGGCTCGTCCAACCGATCGTCGAGCTCGCGCTCAAGTCCGCATCCTTCCGCGCGCCGGCTGCTCGGCCGCCCCGCAGCGGCCCGGCGGGCGTTCAAGTGTTCAGGCGTCGAGGTAGCGCGGCGCGCGGGGGGGACCCGCCTGCGGTCGCGCGCCGATCGTCCTCTCGAAGCTGACGCCTTCCTTCAAGACCTTGACTCCCCTGGGCGGCGCTCCGTCCCCAAAGACCGCGGCCAGCACCTCGGCTGGCTTGGCGCTCCCCGACGGGTCCGCCTTCAAGCTGAATGCGACCCTCAGCTCGCCCTCGAGGGCGAGGTGGGTCACGATGTCCTTCAGGTCTATCTCCCTTGCCTTGCCCTGCGCAATCTTCTCGCCGCGCTTTCGGTCCTTGCCCTTCCGGGGTGGGGCACGGCGGACCGTGGCCTGGGACGACGCCTCGAAGCGGGCGATCGCCGCCGCGATCCTCTCATCCGACCAATCCGCAGGAAATTCGGCCACGAAGTGCACCGCCCGGAGCGAGGCGCTGATGGAGGGGGCTCGCGGATCGAGCGGTCGCACCTCCTCGACGGTGAGGCCGGGGGGGAGCACCGGGGCGAGCCGGGCCGCGATCGCCGACTCCTCCTGGACCCCGGTGAGCTCGAGGTCGAGGTACTCGCAGCGGCTCTCCACCCCGACCGGCAGCGCGGGTCCGAAGGACACCTTGGGCTTCGGGTGGAACCCCTGGGAGTAGGCCATGGGCAGGTGGGCCCGCCGCAGAGCGCGCAGGATGGCGTGCATCGTCTCGAGGTGCGACAACGCCACCAGTCGGCCGGTCTTGGAGTACCGGACGCGCAGGTGCGTGCGCACCGGCGACTCGGGCGGCGCGGGGGGGCGCGGCGGCTCGTGGACGTAGTCCTTCGCCTCGTACACCCGGTTCTTCACCACCTCGTAGTCGCACGCGCCGCACACGGTGCACGGCGCGAGCACGCAGTCGACCACCTCCGCGAGATTGCGCGCGGCCGCCAGCTGCTTCTGGAGGTACGCCTTCGTCACGCCGCAGTCGATGCGGTCCCAGGGCAGGACCTCGTCGAGCGGCCGGCGGCGGTGGGCGAAGAAGGCGAGCCCGACGCCGTGGACGCGCTCCATCTCCGCGAAGGCAGCCATCCAGCGCCCCTCGTCGAACCACTCGGACCAGCCGTCGAGCCGCTGCCCGGCCCGGTATGCCGCCAGGACCGCCGTCCCGACACGTCGATCCCCGAGCGCGAGCGCGCCCTCGATGGCGGCCTGGCGCGCGTCGTGCGGCTTGAACTGGATGGCGCCGTGGCGGCCGCCCAGTTCGGCCGTGATGATCTGCTGCCGCCGGCGCGTCTCGTCCTCGCCGATCATCGGCTCCCACTGGAAGGGCGTGAACGGCTTCGGGACGAAGGTGCTCGCGCCGAGGTGGATCGTGGCCGAGCCCTGCCCCTTGGGGAGGGCGCGCCGCGCCACCTGCAGGCACCTCTTCGCCAGCCGCGCGATGGCGGCCACGTCCTCGTCGGTCTCCTCGGGGAGGCCGATCATGAAGTAGAGCTTCAGGAGGGACCAGCCGTTCTGGAAGATCGACTCGACCGCGCGGAACAGGTCCTCCTCGCGGTTGCCCTTGTTGATGACGGCCCGCATCCGCTCGGTGGCCGCCTCGGGGGCGAGCGTGAAGCCCGTCTTGCGGATGCGGCCGATCTTCTTCGCCAGCGCGTCGCTCATCGTCTCGGTGCGCAGCGACGGCAGCGACATGGCGATGCGCTCGCCCTCCCACCGCTCGAGGAAATCGTCGAGGAGCGGGTTCAGGCAGGCGTAGTCGCCGGAGCTGAGGGAGAGCAGCCCCACCTCCTCGTAGCCGGAGGCGGCGAGCCCGGTCTCCGCCAGGCGCAGCACCTGCTTCGGGCTCCGCTGGCGGGTCGGGCGCGTGATCATCCCCACCTGGCAGAAGCGGCAGCCGCGGGTGCACCCGCGCTGGAGCTCGATGGGGAGCCGGTCGTGGACCGTCTGCATGAACGGCACGACGGGCCGCTCGTACGCGGAGGTGGAGAGCGCGTCGAGGTCGGGCATCACCCGGCGCGTGACCTTCTCGTAGCCGGGGAGGAGCGGCTCCATCGCGGCGAGCGCGCGCGTGCCCGGATCCCAGCGCGGCGCGAACAGCGAGGGCACGTACACGCCCTCGACGCGCGCCAGCGCCCGCAGGAGCTCCGCGCGCGGGGCGCCGGAGCGCTTCCACGCCATGACCGCGTCCGCGATCTCGTGGACGACCTCCTCGCCGTCGCCGACCGCGAAGGCGTCGAAGAAGTCGGCCGCCGGCTCCGGGTTCATGGCGCACGGGCCGCCGCCCAGCACGAGCGGGTGCCGCTCGGTCCGCTCCCGCGCGAGGAGCGGGATCCCGGCCAGATCGAGCAGCGCCAGCGCGCTCGTGTAGCAGAGCTCGAACTGGAGGGTGATGCCGAGCACGTCGAAGTCGGCCACCGGCGCGCGCGACTCGAGCGTGAAGAGCGGCTCGCGGCGATCGCGGAGCAGCGTCTCCATGTCGGGCCAGGGCAGGAACACCCGCTCGCAGGCCACGTTGGGCCGGTCGTTCAGCGCGTGATAGAGGAGCCGGAAGCCCAGGTTCGACATCCCGACCTCGTACGTGTCGGGGAAGGCGAGGGCGAACTTGAGATCGGCCGCGGCGAGGTCCTTCACCACGGCGCCGAGCTCGCACCCCACGTAACGCGAGGGCTTCTGCGAGGCGAGGATGAGCTCGTCGAGGACGGAGGTGTCGCGTTCCATGTCGTCTCGGGCGGCGGGTTCGAACCGCCGGTGGCCCGTTCCAGTCGAGAAAGGGTCGAGCTTTTAGCAGGTTTCAGAATCCGATGTCGAACGGAGCGAGGTTGCCCTGGGTTGGCTCCCAGGCCACCTGGAGGTCGTCGACCCGCGCGAGGCGCGGTCCTCGCCGGCAGAACGCGACGAGCGCCTCGACGGCAGCCCGCTCGCCCTCCGCCAGCAACTCGACCGAGCCGTCGGCGCGGTTCCTGATCCAGCCGCTGAGCCCACCGATTCGCTGCGCCTCGTCGACCGTCGCCTGGCGGAACATGACGCCCTGCACCCGACCCGTCACGACGACCCGCGCCCGCGCCCGCCCCCTCGACGCCGTGCTCACGCCCCGCCTCCCGCGAGGAGCCGCTCGAACTCCTCCTCGCCCACCACCCGCACGCCGAGCTCCCTCGCCTTGTCGAGCTTCGACCCGGCCTCCTCGCCGGCGACGACGAGGTGCGTCTTCCTCGATACCGAGCCCGCCACCTTGCCGCCGCGGCGCTCGATCTCCGCCTTCGCCTCGTCCCGCGAGAGGCGGGAGAGCGAGCCCGTCAGCACCACGGTCTTCCCCGCGAAGAAGCCTCGCGCCTCGACCTGCTCCGGCGCGGGCACGACCCCCGCCGCGAGGAGCCGCCGCACGACCGCCTGGTTCTGGGGCTCGCCGGTCCAGGCACGGATCTCCCGGGCGGTCTCGTCTCCGATGTCGCGCACCGCGGTCAGCTCCTCCTCGGTCGCGCCGACGAAGCGCTCGACGTCGCCGAAGTGGTGGGCCAGCGTCGCCGCCGTCGCCTCGCCCACCTGCGGAATCCCGAGCGCGTTGAGGAAGCGGCGCAGGGTGGTCTGCTTGGAGTGCTCGAGCTGCGCCACGATGTTCTGCGCACTCTTCTCGGGGAGCTCTTGCTTCTTGCCACCCTCGGGGGCCTTGCGATTCCGCGCGAAGGCCTTCTGCCACTCCTCGAACCGGACCGCGTACAGGTCGGCGAAGTCCTTCACGAGCCCCGCCGTCACGAGGTAGGCAGCGAGCTTGTCGCCCAACCCGTCGATGTCCATCGCGCGCCGGCCGGCGAAGTGGGTGAGCCGCCCCACGAGCTGGGCCGGGCAGGCCGACCCGGTGCAGCGGTAGACCTTCTCGCCCTCCTCGCGCACCACGCGCGCGCCGCACACCGGGCAGTGCTCGGGGAACACGAACTGCCGCTCCTCCCCGGTGCGGCGCTCGGGGATGGGCTTGACCACCTCCGGGATCACCTCGCCGGCGCGGCGGATGAGCACGAGGTCGCCGATGCGGATGTCCTTGCGCCGCATCTCGTCCTCGTTGTGCAGCGTGGCGCGCGAGACGAGCGCGCCGGAGAGGCGCACCGGGTCGACCTCGACCACGGGCGTGAGGACGCCGGTGCGGCCGACGGAGGCCCAAATGTCGCGGACGCGGGTCGTCTCCTCCTGCGGCGCGTACTTGAAGGCCGCCGCCCACCGCGGGAACTTCGAGGCCGCGCCCAGCCGCCGGCGCCAGTCGAGGTCGTCGACCTTCACCACCACGCCGTCCGTGTCGTACGGCAGCTCGAACCGGCGGTCCGCCATCCGGTCGCGGTAGGCCTTCACCTCGCCCATGCCGAGGCAGAGCCGGTTCTCCGGGTTGGTCTCGAACCCGAACGCGGCCAGCGCCTGGAGCTTCTCCCAGTGGTGCTTCCAGGGATCGCCGCCCGGGACGAGCGCCTCGTAGGCGATGAACGAGAGCGGGCGAGTGGCGGTGATGCGCCAGTCGAGCTGGCGGAGCGAGCCGGCGGCGGCGTTGCGCGGGTTGGCGAACGGCTGCGCGCCTTGCCGCACGAGGAGCTGGTTCATCGCCGCGAAGTGCTCCTTCTGCAGGAGCACCTCGCCCCGGATCTCCAGGCGGCGCGGCGGGTCGCCGCCGAGGCGCGCCGGGATGCCGCGGTTCGCGCCTACCTGCCCCACCGTCCGGAGGTTCTGGGTGACGTCCTCGCCGTTCACTCCGTCGCCGCGGGTCGAGCCCTGGGCGAGCGCGCCGCCCTCGTACACGAGCTCGACCGCGAGCCCGTCCAGCTTCGGCTCCACGACGTACCGCACGGGCTCCTCGGCCGGGAGCCCGAGCAGGCGGTGGACGCGTGCGTCGAGATCGTCCAGCTCCTCGTCGGTCTGCACGTTGCCCAGCGACAGCATCGGCTCGCGGTGCACCACCCGCCCGAACCGTTCGGACGGCGCGCCGCCGACGCGCTGGGTCGGGGAGTCGGGCCGGACCAGCTCGGGGTGCTCCGCCTCGAGCGCGGCCAGCTCCTGCATGAGCCGGTCGTACTCCGCGTCGGAGAGGATCGGGTTGTCGAGGACGTAGTAGGCGCGGTCCGCG
>DATLJU010000286.1:0-3673 GCA_035538735.1 Anaeromyxobacteraceae bacterium | reverse complement strand
CGGCGGCGGTGCTCCGGCGCCTGCCGGAGCGGCTCATGATGCGCCGGCGCGTCTTCCCGCTCGAGGTGCTGACCGGCGCGCGCGGGCTGCGGCTCGTGGTGGCCTTCGCGGCGCCCGACGATCTCTCGATCGTCGACGAGGTCGCCTTCGCAGCCGGCATCCCGGTCGATCCGGTGCTCGCGTCAGAGGAGGACATCGATTCCGCCCTCGCGCGGCACGGTGTCGGCGGCGCGCCGCGCCGGCCCGACGCGATCGAGCTGCCGCCGGCGTCCGACGAGCCGATGCAGCTCGTGAACGGCATCCTGCTCCAGGCCTGAACCGGTCCGGCGCTCCCCGGCGCACCACTCTCCCCTCCGCGCCGATCCCGCCACACGCGGTATCGCTCCGTCGCAGCCAGTTGGTTCAAGCGCGAAGGCGATCCGATGCGCACAGCTCTCCTCATCGGAGGCGGGGCGCGCCGGGATCAGGTTCTCGGCACAGAGAGAAGGCTCTCGTGCCGCGCCTCCGCAACCTGCTGACTGCACCGCATCGGCCGCAGCGAGGACGGTGCGGTCCCGAGCATGCGCTTGAAAGTGCGGCTCATATGTGCGGCGTCGGCGAAGCCCGCGGCGTGTGCCGCGTCGCCCAGCGCGGATCCGTTGACGATGGCCATCGCCGCGCGCTGCACCCTGAGCCAGGCCAGATACGGCCGCAGGGGGATCCCCACCGAGGCCGTGAACGCGTGCATCAGCCGACCCGGCGAGAGGCTGATGCTGCTCGCGAGCACCTCGAGCGACGTGGCGTCGTCCACGCCCTGGTTGCGGAGCATCGCCAGCAACTTTCGTACGCGGGGATGGAGGGTGCGCCGAGTGGCCGGAGGCGTCATCCCGAGCGCCGAAGCCGCGCTGCGGACCCACTCCTCCGCGCCGGCGCGAAAGAGCGTTCGCGGAAGGACGTCGCGAACGAGCGTGGAGCACTCCGTGGCTGAAAGAATTCGAGCCGGGCGATCCAGCGCGGGGCGAAAGGTGGCTCCAGCGTCGCTCTCGGGGTCGAGGAAGACGAGCAGGACCTCGACCCCGTCGGCGTCGATCGCGTGCAGTGCATCGGGCGCGGTGAGCACGCCAGCGGCGCTCGACCACGGGCTCGACGCGGACGTGCGGACTCGCACCTCTCCCTCCAGCGCGAGCACGAAGTGGAGCGCATGGTGCGAGTGCAGGGCCCCTCGCCACCCCGGACCACGCGTGGCGAGCACGGGCGGCCAGGCCTTGAGCTGTATCCCTGCGGGGACGGACGGCAGGTGCATGAGCCACCACGTAGCCGCGCGACCCCATCGTTCAAGGAAAAGACCGTGAGGAGAACGCCATGAGGAAGCTCATTCACCTCGTCGTCCGCTGCACGGCGCTTGCGGCCGTGGGCTCGCTCGCGATCGCATCGTGCGCCTCCGTCCCGCCACCGCCGAAGGCTCCGGTCACGCAGCAGCGCCCGCTCCCCAGCTTGCTGAAGGCGGCCGCGTATCCCAACGCCGATACCGTCCTGATCCTGGTCACGATGCAACAGCTCGTCGCGAGTCACCGCGAGAGGGAGGGCTATCAGTACTTCGGACGCCTCGCGCAGGAGCAACCGAACCGCCGCGCGCTGTTCCGGTCGTTGCAGGCGGCGATGCAGGCGCGCGTGGCGAACGACGTGCCGCTGCTCCGGCGCGTGGCGTGGGTCGAGGATGCGATCACCAAGCTCGACGAGGGCGTGGCCGCCGATCCGTTGCTCGGGCGCCTGGCCCGGGGCCTCGTGTTCGCCGACCTGCCCTCGCGCTTCGGCAAGTCCAAGCAAGCCATCGACGATCTGAACTGGTGTCTCGCCCACCAGGTCGAGCTCCCGCTCGGGTTGAACCGCGGGATCTACCGCGGGCTGGCGGCAGCGTACCGGACCTCGGGAGACCCGCGCCGCTCGAAAGAGATGCTGGCCCACGCCGGCCTCGCCTCGCTGGATGACAAGTCCGAACCCAGCGTCCTCGGGGACGTCTCGGTCGATGCGGCGAGCGGATTTCGCTTCGGCGGGAAGCGGCTCGTCCGCGAGGCCGAGGGGGTGTACGTCGCCGAAGGGTACGACTTCTCGAACCTCGCGTTCATCGTCGCTCCTACGTTCGTCGTGGCCATCGACGCCGGCACGACCGAGGAGACGGCGCGAGACGCCGTGGCGGCCCTGCGGCAGATCACGCGAGCTCCCATCAAGTACGTCATCCTCACCCACGGCCACTGGGATCACGTCGGCGGCATTCACGCGGTGCTCGAGCCGGGCGCCACCGTGATCGCCCGCGCCGGCTTCCCGGAGGAGCTCCAGCGGTCGCGCGACTATACGGGCCCGTGGCCCTGGTTCTTCGGGACCGGCACGATTCGGCTGGACGTGAAGCCGGATCGCCTGATCACGGCCCCGGAGAGGCTCTCCGAGGGCGGTCTCGATCTCGCCCTCATCCCGGCCCAGAGCGGCGAGACGGCGGACGCGCTCTTCATCCACGATAAGAAGCACGACCTCCTGTTCGTCGGCGACGCCTTCATGCCGTACGTGGGGGCGCCGTTCGTCGCCGAGGGCTCGCCGGAGGGGTATCTCGGCGCAATCGACACGGTGCTCGATCTGCACCCGCGCCGCGTCATCCACGGCCACGTCCCGCTGACGGCGCTCTTCACGATCGAGGCGATGCCAGGCCTCCGCGACGCCATGGGCGCTCTCTACCAGCGCACGCTGGCTGCCGCGCGCACGGCGCGGCCGCTCGCCGACGTGCTGCACGACGACTTCTTGCCCGACTCGCTGCGTTCGGCGCCGGCCGCGGTGCAGCCCTACCTGATCGCCCGCGACACGTTCGTGCAGCGCCTCTACACCCAGCACGGCGGATACTGGCAGGCGAACGGCGAGGGCATCGACGCGTTCACGCGCGCCGAGTGGGCGACCGCGCTCGATGCCCTCGGCGGCGGGAGCGACGACGCCTTCGCGCGCGCGGCCGCCGAGCTCGAGTCGCGCGGCGATGCGGCCCTGGCGCTCCAGATCGCGGACCTGGGGCTCGTTCGTCACCCCTCGAGCGTGGCGTTGCGGGAGAACCGCGAGCGCGCGCTCAAGACGTTGCGCGAGATCCACTCCCAGACGAACCCCTTCCGCTTCATCGTGTACTCGGAGTGGGCCGGGCGCGGGCTCGCCCCGGTCACGCCGCCCGACGCGGCCACGGCTTCGACCGAACGTTGAGGGCGTCGCCGCCGGTCAGACCGTCGCGGCACCGCGCCGCATCACGGCGAAGATGAGGCTGATGACCGCCAACACCAGAAGCACGTGGATCCACCACCCCATCGTGGCGCCACTGACCATTCCGAGCGCCCAAAGCACGAACAGGATGATGGTGATCGTCCACAGCATGCGTTCCCCCTTGTCGAAGTGATACCCGCCTCACCGCGTCTCCTGATTCAGGCTGGCTCCGCCCGGCGAAAGCGATGCGATCTACTGCGACGCAGGCGCCCCTGGCGCTGGCGTCTGGGACTGGTCGGTGGGCGCCGGTGACGAGCAAAGCTGGTGCACGACGCCTTCGACCTGCAACGCTCGAGACGGCGCGCCGGCAAACCGCGCGACAGAGCACCAGGAAATGTCGCGGGCGGGGTGTCGAGCGAGCGTGATCCCTTCGACCCCTTTCCGCGGCCCTCGCGCGGCGCCCGAC
>DATLJU010000285.1:0-7065 GCA_035538735.1 Anaeromyxobacteraceae bacterium | reverse complement strand
CGAGGGACTTCGAGTGAAGAGGTGGCGTCCGAACGGGGGGGCCCAACAAATCGAGCGCCTGCGACAAATAAAGCCTGGAAAACGTCACGAACGCCGGCTCGCGGCATCATCGAACCGGAGGGGACATGACCCAGAGCCCGCCGCTGGCCGTCGCGCGCGAGGAGCAGACCGACCTCGTCGGCGCGCTCTCGAAGCGTCGCCCCTTCTCGCTCCTCACCCGATCCCAGCTGGAGTGGCTCGTCGACCGCGCGCGGCCGGCCCGACACGCGGCGGGCCAGGTCGTGCTCGGGTCGGGAGCGCAGGCCGACCACCTCCACATCGTGCGGTCGGGCGCCGTCGAGATCGTCGCACCGGGCCACGGGGAGGAGAGCAGTCTCTCGAGCAGTCTTTCCGGGATCGCGGCCGGCGACTGCTTCCCGCTCGAGGAGCTGCACGAGGAGCGCCCCGCCGTGCTCGGTTACCGGGCGCGCACCGACGCCGAGTGCGCCGAGCTGTCGCTGCAGGACTTCCGCGCGCTCCAGGCCATGAACGAGGAGTTCCGCGCCTCGTGCGAGCGGCGTTCGCGCCGCTTCTTCGAGAAGCTGCGCCGGATCCAGCAGGCCCAGCTGGCCGAGATGGGGACGGTGGCGAGCCAGCTCTCGATGCAGCGCAGCGGCACGGAGGAGATCGCGAACGCGATCCGGCGCGCGCGCGACACGAAGGCGCTCGCCAAGGCCGCCCAGGGCATCCGAGACCTGGCGCGCCTCATGATGCTGCGGGGCATCGCGGCCGGCCAGACCACCCGGCTCGTCTCCGCCATGAACGACCGGGTCACCGAACGCGTCATCCAGCTGGAGGTGGAGCGGGCGGACCTCGCCGGCGCGGACTTCTGCTGGATCGCGCTCGGCAGCGAGGGGCGCATGGAGCAAACCCTCTGCACCGACCAGGACAACGGGATCGTCTTCGAGCCGCCGCTGGGCGAGCCGCCGGACGCGCTGCGCGAGCGACTCCTCCCCATGGCGAGGCGCATCAACGCCGCCCTGGCCGAGTGTGGCTTCCCGCTGTGCAAGGGCGAGGTCATGGCCGGGAACCCGGCCTGGTGCCTCAGCCTGGAGGAGTGGCGCGGGCGGTTCTCGCAGTGGATGGAGCGGCCCGAGCCGGAGGCGCTCCTGCACGCCTCGATCTTCTTCGATCTGCGCCCGGTCTACGGGAACGTGCAGCTGGGCGCTTCGCTGCAGGCGTGGCTCGCGAGCCGCGCGCCCGGAGATCGCCGGTTCCTCGCCCTCATGGCGGAGAACGCCCTGGAGACGCGGCCGCCCCTCGGCTTCCTGGGGGGCCTCGCGGTGGAGAAGGGCGGAGAGCGGCCGGGCACCATCGAGCTGAAGCGCGACGCCATCCGGATCTTCGTCGACGCCGCCCGCATCCTGGGCCTCGCCAACGGCTGCGCCGGGCCGAGCACGGAGCAGCGCCTGCGCGAGGCGGGCGCGCGCTCCGGGATCCCCTCAGGTCAGGTCGAGGCCTGGATTGAGGCCTTCCAGTACGTCCAGGTGCTGCGCTTCAGGCACCACTACGATCTGGGCCAGGCCGGGAAGGAGCTCGACAACCGGATCGATCCCCGCCGCCTCAACCCGCTCGAGCAGCGGTTCCTCGTCGAGGCGCTGCGGCAGGCGCGCACGCTCCAGGAGCGCGTCGCCCGCGCTCATCGGCTCGACGGCGCGGGCGCGCTCTGATCCGGCGCCCGTTTCTCCCAGCCGGAGAGCAGGAGAACGAGGGTGAGCGCCGCGAACGGCAGGAGCGAGAGCAGGTCGGACCTGCCGCCCGCGAAGAAGGGGTTGTGCGCCGTCGACCACTTCGTGAGGAGCGCGTCCACGGGCTCGAGCACCCCGGCCATGAACGCGATGACGATGCCGGCGATGGCGCCGCCCGCGATGTAGCCCGAGGCCATCAGCACGCCGGGGCTCTTGTCGCCCTCGGCCGTGATCTGCTCCTCGGTGAGCCCGCGAGCCAAGAGCCGCGGCCGGTTCCGGCGGTCGATCAGCCAGCGCACGAGCCCACCGATGAAGATGGGTGTCGACGAGGACAGCGGGAGGTAGACGCCGACCGCGAAGGCGAGCGACGGGATCCCCGCCATCTCGAGCACGACGGCGATCATCACGCCGAAGAGGACGAGCCCCCACGGTAGGTGGCGATCGAGGATGCCCTTGATGATGTAGGACATGAGCGTCGCCTTGGGGGCGTCGAACTTGCGGACCTCGGTCCCGTCGGCGCGCTTGGTGAAGACGCCGTTGATCCCGGGGTCGATGAGCCAGAGCGCCTGGCCTGCGTCGTCCACGAGGTAGCGCCCCGGCGGCCCGCCGACCGCGTCGGTCTTGTGCCAGACGAGGAAGTCGCGCGCCTCGCCGCCCACCTGCGCCGCCGGCGGCCGCTCGCGCGCGCCCGTCAGCGTGGCCGGATCGACGCGGAGCCCGGCGGGCGCGACCTGGCTCGCCGGGACGAAGGTGGTGGCGCTCTCGTTCAGCCGGAGGAGGATGGGGCCGAGCACGAGCGCGGAGACGAGCGCGCCGACGAGGATCGAGACCTGCTGGTGCCGCGGGGTGGCGCCGACGAGGAAGCCGGTCTTGAGGTCCTGGGACGTGGCGCCACCGTTCGAGGCGGCGATGCACACCACCGCGCCGACCGAGAGGGCCGTCACGTAGTAGGCGCCGCCGGTCCAGCCGACGACGAGGAACACGAGGCAGGTGATGAGCAGGGTGGCGACCGTCATCCCGGAGATCGGGTTCGACGACGAGCCGATCTCGCCCGTGAGCCGCGACGACACGGTCACGAACAGGAAGCCGAGCGTCACGATGAGGATGGCGCCGAGCAGGTTCATGTGCAGCGGGCGCGCTACCCAGATCGCGATGATCAGCGCTGCGATCCCGGCGAACACGAGCTTCATCGGGAGGTCGCGCTCCGTCCGCCCGGCCGCGGCGGCGCCGCGCGCGGCTCCGACGTCGCGGAGCCCCTCGCGCAGCCCGTGGGCAATGATGGGCAGCGACCGGACGAGGCTGATGATGCCGCCCGCGGCCACCGCGCCCGCGCCGATGTAGAGGATGTAGGCGCTGCGGATCTGGGACGGGCCCATCTCGCGGATGGGGATGGTGCCCGGCTCGAGCGCGCCGGGGATGGCGTCGCCGAAGAACTTGATGATCGGGATGAGCACGAGGTAGGCGAGCACGCCGCCGCCGCACATGATCGACGCGATCCGCGGGCCGATGATGTAGCCGACGCCGAGCAGCTCGGGAGAGATCTCCGCCGAGATGGAGCCGGCGGCGAAGGGCTTTCCGAAGATCCTCTCGGGGACGTCCTTCCACCCCTTGAGCGCCACCATCACCGTCTTGTAGGCGATACCGATCCCGAAGCCGGTGAAGATGGTGTGCGCGGAGAGGCGGCTCCCGCCGCGTTGCTCCTCCTCGGCGCGCGCCTCGGGCGAGGCCGCGGCGCGCGACTCTTCCGTCGCGCCGGCCTTCAGCACCTCCGCGCAGGCGGTGCCCTCGGGGTACTTGAGCTTCCCGTGCTGTGCCACGATGAGCGCCCGCCGGAGCGGGATCATCATCAGGATCCCGAGCAGCGCGCCGAGCACGGCCACCAGCATGACCCGCGTGATCTCGAGGTCGAACCCGAGGATCATGATGGCGGGCATGGTGACGCCCACGCCGAACGCGATCGACTCGCCCGCCGACCCGGCGGTCTGGACGATGTTGTTCTCGAGGATGCTCGCGTCCTTCACCCCGACCTTGGAGCCGAGCCGGAAGAGCGCGATGGAGATCACGGCGACCGGGATGGAGGCGCTGACCGTGAGGCCGACCTTGAGCACGAGGTACAGGGACGACGCGCCGAACACCATCCCGAGCAGCGTCCCCAGGATGACCGCGCGCGGCGTGAGCTCGGGGAGCGTGGTCTCCGGTCCGATGTAGGGCGTGAGCCCGCGCTTCGAGGCGGCCTCCATATGCACCGCTTGCTCCCTCGCCTCCATGCAGACCCCTCCTCCCGAGAGCGGCGGCCCGGGATCACCCACCGGCGCACGCGGCGGCGTGTACCCGCCCCCCTACGGAATCGTCCCGCGAATGTAGGGCGGGGGCTTGCCCCCCGCCGAAGTAGGGGGAGCAGACCACGTTTCCCCGGCTCCGTCGATCTTCGCGGCGCTGGATCTAGGGGGCTTCCGGCGCGTCGTCGACGGGCGCGACGAGCGCCCGCAGGACGGAGAGGAAGTCCTCCGGCACGGGCGCCTCGAACGCGAGCGGAGCGCCGGTGGCGGGGTGAGCGAGCTGGAGCCGCCGGGCATGGAGCATGACGCGCGGCACGCTCGTCTCGAGCACGCGCCGGGGTCCCCCGTAGCGCGGGTCGCCGAGGAGCGGCGCGCCGAGGTGCGCGAGGTGGGCTCGGATCTGGTGGGTGCGGCCGGTCTCGGGGCGGCACTCGACCAGCGCCGCGCCGCTTTCGCCCGTCCGGAGCGTGCGGTACCGGGTGGCGGCCGGCTCCCCCGAGGCGAGCACGGCGCGGCGGCCGGGCCGCGCGGGATCGGGCCCGAGCGCCGCGTCGAGGCGACCTTCGGGCGGTGAGGGCGCCCGCGCCGCGAGCGCGAGGTACGTCTTCTCGGGTCGCCCTTCGCGGAACGCCTCCGACAGCGAGGCCGCCGCCTGGCGGGTGCGCGCGAGCACGGTCACCCCGGAGGTCTCGCGGTCGAGCCTGTGCACCACCGTGACCGGCGAGCCGACGATCGCCGCGACCAGCTCCGGGAGCGCGCCGCGGTCGGTGGTGAGCGTGGGCTGGGCAGGGACGAAGGGCGGCTTGTCCACCGCCACGAGGTGCTCGTCCGCGTAGAGCAGCCGGGCGCGGTCGAGCGCCACCACGGCCGGCGCGGCGCGCCCGGACTCCTCCAGGTTCACCACCACGGCCTGTCCGGGACGCACGGTGCGGCTCGCCACCTTGCAGCGGCGGCCGTCGAGGAACACGCCGCCGGCCTCGAGCGCCCGGCGCGCGAGGCCGCGCGAGATGGCGCCCTTCTCGGCGATGAATCGGTCGAGGCGCGCGCCGGCGTCGGAATCGGTGACGCGGAGGGAGAGGCGGCGCAACGGAGGTGGGGGCTGGTGGTTGGTCCGGCGCTACGCGGCCGTCTTGTTCGACGGGCAGCTGCCGCAGGCGTCGCTCTTCGGCTTCTCGCAGGCGGGGGCGGAAGAGGAGGAGCTCTTGTAGTCCGTGATGTAGAAGCCCGAGCCCTTGAAGGAGAACGCGCTCGCGCTCATCACCTTCTTCACCTCGTTGCCGCAGGCGTGCAGGGTGAGCGGGGCGTCCGACATCTTCTGCAGAACCTCGAAGCGACCACACTTCGGACAGTCGTACTCGTAGAGAGGCATGTCAGAAATCTCCGAGGGGGAAATTAGACTTCTCTGGTCGCCTGTCAAGCAGTCGGGGGTACGGACTGCCAGGCACCTGAGATTTTGCTGGTCAGAACGCGATGTTGAGTGTCTTTGTTCCCCGGCCGGGGCATCTTCCGTGAACGAGCCCGAGGCCCAGCCCGCAGGGGGCCCCGGGCTCGGGCGCGGGCGCGTTCACGGGGCACAGCGCGGGTGAGGTGGGTCATGGACGCGGTCGATGCGGAGCTAATCCGGGGCGAGGTGGACGCGCTCGCCGTGGCGCTCGCGGCGGAGCGCTACCGGCACGTGGCGGGCCTCGAGCCGGCCCCGGCGCTGGTGCCGATCTTCCGCGCCCACGCCCGCGCCGCGCACCGCGACTCCGTGGCGGCGCTCGCGGTCGGCGAGCCGGAGCTGTCGGCGCGGGTGGCGGCCCTCCGCGCTGAGCGCGCCCAGGCGGAGCGCGAGGAGGCGTGGCGCGCCGCGGAGGCCGCCGCCATGGGGCAAGGACCCGACGGTCCGGTCCCGCTCGGCGAGGCGCAGCTGGGCCAGACGCGTGAGGCCGATCGCGAGCGGCGCCGCGCCTTCGGCGCCGCCGTGGCCGAGGGGGCCGCGCAGCCGGCGCGCGAGGCGGCGGTCGAGGAGCGCGCCCGCGCGCGCGGCGAGGCTGGCCTCGTCCCGGACTGGGAGCGGGTGGTCGAGGCGGACGCGTTGCTCTCCGCCACGGACGACGCCTACCGGGATGTGCTGGCCTGGGCGGCGAACCGCGAGGCGGGGCTCGCGCCGGCGCCGGGTGGCGATCTGGGGCGGGCCGATCTGCTGTTCGTGCTCGCGGCGCGCCGGTTCGAGGGGCGCTTCCCGCGCGGCATGCTGTCGATCGTCCTCACCCGCGCCGCCGAGCCGCTCCGGCTCCAGCTCGGCCGCGTCCGGATCGACGACGCCGACCGGCCAGCGCAGTGGCCGGGGGCGCACGCGCTCGGCGCGCGCGTGGCGCTGCGAAGGCAAGGTGGGGCGAGCGATTGGCTCCAACTCTTCGACGCCGTAGGGCAGGCGCTCGCCTCGGCGTCGGCGCAGCCTCACCGGCTGCACCCGTCGGCGCCGTTCACGTTCGGTGCATTGTTCTCGGGGCTGCTCCTCGACCGCGGCTTCCTCGCCCTGCGGCTCGAGGTCGAGCGGCGCGACGCGCCCGACCTCGTCCGCGCCCTGGCGCTGCGCCAGCTCTTCCGGCTCCGCGCCGCGGCGGCCGCGCTGCGCGTCGCGACCGAGGTCGAGCGCGGCACGTCCGGCGCGGCCTGGCATGAGGCGCACCGCGACGCGCTCTCTCGCGCGGCGCTGGCGAGCTGGCCCCGCGGGCTCGCCGCGCGCGACGGCGACGCGGGCCGGTGCGCGGCGCAGCTCGCGGGCGCGTCGCGCGCGGAGGCGCTGCGGCGGGTGCTCCTCGAGCGCTGCGACGAGGACTGGTGGAGGAATCCGCGCGCGGCCGACGTGATCGGAGGCTGGCTCGCGGCGGGCGGCGCCTGGGCCGGCGAGGAGCCGAAGCTCGCCCTCGGCGGCGGGGCGCTGGTCTCGAAGATGTAGGGCGGGGGCTCGTCCGCCGCCGGCGCCGCCTCCTCTCCCTGGCCCACTCCTCTTCCGGAGGAGAGGGTTGGGCGTCGCGAGGCGTCGCTGCGTTGGTCTCGGCGATGTAGGGCGG
>DATLJU010000284.1:0-29426 GCA_035538735.1 Anaeromyxobacteraceae bacterium | reverse complement strand
GACACCATCGCTGGGCTCGCCGGAGATCGGCGCATCCAGGTGCTCCTCATCGCCTTCGCGTTCGGCGCCTTCATCGAGGGCGCCGCCGGCTTCGGCACGCCGGTCGCCATCTCCGCGGCGATGCTGATCGGCCTCGGCTTCAAGCCGCTGCCCGCGGCCGGCCTGGCGCTCATCGGCAACACCGCGCCGGTCGCTGGCGAGCCCGGCGATGGTCTCCTTCACGACCTCGAACTTCCCGGTCTTCACCGAGATGTCGTAGACGAAGATGGCGTTCAGGATGATCCAGCCGATGGGCAACAATCCGAAGGCCGCGCCGTTCAGCGCCGCGGCGCCGGCCAGGCTGACCGGCATGCGGTAGACGACGATCGCGATGAGGAGCGCGATGGCGAGGCCGAGCACGGCCGCCCAGTGCGCCTTCACGTGGAAGAGCGCCAGGGCGCCGAGCAGCACGACGACCGGGAGTGCCGCGACGAGAGCCGAGAGGTAAAGGTTTCCCAGCGGGGTGTAGACCTGCGTCCAGGTCATGTCGTCTCCACGGGCGAAGGGTGAGCCGTCGACTTACCGTGTACCGAACATTCGTGCCCGTTGGTGGGAGTCCTTTCAAGGTCCTCCCCAAGCGGGGCTAGGCCGGCCGCGCCTGGACCATGCAGTCAGGCGGGCGGTTCAGGAGCGGGGAGCGAGGTCCGGGGCGAGCGGCCGCGTACACGCGTCCACGAGGTACACGATGGACTGGTACGGCACGCCACCGTGGATCGAGAGGCCGATCTCACAGGTCCTGCTGTTCGAATAGCCGACCCTGCAATCGGCCGGGAGCGCGGCGCGCAGGCCGGAGAGCGCCGACGCGTTGAGCTCGGGGGTGTTGAACCCCTTGTCGCCCGCGAACCCGCAGCAGCCCGTGGCGGGGACCACGACCTTCTCGGCGCACGCCGCCGCCACGGCCCGGAAGGCGCCGTCGAGCCCCATCTTCGAGGCGCTGCAGGTGACGTGGATGGCCACCGTCTCCGGCCGGCGCTCGAAGCGCAGCTTGTCCATGAGGTGGGCGTGGATGAAGCCCACCGGCTCGTGCAGCTGGAGGCGCGGGTCGAGCGCGCCCTTCATCCGGTAGAGGCACGGGCTCGTGTCGCACAGCACCGGGATGCGGCCGCCGTCGCTCGCCTCGAGCAGCGCCGTCTCCAGCTCCTTCGCCTTCGCGTCGGCGAGCTCGAGGAACCCCTTCGACTCGAACGTGAGCCCGCAGCAGAGCCGGTCGAGCTCGCGCGGGAAGAGCACGTCGTAGCCCGCCTTCTCGAGCAGCGAGAGCATCGCCTCGTGGAGCGCGCGTGCGTCGGGATCGCCCGCGGCGGGGCCCATGGCGCGCACCACGCAGGCCGGGAAGTAGACCACCTCGCGGCCGCGCCCGCGGCGCGCGTCCTCGAAGCGCGCGCGGGGGGCGCGGGTGGGCAGGGCCGGGTTCCACAGCGGCAGCTTGCCGAGCGTCGCGGCGCGGCCGGCGCGGGCCAGCGCCGACATGAGCCGCGTCCCGAGCACGGCGTGCGCGGCGTGGGCGGCGGCGAGCCCGGCGCGGAGCCCGGTGAGCGCGCCGGCATAGTGGTTCGCGACGTCCTCCGCCATGTCGATCTCGGCCGGGGTGCGCCCCTCGGCCCTCAGGGTCTTCGTGAACTTCCCGGTGTCGATCCCGACCGGGCAGGCGGTCTGGCACATGCCGTCGGCGGCGCAGGTGACGTCGCCGAGGTAGGCCCAGCCCGCCTCGAAGCGCTCCAGCCGCTCGGGGCTCTCGCCGCTGGCGGTGAGCCGGGCGATCTCGCGGCGGGTGACGATGCGCTGCCGCGGCGTGAGCGTGAGGTCGCGCGACGGGCAGCGCGGCTCGCAGAAGCCGCACTCGGTGCAGCGGTCGACGATGGGGTGGGCCTCGGGCAGCGGCTTCAGGTCGTGGAGGTGGACGCGTGGGTCGTCGTTGAGGAGGACGCCCGGGTTGAGGAGGCCCGCGGGGTCGAGCAGCGCCTTCACGCGCCTCATGACGCCATAGGCGGCATCGCCCCACTCCCTCGCCACGAACGGCGCCATGTTGCGGCCGGTACCGTGCTCTCCCTTGAGCGAGCCGTCGAAGCGGCCCACGACCATCTCGACGACCTCCTCCATGAAGCGGCCGTACCGCGCCACCTCGCGCGGGTCGTCGAACCCTTGCGTGAACACGAAGTGGAGGTTGCCGTCGAGCGCGTGCCCGAAGATGACGCCCTCGTCGTAGCCGTGGGCGAGCATGAGGCGCTGCAGCGCGACGGTCCCCTCCGCGAGCCGCTCGATGGGGAAGGCCACGTCCTCGATCACGACGGTGGTGCCGATCTTCCGGGCGGCGCCGACGGAGGGGAAGACGCCGCGGCGCACGTCCCACAGCCGCTCGAACTCGGCCTTGACCGAGGTGAACGCCACGGGCTCGAGCGTGGGGAGCCCGTCCAGGAGGTGCACGATCACGTCCACCTGGCGCGCCAGCGCCTCGGCGCTCTCCGCTCGCGTCTCGACGAGCAGCGCGCAGGCGGTCGGCCCGAGGGTGGCGAGCACCGGCGGCATGCCCGGCTTGCCCTCCACCGAGCGCAGCGAGGGGCGGTCCATGATCTCGGCCGCCGCGACCGGGCCGGTCTTGAGCCGCTGCGTCGCGACCGCCGCGTCGGCCAGGTCGGGGAAGAGCACGAGCGCGCTGGCGCGGTGGGCGTGCTCCACGACCGTGCGGAAGGTGACCTCGGAGACGAGGGCGAGCGTCCCCTCCGATCCCACGATGAGGTGGGCGAGGATGTCGATCGGATCGTGGAAGTCGAGGAACGCGTTGAGGCCGTAGCCGGTCGTGTTCTTGATCCGGTACTTGCGGCGGATGCGCTCGGCGAGCGCGCGGTCGGCCGCGATCTCGTCGCGCAGCCGTTCCAGTCCGTCGACCACCGCCGGCCGCGCCGCGGCGAAGGCGGCGCGCGAGGCGGCGTCGCCGGTGTCGATCCGCGTGCCGTCGGCGAGGATCAGCTTCAGGGACTCGAGGGTCCGGTAGCTGTTCTGGGTCGTGCCGCAGCACATCCCGGAGGCGTTGTTGGCGACGATGCCGCCCACCATGCAGGCGCCGATGGAGGCGGGGTCCGGCCCGATCTTGCGCCCGAGCGGCGCCAGCGCGGCGTTCGCCTCGGCGCCGATGACGCCCGGGCCGAGCACGATCCGCTCGCCGCCCGCCTCGACGCGGCGCTCCTTCCAGCCACCCGCCAGCACGAGCAGGATCGAGTCGGTCACCGCCTGGCCGGAGAGGCTCGTCCCGGCGGCGCGGAAGGTGACCGGCAGCTCGAGGCGCGCGGCCGCCGCGAGCAGCCGGACCACCTCGTCCTCGCTGCGGACCTTCACCACGACCTTCGGCACGAGGCGGTAGAAGCTGGCGTCGGTGCCCCAGGCCAGCGTCCGCACCGGATCGCACGCGAGCGCGGACGAAGGCACGATGGCGCGCGCCTCCTGCCAGAAGCGGCGGTAGGCGGGCGGGAGGGCGTCGACGTCTTCGTGACGGTGGATGGCGGGCATGTAGGATGGCCACGCTAGCCCTGGCGCGTGGACTCATCAAGAGATGCGCGTTTGACCGACCGGTTCGGCGAAGGTAAACGTTCGGTGGATGGCGAACGACCGCTGCGGGGGCTGCGGGGCCCAACTCGAGCCCACGTTCCGGTTCTGCGCCCAGTGCGGCCGGCCAGCCAGCGCGGCCGCCCCGACCGCCGCGCGTCCCGCGCCGGCCGCCGCAGCGCTCCGGCTCGTGCCGGTGCGCCACGATGGGCGCGCCGGGCCAGCCCAGGCCTTGCAGGCGTCCGGCGTCGTCTGCGGCCGGACCGAAGGGCAGCTCGTCTTCGGCGATGACGCGACGGTGTCACCTCGCCACGCCCGGTTCACGCCCCGCGCCGACGGCGCGCTCCTCGAGGACCTGAACAGCCTGAACGGGACGTTCCTTCGGCTGCGCGCCCCTCGCCCGCTCTCCGCCGGGGACGAGCTGCGGCTCGGAAGGCAGCTCCTCCGCCTCGAGGCGGTGGCGCGCCCCGTGGACGGCGCGGCGCGGCCCTGGGGCTCAGCCGACCTCGGCCTCCGCTTCCGGGTGGTGCAGGTGCTCGACGGGGGTGGGACGGGCGAGGCGTTCCCGCTCGCGCCCGGGGAGAACTCGATCGGCCGCGAGGTGGGCGAGATCACGTTCCCGAACGACCGGTACGTCTCGGCCCGGCACGCGCGACTCGACCTGCTCGAGAGCGGGGTGGTGGTCGTCGATCTCGGCAGCTCGAACGGGACGTTCGTCCGCATCACCGGACCGGTGATGGTGACAGCGGGCGATCAGGCGCTCGTCGGGCTCCAGCTCGTTCGCGTCGAGTAGCCGGAAAAGCAGGCCGGAGCCGCGGTCGCGCGGATTCGCCGGTGGGCAGCCACGACGCGGCGGAGGCTGAGCAGCGCGGACGAGTTCCTGCTGCGTCGCGGGTGTCGAGCGCGCCCGGGGCGCGCTCGACGGTTACCCGAAGCTCTTTTCCTTCTGCTCCTGCTCTTCCTTGCAGCGGATGCAGAGGGTCGTGACGGGGCGGGCCTCGAGGCGCTTCATCGAGATCTCCTCCTCGCACTTCTCGCAGATCCCGAAGGTGCTGTTGTCGATGCGCCCGAGCGCCTTGTCGATCTTGGCGAGCAGGAACTTCTCCCGGTCGCGCAGGCGGAAGATCATCGACTGGGTGTACTCGCTCGAGGCGAGGTCGATCTCGTCGGGCAGATCGTCGGTGTCGAAGCTCGACTCCTCGGTGAGGGTCTTCTTCGCCGAGAGGAGGAGCTGCTTCTTCGACTCCTCGAGCATCGTCTTGAACCGCTTCAGATCCTTCTTGTTCAAGCGCCTTACCCTCGCTTCCGGCCCCCGCCGCGGGCTCCAAAAAAGGACGGGGAAGGTAAGGCGCCGCGTCCCCTGGTGTCAAGCGAACGACCCGGCGAGCGGCGGGAGGACTTTCCTTGACTCGGCGCGCCCGTGCGTTGCCATGATGGCGATCCATGGCCGACGCCCGCTTCGACCGAGAATTCGTTCGCGCCGCACTGGCGCTCGCGGCCAGGGGTGAGGTCGATCGGTTCCTCGTGGTGAGCGATCACCCTCTCCAGCCTCAGGAGATCCGGGGCCGGCCCATCAAGCGCAAGCTCGTCTACGCCGTCACGCGCGAGGCGCTCGTGAACCAGCTGGTGAGCAAGAAGTACCAGGTGGTCGCGATCCCTCCCTACGACTACACGCGCATGGAGAAGGTCAAGGTCGCGCTCGTCGCCTGCCAGTCGGAGGGGCTGCTCAAGGAGGGCGACACGATCCTGGCGCTCGCCGGTCACGGCCCGGAACGGAACCTCGACACGCTGGTCCGGGTCCGGCTCGGTAACGAGGACGACGAGCCCATCCGCGTCGACTCGCTCGACCTCGGCCCCGAGTTCAGCTCGCAGGTCGTGGAGAACCTGCTCCACGTCGCGATGGAGATCGGCGCCCAGGGCTACGAGGGCCACCCGACCGGAACCATCCTGGTGGTCGGGGACTCGACCGCGGTCATGGAGCAGAGCCGGCAGCTCACGCTCAACCCGTTCGCGGGGATGAGCGAGGCGGATCGCAACTGCATGGACCCGCCCATCCGCGACGCCATCAAGACCTTCGCCGTCCTCGACGGAGCCTTCGTCATCCGCGAGGACGGGGTGGTGCTCTCGGCCGGCCGCTACCTCCAAGTCTTCTCGAAGGACGTGAAGCTGCCCATCGGCCTCGGCGCGCGCCACAGCGCCGCCGCGGCGGTGACGCGCGCCACCAAGGCGGTCGCGGTGACCGTCTCCCAGACCACCGGTACGGTGCGGTTCTTCAAGGAGGGCGAGATCGTCCTCGAGCTGCACCAGACGGCGCGGAGGATCTGATATTGACCGCGCGGCCGGGGACAGGCCCCAGCCCTACCGCCCCGCACGACCTCACCTTGCCCTCGACTCCCTCTCGCTGGTCACCCGAGCGCGTCGCGTTCGCGCTCGTCGCGGCCTCCCTCGCGCTGCACGCCTTCCTGGCCGGCCTGCTCCCGCTCTCGCCGCAGGAGGCCTATTACTGGCAGTGGTCGCGGCACCTCGACCTCTCCTACTTCGATCACCCTCCCCTCGCCGCCTGGACGATCCACCTCACGACCGCGCTCTTCGGCGACGGCGAGCGCGGCATCCGCGCCGCCGCCGTGCTGCACGCGGGGCTCTTCGCGCTCTTCTTCTTCCTCGCCGGCCGGCGGCTCTTCGGGAGCCGCGCGTCGCTCCTCGCCACCGCCGCCGGGGTCGTGGCGCCGCTCTACGCGCTCGGCCAGAGCGTCATCACCCCCGACACCCCGCTCCTCGCGGGCTGGGCGGCCGCGCTCTACTTCACGGTTCGCGCCCTCGACGAGGAGCGCGGGCCCTGGCTCCTCGCCGCCGGCGCCGCGGTCGGGTCCGCCGCGCTCGGCAAGTACACCGGCTGGCTGATCGCGCCGCAGATCTTCCTCGTGCTCCTGCTCGACCCGCGCGGCCGGCGCATGCTGCGGTCGCCGTGGCCGTGGCTGGGCGTGGTCGTGGCGGTGGCCGCCTTCTCGCCGGTGCTGGTGTGGAACGCGCGCCACGGGTGGGTCAGCTTCCGGTTCCAGGTCGGCTGGCGCGCCTCGACCGGCGGCAGCTTCTCCCCGCGGCGGCTCTTGAGCTTCATCGGCCTGCAGGCCGGCACGCAGACGCCGCTCCTCTTCCTCGGGCTCGTCGCGGCGGCGGTCGCCGCGGCCCGGCGCTGGCGCGAGCCCGCCTTCCGGGTTTGCGCGCTCTTCTCGCTGCCGGGGCTCCTGCTCTTCCTCGGCCTCTCGCCGTTCGTGTGGGTGAAGGGGAACTGGGCCGCCCCCTGCTACGCCTCGGCGCTCCTCGCCGCGGCGGCGCTGGTCGAGCGGGGATCGCGTGCCCTCCGGCGCTGGGCCGCCGCGGCGGTGGCGCTCGCCGCCGCCGGCACCGTCTACCTCCACCTCGCGCTGGCGCTCCCCGCGCTGCCGTTCCCGGCCAAGGACGATCCGACCGCCGGGTGGAAGGAGCTGGCGGCGCGCGTGGCAGCGTACGGAGAACGGCTGCCGCAGCCGTCGTTCGTGGTCGGTTGCACCTACAAGTCGGCGAGCGAGCTCGCCTACTACCTGCCCGGACGGCCCGAGACCTGGTCGCAGAACGCCATCGGCGAGGCGGGGTTGCAGTACGGCTTCTGGGGCGATCCCGCGTCGCTCGCCGGACGCGACGGGATCGTGGTGCTCGATCGGCGCGAGTGGAAGAACTGTCTGCCGCGCGAGAGCTACTGCCGGCCGCTCGAGGAGCTGCCACCGCTGGTCGTGCGCCGCGGCGGTCGGGAGGTGACCACCTTCCGTCTGTGGCGCTGCCGCTACTTCGGGTCCTGAGCGAGGCCGCGCGGGCGGGCCGGCCGCGCCTTCGCGCTGCAGCAGGGCGCGAGCTGGCACACCGCGCACCGCGCCGGATCGCGCCGGAGCGGGCAGGCGCCGCTCATGCCGAGGTGGCACAGCACGAAGTCGAACCGGACCGGGTCGTCCGGGTCGAGGCGCCGCAGCGAAGCCGTGATCTCCTCGGCCGTGCGCCAGCTCATGTCCTCGCGCCGGGTGAGACCGAGGTGGCGGGCGATGCGCGCCACGTGCGTGTCGAGCGGCACGACGAGCGCGCTCCGGGACACGCCCGGCCAGGCTCCCAGGTCGATCTCGTCGGGGCCACGCACCATCCAGCGCAGGTACAGGTGCCACCGCTTGCAGGCGCCGGCCAGCGCCGGGTCGGGGAGGAGGTGGGCCAGGCCGCGGGGTCCGCGCCGCGCCAGCAGCGCGCGCGCCGGCGGCGCCTCGCGCAGCTCGCGCGCGAAGCGAGCCAGCGCGGGCCGGAGCAGGCCGCCCTCCTCCCCGAGCAGCGCGGCGAAGCGTGCCCCGAGGCTGCCGTGGAGGAGCCGCAGGTGCCCGATCGCCGCCGCCAGGGCCGCCACGTCCTCCGCCCGGTTGAAGCGGTAGCGGAAGCCCGCGAACGCGCCCGGCCGTGGCGCGCGCGCGAAGGCCTCGCAGAACCGGGCCGGGGACGGGCCCATCTCGGCGAGGACGCGCTCGAGCATCGGCTTGAAGAGGTCGGCGCGGCCGTAGGCGAGCGCGGCGGCGAACAGCCCTGCCACCTCCTGGTCGGCCGGATCGGCGTGGCGCCGCGGCAGCTCGACCGGATCGAACCCAAGCCGCGCCCGCTTGTCGAAGTCGCGCTCGAGCCGCGCCAGGAGCGGCCGGAGCTCCCGGGCGCGGGCGGCGGACATGGGCCGGCGGGTCCCTCGCGCCGCCCTCGTGCCGTTCCGCTCCGCAGCTCTCGCCAACCGGTTCACCCCCGCCACGGCTTCTAACCGGCGGGCGCGGCGGATCCCTTCCGATCCTTCTCCAGCTCTCGCACGAGGTGGGACAGCTCCGGCGCGATGAGCTTCTCCCAGGCCAGCCGCACCGCCGCCGTCGAGCCCGGCATCGAGAAGACGGCCGCGCCGCGCCAGACGCCCGCCACCGCGCGCGACATCATGGCGGCGCTGCCGATCTCCGCGAAGGAGAGCATCCGGAACAGCTCGCCGAACCCGTCGAGCCGCTTCTCGAGCAGCCCGGTCACCGCCTCGTAGGTTCGGTCCCGGGCGGCGATGCCCGTGCCGCCGTTCACGAGGATCCCCTGCGCGCCGGCGGCCTCGGCCGCGGCGAGCGCGGCGCGGATGGCGTCCGGCTCGTCCTTGACGACTCGGTAGAGCACGACCGGGTGCCCGGCCGCCGCGGCCTGCGCGCGGAGCCACGCGCCGCTCGTGTCCTCGGCCTCGCCTCGCGTGTCGGAGGCGGTCACGACCGCCAGCCGCACCGCCGGCGGACCTTCCCTCCGGTGGTCCTCGTGGCCCATGGCTGCGTCCCTCCTGTTCACCGAGCGTCTGGCGGCGGCGGCACCGTGAGGTCTCCCCGCAGGGCCTCGACGTGCGCCGACACGGCCGCGTGGTCCGGTGCCTCCGGCGCCAGCGCGAGGTAGGTGCTGTAGGCCTGGATGGCGCGGGCACGCCGGCCGAGCGCGAGCGCCGCGTCGCCCGCCACGCGGTGCGGGAGCGGCGCCTCCGGCGCCACCTCGACGGCGCGATCGGCGTACTCGAGCGCCGCCAGGTGTGCCCCCCGCCGCTGCAGCAGGGCCGCGGCGCCGGCGAGCCCGGCTCCGTCGTCGAGGTCGAGCCGGCGCGCCGAGCCGAACCCCTCCGGCCGCAGCACCACCCCGAGCCGCGCGCCGGACAGCTTGGCGCCCTGCTCCTCGCGATCGGCGGGCACGAAGCCCGGCGCGCTGAACGTGAACCGGTACCGATGCGCGGGATCGGGGACCGCCACCTCCCGTGCTCCCGACCCGACCGGCGCGCCGTCGACGTTGATGATCGCCTGCCGCGGCAGCACGTCGAGCAGGACCTGCGGCGGCGTGGTGTCACGCCAGGGCTGGCGGGGAGCGGCGCAGGCCAGCGCGAGCGCGAAGAGAGCGAAGGCGAACGAGGCGCGGAGCGGCGTCATGCGAGGACGGAGGGTATATAGACGCCACCATGCTCGACAAGCTCGCCGTCGCGCGCGCGCTGCGCGAGATCGGGCTGCTCCTCCAGGCGAAGGGCGAGAATCCGTTCAAGGTCCGCGCCTACGAGACCGGAGCGCGGGCGCTCGAGGACAGCGCCGACGAGCTGGCGGCGCTCATCGCGTCGGGGCGGCTCCAGGACCTGCGCGGCATCGGCGACGCCCTGGCCAAGAAGATCGCCGAGCTGCACCTCACCGGCCGGACCGACCTCCTCGACCGGCTGCGCGCCGAGCTCCCGCCGGGGCTGCTCGAGCTACAGCAGGTCCCCGACCTCGGGCCGAAGAAGGCGCTGGCGCTGCGGGAGGCGCTCGGGATCGCATCGGTCGCCGATCTGGAAGCGGCTTGCCGCGCCGGGCGCGTGCGCGCCGTGAAGGGCTTCGGGGAGAAGGCGGAGCAGCGCATCCTCGAGAACCTCGCCCGCCTCCAGCGGCGCGAGACGCGGCTGCTCCTGTCGGAGGCCCTCGAGCTCGGCGAGCAGCTCGTCCGCCATCTCCGCGCCGGCCCGGAGGAGCGGGTCGACCTGGCCGGCTCGGCCCGACGGCGCAAGGAGACAGTGGGCGACCTCGACCTGGTGGCCTCGGCGGCCGGCCCGGCGGACTTCGCGGAGCGGCTCGTGCGGTTCCCGCTCACCGCCGAGGTGCTGGCCCGCGGCGAGACCAAGACCGTGGTCCGCCTCGTGCGCGGCGTGCAGGTGGATCTGCGAGTGGTCGCGCCGGAGGATCACGCCACCGCCCTCCACCACGCCACCGGCTCGAAGGCGCACCACGTCCGCCTGCGCGGCCTCGCCCGCGAGCACGGCTTCAGCCTGTCCGAGTACGGGCTGGCGCGGCTCGACGGAGGCACCGCGGTCAAGGTCGCCTCCGAGGCGGAGCTGTACGCGAACCTCGGCCTCCCCTTCATCCCGCCCGAGCTGCGCGAGAACACGGGCGAGCTCGAGGCCGCGCTGGCCGGCGCGCTCCCCGAGGACCTGGTGCGGCTCGAGGACGTGCGCGGGATGGTGCACTGCCACACCCGCTGGTCCGACGGACGCGCCACGCTGGAGGAGATGGCGGCCGCCGCCGACGCGCTCGGGATGGAGTACCTCACCGTCACCGACCACTCGCCTTCGGCGCACTACGCCGGCGGACTGACGGTGGACAGGCTGAAGGCGCAGTGGGAGGAGCTGGCCAGGGTGCAGGAGACAGTGCGCGTGAAGCTCCTGCGCGGCACCGAGTCGGACATCACCGAGGACGGGCTGCTCGACTTCCCGGACGTCATCCTCGAGCAGCTCGACGTCATCGTGGCGAGCGTCCACTCCCGCTTCAAGATGGACGAGGCCGCCATGACGCGGCGGCTCCAGCGCGCGTTCGAGCTGCCGGTCTTCAAGATCTGGGGCCACGCTCGCGGGCGCCTCCTCCTCGAGCGCGATCCCTTCGACTGCCGCATGGAGGACGTCCTCGACGCCCTCGCCGGCGCGCGCGGGGCGGTCGAGGTGAACGGCGACCCGCACCGGCTGGAGCTCGAGCCGCGCTTCCTGCGCATGGCGACGGAGCGGGGCATCCCGGTGGTGCTCTCCGTCGACGCGCACTCCACCGCGGCGTTCGGGTACCTGCGCTACGCGGTCGACACCGCCCGGCGAGGATGGATCCGGCGCGGGCAGGTGCTGAACACGCTGCCGGCCGAGGAGTTCGCGCGGGCGGTGAAGCCGGTGTAGGACGCGGCGGAGCTCGGAGTGCGTGCCCGGCGGCGGCGCCTTCGGCGCTTTCGCTCGCTGACGCGAGCGGCCGCCGGCTTTGCCGGTTTCTGAGTGGGGGCTCCGCCCCCACGCCCCGGCCGCTGGCGCGGGGCGAGGGAGTCGACACATCTGGTACCCTGCGGGCGTCTTGGCCGCTCCCGCCCAGAAGCTCACCACCTCCCGGTCGCTCCGTGCCGCCTTCTCCAGCTGGCGGCTCGGCTCCGTGTCGCTCCTCTCCTTCAGCTCCGGCCTGCCCCTCGGGCTCGTCCTGACGGCGATCCCGTTCTGGATGCAGCAGGAGGGGATCGACATCAGGTCGATCGGGCTCGTCACGCTGGCGCAGGCGCCCTACGCCTTCAAGTTCCTCTGGTCGCCGCTCATGGACCGGTTCGCGCCGCGCCGCGGCCGCAAGCGGGCCTGGATCGCCATCGGCCAGCTGCTGCTCGCCGCGAGCGTCGCGGCCCTGGCGTTCTGGGCCGGACGGCCGACCATGGGCGCCATCACCGTCCTCACGCTGCTCATCAGCTTCTCGTCCTCGACGCAGGACATCGCGATCGACGCCTACACGGTCGAGGTGTTGCGCAAGGAGGAGCAGGGCGCGGCCGTCGGCGCGCGGGTCGCGCTCTACCGCGCCGCCATGTACATCAGCGGCGCGGTGGTGGTGTCGGTCGGCCCCAAGATCGGGTGGGGCCTCGCCTTCGTCCTGCTCGGCGCCGTGTTCCTGGCGCTGCTGCCCGTCACGGCGTTCGCCCCCGAGCCCGAGGGCGTCCCGCCGCCGCCCGGCTCGCTCCGCGCCGCGGTCTGGGACCCGTTCGTCAGCTTCTTCCGCCACCCGCGCGCGCTCGAGATCGCGAGCTTCCTGTTCCTGTACAAGTTCTCGAACAACGTGGCCGAGGCGCTGGTCCGCCCCTTCCTCGGGGAGCTCGGGTTCCACCCGCTCGAGGTGGGCATCGCCACCGGAACCATCAGCCTGTTCGCGAACATCGGCGGCACCATCCTCGGCGGCCTCGCCTGCACGGCCTGGGGCGTGGGGCGCGCGCTCTGGGTCTTCGGTGTGGCGCAGGCGCTCGCGCACGGCGGGTACGCGGTCGTGGCGGAGCTCGGTATCAACCGTCCGGCCATGTACGCCGCGATGGGCATCGAGGCGGGCGCGATCGGCCTCGGCACCGCCGCCTTCAACGTGCTGCTGCTCCGCATCACCCAGAAGCGCTTCAGCGCCACGCAGTACGCGCTCTTCTCGAGCATCTTCGCGCTCAACCGGACCGTCGCCGGACCGCCGGCGGGCGTGCTCATCGACGCCCTCGGCTGGCGCGACTTCTTCCTCCTCACCATCCCCATGGCGATCCCGGGCATGCTCATGCTGCAGCGGTTCGTGCCGTGGCGATCGCGCGAGATCCCGGAGGCGGTCGAGTCGGACGAGGGCGGCGCGCGGGTCGGCGCGCCGATGACCGTGGGGGCGCTGTTCCGGCGGGGGCTGTACGCTGCCGTCGTCTCGGCGGCGCTCTTCTACCTCGCGAGCGCGGTGCTGCTCGCGCTCCGCGCCATGCACGGCGGCAAGGCGCCGTTCGACTTGGCGCGCGCGGTGGAGCTCATGCTCCACCCGCTTCGAGCGTCGGACTGGCTCGACCTCGTCGGTCCGCCCGTCGCCGGGATCGTGATCGGCTTCGCCTGGGCCGCGTTCCTCGCGGCGCGGCACGGGATCGCGGGGCGCGAGGCGGCGCGGGGGTGACGCAACGAACGCCCCCCTCTCCCCGACCGGCGACTGCGCCTTCGGCGCTTTCGCTCGCTGACGCGAGCGGCCGCCGGCTTCGCCGATTTCTGAGTGGGGGCTCCGCCCCCACACCTCCGGCCGCTGGCGGCGCGGCGAGGAGATGAAGACTCAACCCTCTCCTCCGGAGGAGAGGGAAGGGAGAGGAGGCGGCGAACCGCGGGCTTCTACTTGCGCGGCAGGGTCTCGCCGCGCGCCTTCGCCTCCGAAGCGAGGTTGCGCACGGAGAAGCCCGGCGTCTGAGCGTAGTCGTCGGTGGCGTTCGACGGGAACGGCTTCGCGCGGGCGCGCATCTCCTCCAGCTTCTCGGGCGGGATGGAGGAGGCGCCGCGGCGGAGCCAGGGATCGTACTGGTACGAGACCGGCGGGCCGCGCAGCAGCCGCTTCTCGTCCCAGATCTGCGCGGAGCGCGTGTAGGAAGGCGGCGAGTGCTCGCCGGAGTCCATGCGGATGGCGTCCTTCGGGCACGCCTCGACGCAGAAGCCGCAGACGACGCAGCGCAGCTCGTCGATGACGAACGTCGTCGGGTACTTCTCGATGGGGTCGTCCGCCAGCTCTCCCGCCTCGATGTAGATGCACTGCGCCGGGCAGATGGTCGCGCACATGTAGCAGGCGACGCAGCGCGGGCGGCCGTCCTCGCGAGGCACGAGCCGGTGCAGACCGCGGTAGCCCGGCGGGTACGGGACACGCTCCTCGGGGTACTGGAGCGTCGCGTTCTGCGAGAGCGAGCGATCGCGGGCCAGCATGTCCGGGTTCTTCTCGCGCCCGAAGAAGAAGTTCCGGAGGAACTGCTTCATCAGGATGCCGACCCCCCGGATCACCTCCGGGAAGTACATGTTCTCGCGCAGGTCGGGGGCGGTGTCGTCGACGCGGTAGGGCATCTCGAGGCTTCTCCTAGTGACCAGGCGCGGCGTGCGCGGCGGCGTGGGCGGGTGCGGGGGCCTCGCCCTTCTTGCTGGCAGCGGCAGTGAGGAGGACGATCGCCACCAGCTCGACGATGCCGACTGCCGCCAGCAGGTGGAGCGTCGGGTCGATCAGGATGAGCGCGCCGGTGAGGAAGACGTTCCCGAGCGCCACCGGCAGCAGCATCTTCCAGCACAGCTTCTGCACCTGATCGAAGCGGAACCGCGGGAGCGTCCACCGGATGACGAGCTGCAGCCAGCAGAGGAGCAGCACCTTGGTGAGGAAGGCGCCGGCACAGATGGCGGCCCACCACACCGAGGCCTCGCCGAACGTGTCCTTGAGCGCCTGCTCGAAGATGATGGGGTGCCAGCCGCCGAAGAAGATGGCGGTGGTGATGGCGGCGAGCACCACCACCTCGATGAACTCGGCCAGGAACATCATGCCGAACTTCATGCCGGGGTACTCGACGAAGTAGCCGACGATCTCGCTCTCGCCCTCCGGCAGATCGAAGGGGGCGCGCTTCGTCTCGGCGAAGGCCGAGGCGAAGAAGACGAGCAAGCCGACCGGCTGCAGGATGAAGCCGAGCGCCGGGAGGAAGCCCCACAGGAGCGTCCCCTGCGCGTTCACCATCTCCTCGATCCGGAGCGTCTGGTAGGCCATCATCGAGCCGGCGAGCGCGAGGCCCAGCGACACCTCGTAGCTGATCATCTGCGAGCTGGCGCGGACGCCACCGAGGATGGCGAGCTTGGAGTTCGACGACCAGCCTGCGAGCGCGGTGCCGTACACCGCGAGCGAGGCGGCGCCGAAGACGAAGAGCAGGCCCGCGTCGATGCTCGCCACCTGCAGCGCGACGCGGTGCACGGAGGTACCGACGGCGATGTCGACCGGCGGCCCGAGCGGCACCACCGCGAAGAGCACGAACGACGGCGCGAACGCCGCCATCGGCGCCAGCTCGTACAGGACTCGCGACCGCTGCGTGGGCTCGATGTCCTCCTTCGTCAGCATCTTGAGCGCGTCGGCGATGAAGAACGGCATGCCGCCGATCGAGTTGCCGAAGACCCGGATACGGTTCGGGCCGACCCGGTTCTGGATCATGGCCGACCACTTGCGCTCGCCCACCGTGAGGGCGGCGGCGGTGGTCATCACCACGCCCGCCATGAGCGTGAGCACGTTCGCGATCGCCACCCCGTAGGTGGGCGGCAGCCCGTGACCCGAAGTGAAGTGCTCCAGGCCCGCCGCGGCCCAGTAGAGGCCGTACGACAGGAACACCATCGACAGCGGGACGCAGATCGTGAACAACACCATCCCGAGGAATCGCCGCACGCCGCCCTCCTATCTCGAGACCTTCAGCAGATCCATGCGCGTGTCCCCCACCTCGTCGGTGGGGACGCGCTCGCGGTACCCGGGGAGCCGCCCGTCGACCGTCCCCGCCGCGAGCGGCACGAGGCCCCGCCGCTTCTGCGCGGAGGGCAGGCTGTCCCAGGTGAAGCCGGGGAGCGATCCCGCCACCCGCGGCCCGAGCTCGTTCCAGACCTCGCGCGCGCTCTGGAACCGCCAGGCGAGGCCGAGCGCCCGCCCGAGCTCCGCCGCGAGCTGCCAGTGTGGCTGGGAGCCGCCGCGCGGCCAGTAGGCGAGCTCGAACCGCTGCGGCCGTCCCTCGAAGTTGACGAACGTCCCGTCCGACTCGGTGTGCGGAGCGGCCGGCAGCAGCACCGTCGCCTCGCGCGTGAGCGGGCCGTGGCCGTAAGCCTGGCACACGAGCGCGTCGAGCCGGGCGAAGGCCGCCGCGGCGGCAGGATCCAGGATCTCGGTGCCGACGGCCCAGACCGCCTTCACCCGCCCCGCCTCGATGGCCGGCCCGAGCTCGGCGAACGGCTTCAGGGCGAGGCCGAACGCCTGCGCGACCAGCTCCAGCCCGCGCCGGTTCGGGTTCTCGTCGGCGCGCTTCAGGAAGTCGTCCTGCCAGCCGTCGGGGCGCCCGCCCACGTAGACCTCGGAGAGGCCGAGCCCCTCCTTCGCCACCAGCGCCGCCGCGAGCAGATCCTCGAGCGACGCGACCGGGGAGAAGAGCGCGGCGGCGGCGCCGGCCGTCGCGGCGCGGCGCAGCTCACCGGCGGCGGCCTCCACCGCGGCGGGGAGCGGGAGGTCGCGCGCGGCCGCCCCCCGCCCCTGGTACGCCGCCAGGACGCGGTCGGCGTTCAGGTACTTGTACGAGAGGCGGCCGTCGTCACACATCCACTCCTGGTTGACGGCGTCGTTCTCGCGGGGACGGTACCGGTACGCCGTCTGCTTCATGTAGTCGAGGAAGGTGTTGCAGCCGCGAGAGCACCCGGTGCAGATGCTCCGCGCCGACGACATGAACCAGACGCGGCCGCGGAAGCGGAAGTCGGTGCTGGTGAGCGCGCCCACCGGGCAGATGTCGACGATGTTCCCGGAGTACTTCGAGTCGAGCTGCTGGCCGGGGAAAGTCGTGATGAACGATTCGCAGCCGCGCTCGGCGACGCCGAGTTGCGGCTTCTTCGCGACCTCGCGCATGAAGCGCACGCACCGGGTGCAGAGGATGCAGCGCTCCTGGTCGAGCACGACCAACGGACCGAGCGGCACGCGCTTGCCCTTCTCGACCTTCGGCATGTCGAGCCGGGAGGGCTTGTGGTCGTACTTCATGTAGTAGTCCTGCAGCTTGCACTCCCCCGCCTGATCGCAGATGGCGCAGTCGACGGGGTGATTGAGCAGCAGGAACTCGAGCGTGGCGCGCTGCTGATCCTTCACGCGCTGCGTCTCGGTCTTGACGGTGATGCCCTCGGCCACCGGCATCTGGCAGCCCGGCATGAGCTTGCCGCCGGGCGCGTTCGACATCTCGACCAGGCACATCCGGCAGTTGGCCGCGATGGAGAGGCGCTTGTGGTAGCAGTAATAGGGGACGTCGATGCCGACCGACTTGGCGGCCTCGACGACGTTCGTCCCCGGCTTCGCCACCACCTCGCGACCGTCGATGGTGCAGGTCACGAAGCCCGGATTCTTGGGCGGCGGCGGCGCGGGCGGACCGGGCGGCGGCTTGGGGGCCGCAGTCGCCGGTGCGGGGGGCTTGGTCTCGTCGGCCATTCGGTGTCCTCGTCGGGGCGGGGGCCGCGCCCCCGCCCTACGTGCCGGTGTCCTCATGGCAGGGGACCACCCACCGGCCGCGCCAGTGGTTGCCCGCCCGCCCTACATCCAGTCGCGCTACTGTTCGACCTCGCCGCCGATCATGTTGATGCTGTCGTAGGTGGGGACGATGTCGGCGAGCAGCGCGCCCTTCGTCATGAAGGGGAGCGCGGCCACCATCGGCCAGCCCGGAGCGCGTAGCCCCAGCTTGTAGGGGCGGCCGCCGCCATCGGAGACGGCGTAGAAGCCGAGCTCGCCGTTCGCGGCCTCGGTGTAGCTGTAGGCCTCGCCCGGCGGGACCTTGATCCCCTCCATGACGAGCTTGAAGTGGGCCATGAGGCCCTCGATCGTGCCGTACACCTGGGGCTTCGGCGGCAGCACGTACCGGAAGTCCTCCACGACGATGTCGCCCAGCTCCATCTGGCGGAAGCACTGGCGGACGATGCGGTCGGACTGGCGCATCTCCTCCATCCGCATGAGGTAGCGGTCGAAGTTGTCGCCGCTCTTCCCGACCGGGATGTCGAAGTCGAGCTTGTCGTAGACGAGATAGGGCGCGGCCTTCCGGACGTCGTACGGCTCGCCCGCCGCGCGCAGGCACGGCCCGGTGAAGCCGAAGTCGAGCGCGTCCTCGCGCGAGATGACGCCCGTCCCGCGGGTGCGGTCCATGAAGATTCGGTTGCGGGTGAGGAGCTTGTCGATGGTCTCGCGCAGCTCGGCGACGCGGTCGAGTGTCTTTTCCACCTTCGCCTGCCAGTCGTCGGGCGCGTCGCGCGCGACGCCGCCCACGCGGGCGTAGTTCGAGGTGAGCCGGGCGCCGCAGATCTCGGTGAGCCGGTCCCAGATGAGGTCGCGCGCCTCGACGCCGTACAGGAACACGGTCATCGCGCCGAGCTCGAGCCCCATGGCGGCGACCAGCGTGAGGTGATCGCAGATGCGGTGCAGCTCGCCGGTGAGGACGCGCAGGTACTTGGCGCGCAGCGGCACGTCGATCTTGCAAAGCTTCTCGACGAGCAGGGCGTACCCGACGTTGTTCAGGATCGAGCTCACGTAGTTGAGCCGGTCCGTGTAGGGGAACACCTGCCCCCAGGTCACGTTCTCGCAGCTCTTCTCGAACCCTCGGTGGAGGAAGCCGATGTCGAGCTTCATGTCGACGATCGTCTCTCCGTCGAGCGCCACCACCGCCCGCGTCACACCATGCATCGCCGGGTGGCTGGGGCCGAGGTTCACCACCATGTGCCGGCCCTTGAGCGGCGCGTCGAGCGCCCCCTCGTAACCGAGCGGGTGGTGATGACGGTCGATCGGAGCCGCGGGCTCGCCCGCGCCGTGGCTGCCCGGCGTCGCCTGCGGATCCACTGCGCCCGTGTGGGATTCGGTGGCCATCGCTGTCGCGCCCTCGCTGTCAGTCTCGCCCGACGGGCCCTGGCCCGCGGTAGATGTCGCCGATCTCGCGCTCCTTCACGAGCGGCTGCCGGCCGCGGAGCGGGTAATCCTTCCGCAGCGGGTGTCCGACGAACTCGTCGTACATGAACAGGCGCCGCGGATCGGGATGGCCCTTGAACCGGAGGCCGTACATGTCGAAGCAGTAGCGCTCGAACCAATCGGCGCCGCGCCACACCGAGGTCACCGTCGGCAGCTCGAGATCGCCCTCGGGGACCTTCACCCTGAGGCGCACCCGGTGGTTGTGCACCGTCGAGTACAGGTTGTAGACGACCTCGAAGCGGGGCTCCGTCCCGAGGTAGTCGACCGCCGTGATGTACGGAGCCAGGTTGAAGGCGAGCGCGGGCTCGCTCTTCAGGAACTGGCACACGGACGCGATCTCGCTCTTGCGCACGAAGATGCAGTCGTCGCCGCCCACGCCCTCGTACGGCTCGTACACGTCGCCGGGGAAGCGCGCGGCGAGCGCCTCCAACACCGCCTTCGCCATGCGCTACCTCCGCTCCCCGCCGCCCTCGGCCAGCAACGGGGCCTGGGCGCGGTCGATGAGCTTGTGCTCTTGGTCCTGGATCTTCCGCTGCAGGAGCATGAGGCCGTCGAGCACCTGCTCCGGCCGCGGCGGGCAGCCCGGGACGTACACGTCGACCGGGATGACGCGATCGATGCCCTGCATCGTCGCGTAGTTGTCGTAGAAGCCGCCGGAGCTGGCGCAGACGCCGAAGGCGATGACCCACTTCGGCTCGCTCATCTGCTCGTAGATGCGCTTGAGGATCGGCGCCTGCTTGCAGTTGATGGTTCCCACCACGAGCAGGAGGTCGGCCTGGCGCGGCGAGAACCGCGGCACCTCGGCGCCGAAGCGCGCGATGTCGTAGCGCGCGGAGGAGACGCTCATGTACTCCATCCCGCAGCAGGCCGTGACGTACGGGTACTGCCAGAGGGAGTTCTTGCGCGCCCAGCCCAGGCTCTTCGAGACCATCCGCTGGAAGAAGCCGGTCGCCTCCTGGCGGCGGGTAGTGATGACCGGGGTGGTGTCGATGTCGGAAGCCACTAGTCGCTCTCCATCTCGAGGGCGCCCTTCTTCCACACGTAGGCGAGCCCGACGACGAGCGTGAAGGCGAAGAGCGCCATCGCGACGTAGCCAGGCCAGCCGAGGTCCTTCAGGAGGACCGCCCACGGATAGACGAAGACCGCCTCGACGTCGAAGACGATGAAAAGTAAGGCGATCATGTAGAACTTCACGCCAAACCGCTCGTGCGCGCTCCCGACCGGATCGGAGCCGCACTCGAACACGCTCGACTTCACCGGGCTCGGGTGTCGGGGGCCGAGGAGCGTCGCCGCGCCGACCAGCACGACGGCGAGCAGGCCAGCCATGAAGAAGGCGACTGCGAGTGGAAAATAGATCTGAAGGGGGGTCATCGTCTCCCTGCCCGTAGAGGAGCCAAACGTAGGAGCGAGTGCGTCGTCCTTTCCTGCGTCAACCTGTAAGCATTGTCAAACGAAATCCCCCGCTTGACAGCTCGAGCCCGCGCGGGGTATTCCGCCTCCCGCCTTTCCCTTCATTCACGGCTTGTCCGGGAGCAACCCGATGGGTTTCGGTTTCGGGGCGGTCTTCGCGTTCGCGGTGGTGGCGATCGGCTTTGCGCTGGTCGCCCTGACGGCCGGGCGCTTCCTGCGCCCGAACTTTCCGGACGCAGCCAAGTCTAGCATCTACGAGTGCGGTGAGAAGCCGATCGGCACCGCGTGGATGAATTTCAATCCGCGGTTCTATCTCATCGCCCTCGTCTTCGTGATCTTCGAGGTCGACATTGCCCTCACCTTCCCGGTGGTGGCGGTGTTCAAGGAGTGGGTGGCGGCCAGCCCGAGCACCGGCGTCATCGCCCTCGGAGAGCTGCTGGTGTTCACCGGCATCCTGGTCGTCGGCTTGGCCTGGGTCTGGGCGCACGGCGATCTGGAGTGGGTGAAGAAGCTGGCGGAGGTCGACAGCCGGCCTGCCGGCCGTTCGGCTGGCACGCGGAAGGCGGCCTGATTCGCATTTTCGAGCGCGCGGCCCCGCAGGAGGGAATCGTTCCGGGGGGAGCCGACGTTCCGTCCTCCATAGGGGCGGAGTCGCGAGGAGAGTCGGACGCAATGGCTTCGAACAACCTGGTAGATGCCGGAATCGGCGGCGACGTCCTGCTGAGCCACACGAGCCAGCTGGACGACCTGATCAACCTGGCCCGCACCAACTCGCTGCACTACCTCCTGTTCGGGCTCGCGTGCTGCGGGATCGAGCTCATGCAGACGGGCGGCCCGCGCGCCGACCTCGACCGGTTCGGCGCGGTGTTCCGCGCCAGCCCGCGCCAGTCGGACTTCATGATCGTGGCCGGCACGCTCACCTACAAGATGGCCGAGCGCTGCAAGCTCCTCTACGACCAGATGGCCGAGCCCAAGTACGTCATCTCGATGGGCTCCTGCGCCAACTGCGGCGGTCTCTTCCAGTCCTCGTACTCGGTGTGCAAGGGAGTGGACAAGGTCATCCCGGTCGACGTCTACGTCCCGGGCTGCCCGCCCCGCCCCGAGGCGCTCACCGAGGGCTTCCTCAGGTTGCAGGAACTGGTGAAGCGGGAGCGTTGGAAGGACAAGACCCGGCGCGCCGCGCCGAGCCCGAGCGTCGCTCGCATCGCCTAGTTTCGCGGGTGGAGTCCGTCGGGGCGAGCGTTCACCGCTGGTGCGGTGCGCCCGCCTCGACTCACGTCGGAAGCGCGAGAGGACTGATGACGGTCAATGAGATCCACGAGCGGCTCAAGGCCCAGTTCGGCGAAGCCGTGGGCCCGCTCTCCGAGCCGAAGATCGACGCGTTCGTGGTGGTGTCCGGCCACAAGATCGTGGACGTGGCGCGCTTCCTCAAGGAGACGCCTGGCCTCGAGCTCGACCACTGCAACGACCTCACCGCGCTCGACTGGCCGGCGCGGAACGTGATCGAGGTGGTCTACCACCTGTTCTCCTACGGCCACCGGCACGGGATCGTGCTCAAGGTCGAGGCAGACCGCGCCAACCCGGTGGTGCCCTCCGTCGAGGGCGTCTGGAAGGCCGCCAACTGGCTGGAGCGGGAGTGCTACGACATGTTCGGCGTGACCTTCACCGGTCACCCCGACCTGCGCCGCCTCCTCCTCCCTGACGACTGGCAGGGCTTCCCGCTCCGCAAGGACTACCAGGAGGCCGGCGGGTACCACGGCATCCCGAACACCCGGGAGAACCCGCTCGTCGAGCTCCGCCGGCTCGACGAGAAGCGGCGCGCGGAGCGTCCGCCGCCGCCCCCTCCTCCCCCCGCTGCCACCTCCAACCCACCCGCCGCGCCGGCCGCGCCGGCCAAGGCGTAGGGAGCCGCCATGGAGAAGCTCATCCTTCGGCGGGTCGACAACGCGGGCGAGGAGATGCTCCTCAACTTCGGCCCGCAGCACCCCTCGACCCACGGCGTCATCAACTTCCTCGTCGACACCGACGGCGAGGTGATGAAGAAGGCCATCCCCGACATCGGCTACCTGCACCGGGCGCTGGAGAAGATCGGGGAGTCGACCGGTTACCCGGGCTTCATGCCGTACACCGACCGCATCGACTACGTGGCGGCGATGTTCGCCAACGAAGGCTACGCGATGGCGGTCGAGAAGCTGCTCAAGCTGGAGGTGCCGCCGCGGGCCCAGTGGCTGCGCGCCATCAGCTGCGAGCTGTGCCGCATCGCCAGCCACCTCGTCTCGACCGGCACCATGGCGAGCGACATCGGCGCGACCACGCCGCTCGTCCACGCCCTCCGCGAGCGCGAGACCGTGAACGACCTCCTCGAGGCGCTGTGCGGGGCCCGGCTCACCTACAACTACCACCGCATCGGCGGCGTCGCCTTCGACCTGCCCGAGGGCTGGCGCGACCGCGTCCTCAAGTTCCTCGATCACTTCGACACGATGCTGGTGGAGTGGGACCGCCTCATCACCTTCAACAGCATCTACATCAAGCGCCTCGCCAACGTGGCGGTCATCACGAAGACGCAGGCGATCGACTACGGCCTCGTCGGCCCGAACCTGCGCGGCTCCGGGATGGACTGGGACGTCCGCCGCGACGTGCCGTACGGCGCGTACCCGCACTTCAAGTTCGAGGTGCCGGTCGGGCGCGGCTCGCGCGGCACGGTCGGTGACGCCTTCGACCGCTACTACGTGCGCGTCCTCGAGATGATGGAGTCGTCGAAGATCGTCCGTCAGGCGCTCGAGTCGATGCCGGAGGGCGAGATCATCGCCAAGGTCCCGCGCAAGGTGAAGCCCGAGGCGGGGGAGGCGTTCTCGCGCGTCGAGTCCGCGCGTGGCGAGATGGCCTACTACGTCGTCTCGGACGGGACCGAGAAGGCGTACCGCGTCCGCGCCCGCACGGGCAGCTTCACCGCCATGGGCATCATCGAGGACATCTCGCCCGGCCTGATGGTGGCGGACCTGGTCGCCCTCATCGCGTCGATCGACGTCGTCGCCCCCGAGATCGACCGCTAGGAGCCCGAGCTTCCCATGCCCGTCAACTACCCGCCCGCCCCGAAGTTCACGCCGCGCTGGATGATCGCGGTGACGCTGGCCGCCATGGTCGGCATCCCCGCCCTCATCCTGGGCGCCGTCCTCCTCGCCACGCCGCTCTTGCAGCCGGCCGTGATCGACGCCGCGCTCGGCTTCGGCCCCTACACCTCGCCCTGGGCGCGCGACCTCGCCTACGCGGTGGCGGCGCTGCTGCTCGCCCTCCTCATGGTGAACTTCGGCGCCATCTTCTCGGGCGCCATCTCCTGGTACGAGCGCCGTGTCGCCGGACGCATCCAGAGCCGCATCGGTCCGAACCGGGCCGGCTTCCTCGGCTTCTTCGTGTGGATCGCCGACGCGGTGAAGATGATCCTCAAGGAGGACCTCGTCCCGGCCGACGCCGACGCGCTGCTCTTCCGGGCCGCGCCTTACTTCGTGCTGGTCGGGTTCGCGTGCACCTTCGTGGTGCTGCCCTTCGGCCACTCGCTCGTCGTCGCCGACCTCGACGTCGGCATCTTCTACGTGACGAGCGTGACGGCCCTGACCGTGGTCGGCATCCTCATCTCGGGCTGGTCGTCCAACTCGAAGTGGGCGCTCTTCGGCGGCATGCGCTCCGCGGCCCAGGTGATCTCGTACGAGATCCCGGCCGGCCTCGCCATCTTCGTCCCGGTGGCGATGGCGGGCACCCTGTCGATGCAGGGCCTCATCCGCGCCCAGGGCGGCTTCCCCTGGGAGTGGTTCATCTTCCGCAACCCGGCCGCGCTGGTGGCCTTCTTCGTCCTCTTCACGAGTCAGCTCGCCGAGGCCAACCGCACGCCCTTCGACCTGCCCGAGGCCGAGTCCGAGCTCGTCGCCGGCTACCTCTCCGAGTACTCCGGATTCCGCTTCGCGCTCTTCTTCCTGTGCGAGTGGGGCAACATCTGGGTGCTGTCGGCCATCGCCACCACGCTCTTCCTCGGCGGCTGGCAGATCCCGGGCATCACGGCGGCGCAGATCGACGCCGTGCGAGGCGCCGGGGTCGTCCCGTCGCTCGCCTGGTGGAGCTGGAACGCGCTGTCGATGGCGATCTTCGTCGCCAAGACCCTCGTCCTCTGCAACGTCGTGGTGTGGCTGCGCTGGACGCTCCCCCGCATCCGCGTCGACCAGATGATGAACCTGTGCTGGAAGTACCTCGTCCCGGTCGCCTTCGGCTGCCTCGTCTTCACGCTCTTCTGGCAGGTGGGCGTCGGCGCCCGCCCGCAGCTCGAGGTGATCACCGGCTGCGTGCTGTTCGTCTTCGCGGTCGTGCTTGCGTTCCTCTTCGGCCGGCGCGTGCGCCTCAACATCCAGGCCGTGCAGGGCGACAAGTTCGACCTCTCCAACTGGTGACGGGAAAGAGCCGATCATGCCCAAGGAAACCGTCGAGCAGTACTTCGGGAACGTGACCGAGACCGTCCAGTCGTTCTGGCACGGCCTCTCGATCACGCTCTCGTACCTGCTGCGCCGACCGATCACGACCCAGTATCCCGATCGGACGGAGCTCCCGGTACGCGACATGCTGCCGCCGCGCTACCGCGGCTTCCTCGAGGTCGACCCCGACATCTGCACGGGGTGCCAGGCCTGCGAGCGCGCCTGCCCCATCAGCTGCATCCAGATCAACCTCGAGAAGGATTCCGCCAACCCCAAGCTCCGCGTCGTCACGCAGTTCGACATCGACGAGGCGAAGTGCATGTTCTGCGGCCTGTGCGTGGAGCCCTGCCCCACCGGCGCGATCCAGCACACCCGCGAGTTCGAGGGCTCCCAGCGCTCGGTGCGCAACCTCACCCTCCGCTGGGCCGACCCGGAGAACCCGTTCCCCGTCTACAAGGTCGCGAAGGGCGCCGAGTACTACCCGCGCGCGCCGCTCGGGTCGCTCGTCCGCGCGAAGCTCGAGGCGCGGCGCTGGGACGCGCCCGGCCCCGAGTTCCTCCCGCCCGACCCGACGGCGACGGCGAAGAAGCCCGCGGGCCCGAAGGCCGCGGCGGCCAAGCCCGCGCCGGCGAAGGTGGCCGAGGCGAAGCCGGCCGAGGTGGTGCAGGCGGCCGCGCAGGCGGTGCCGCCGGCCGAGGCCGTCTCCGCCGCCGTCCCCGCCAAGGCGGACGGCGCCTCCGCCGCCCCCGCGGCCGCGCCTGCCCCGGCGCCGGCCTCCACCGTCAACCCCGGCGACGGTCAGCCGGCCTGAGGAGACGTCCGCATGTCGCGCAAGCTCTACACCTGGATAGCGCTGGCGGCGCTGGTGACGCTCTTCGTCGGCGTGCTCGGCGTGCAGGTCGGCCGCGGCGGCGCGCTGCCGGCCGACTTCGAAGTGGGCCCATTCACGCTACGTGATGGCCTGTTCTACTTCTTCGCGGCGCTCACCGTGGTGGGCGCCGGCATGACCGCGCTCTCCCGGAACATCCTCTACAGCGCCCTCGGGCTGCTCGGAGCGCTGACGGGCGCCGGCGGGCTCTACGCCTGGCTCGACGCCGACTTCCTCGCGGTCACGCAGCTCCTCGTCTACATCGGCGGCGTCCTCGTCCTCATCCTCTTCGCCGTGATGCTGACGAACCGCATCACCGAGGTGAAGGTCTCGAACGTGAGCCTGGGCGTGGCGGGCGGGGTGGCGCTGCTCGTCTCTACCGTGCCGGTGCTCTGCTTCGTCGCCCTCGCGACGCCCTGGGCCATCCGCGAGCCGGAGGCCCTCGGCCCCACCACCCGCGCCATCGGCAACGCCTTCCTCTCCCAGTGGCTCCTGCCGTTCGAGCTCGCCTCGCTGGTGCTCCTCGCCACGCTCATCGGCGCGGTCGTCATCGCCCGCAAGGAGCTCAAGGCGGACGAGCCGGACCCCTCCCTCGGCTAGGACGGAACCCATGCTCCACGTCGGCCTGCATCACTTCCTGGTCCTCGGCGCCCTGCTCTTCAGCCTGGGCGTCCTCACGGTGGCGACCCGCCGCAACGCGGTGGGCGTGCTCATGGGCGTCGAGCTCATCCTGAACGGCGCCAACGTCAACTTCGTCGCCTTCAACCACTGGGTGACCGGCGGCATCTCGGGGCAGGTCTTCGCCCTCTTCGTCATCGTCCTGGCGGCGGCGGAGGCGGCGGTCGGCCTCGCCATCGTCCTGGCCCTCTTCCAGACCTTCCGGAGCATCGACGTCCGCACCGCGGACACGATGCGGGAGTAGCGATGGAACACGCGCACGCCCTCGGTCCCATCCTCACCGCCCGGGCCGGGTACCTCTGGCTCATCCCGCTCTTCCCGCTCGTCGGGGCGTTCATCAATTTCGTCTTCGGCTGGCGCTTCGAGCGCTCCGGCCGGAAGCGGCTCGTCCACGTCGTGGGCGTCGGCGCGATGGCGCTCGCCTTCGCCGTGGCGGTCTGCGCGTTCCTGCAGCTGCGCGCGCTCCCCGACGAGCACCGGTTCCTGCAGGACACCCTCTGGAACATGTTCACGGCCGGCCGCGTGACGGTCGACCTCGGGTTCGCCCTCGATCCGCTCTCGATGATGATGGTGCTCATCATCACCTTCATCGGGATGCTCATCCACGTCTTCTCCATCGGCTACATGTGGGACGACGAGGCGAAGGCGTACTGGCGGTTCTTCGGCTGGCTCAACCTCTTCGTCTTCTCGATGCTCCTGCTCGTCATGGGGGACAACTTCGTCCTCATGTTCTTCGGGTGGGAGGGCGTCGGTCTCTGCTCCTACGGCCTGATCAGCTTCTACTACACCGACCGTGAGAAGGCCGCCGCCGGCATGAAGGCCTTCGTGGTGAACCGGTTCGGCGACTTCGGCTTCCTGGCCGGCCTGCTGCTCCTGTTCTGGGGCCTCGGCGGGGCGTGGGCCGCCTCCGGGAAGGCGCACGGCCCCACGTACGAGCCCGAGGCGGCGCTGCACGCCACCGCGGGGGCGTCGACGGCCGCCGAGTCGCAGGCGCTCGCGCCGACGGTCGAGGTGGGCGAGGGCCAGGTGGTCAAGGTCGGCCCCACCCTCAACTTCCGCGAGCTGCGCGATCAGGTGGTCATCGAGAAGACCGGGATCGCCGAGCACCTCAAGGATCAGAAGGTGTGGGGGTTCGCGCTCCTCGCGCTCATCGGGATCTGCCTGTTCGTCGGCGCCATGGGCAAGAGCGCGCAGCTGCCGCTCTACGTGTGGCTGCCCGACGCCATGGCCGGCCCGACGCCGGTCTCCGCCCTCATCCACGCCGCCACCATGGTCACCGCCGGCGTCTACATGGTGGCGCGGCTCAACTTCATCTTCGCGCTCTCGCCCGCCGCCATGGCCTGGGTGGCGTTCGTCGGCGCGCTGACCGCCATCTTCGCGGCCTCGATCGGCTTCTTCCAGTACGACATCAAGAAGGTCCTCGCCTACTCGACGGTCTCGCAGCTCGGCTTCATGTTCATCGGCGTGGGCGTGGGCGCCTACTGGGCCGGCGCCTACCACCTCCTCACGCACGCCTTCTTCAAGGCCACGCTCTTCCTCGGCTCGGGCTCGGTCATCCTCGGCTGCCACCACGAGCAGGACATGAGGAAGATGGGCGGCCTCAAGAAGTACATGCCCATCACGCGCTGGACCTACCTCATCGCGTGCTGGGCGATCGCCGGCTTCCCCTGGGCGAGCGGCTTCTACTCGAAGGACGAGATCCTCTGGAAGGCGTTCACCTCCGAGCACCTGGCGCTCTTCGGCGTGCCGACGCCATGGCTCGGACCCGCCATCTACCTCGTCGGCATCATCGCTGCGACCGGCACCAGCTTCTACATGTTCCGGTCGTACTTCATGACCTTCACCGGCGAGTACCGCGGCGGCGCCGGGCACGCGCACGAGCATGGCGAGGATCCGCACGCCTCGGTGGCGGCGGCGCACCACGCCGACCCGCACGGCCACCACGACGCGCACCCGCAGCCGGATCCGGCGCACGGCCACGTCCACGCGGCGCACGGGGCGTTCCCGCACGTCGGCGCCGCCGCGCACGACGCGCACGACGCGCACGGTGCACACGGCGGCCACGGCGCCCACGGCGGCCTGCCGCACGAGTCGCCCTGGACGATCACCCTCGTCCTGTCGGTGCTCGCCGCCGGGGCGGTGCTGGTGAGCCTCCTCGGCATCCCCGCCGCCTGGACCGGCCACGAGCCGCTCCTCGAAGAGTGGCTCAAGCCCGCGCTCACGGCCGAGGTGGCCTTCGCCGAGAAGCCGCACTCCTGGGAGTTCCTGTTCCAGGCCATCGGCGTCGGCGCCGGCGCGGTCGGCTTCCTCTTCGCGTGGCTCCTCTACAAGGACGGCAAGAGCACCGTCCCGGCCGCGCTCAAGCAGCGGTTCCTCGCCGCCTGGACGGTCGTCTACAACAAGTACTACGTCGACGAGCTGTACGACCTCGTCGTCATCCGGCCCTCGCTGGCGTGGTCCCGCGCGCTCAGCTGGTTCGACGGGCACATCCTCGACTGGCTCGTGAACGCGGTGGGCGCCGTCACGCGCGGCTTCGCGCGGATCGACGGGCTCATCGACACCTACGTCGTCGACGGCGCGGTCAACGCGGTCGCGGTGCTGACCGCCGAGGGCGGCAAGTCGCTGCGCCGCCTCCAGACCGGCCGCGTCCAGACCTACCTCTACGGCGCGCTCGCGGGCGGGCTCGCCGTCATCCTTCTCAACTTCCTGATTCACTGACCAGGAGCGACGCGCACATGTTCGGTCCGACCAACGTCCTCGCCTGGGCCACCTTCCTGCCGCTGGCAGGAGCGGTCCTCATCGTCCTCTTGTCGGCGGTGCGGTACGCCACCGGCCTGCAGAAGCGCACGCTCAACCAGGCGGCGCGCGGCATCGCGCTCGTCGCGAGCGGCCTGTCGCTCGTGGCCGCCATCTACGCCTGGTCCTTCTACGACCCGCACGCGGCCGGCATGGTCGTGGCGGGCAAGGACACCGGCGTCCAGCTCGTGCAGCGCGCCGTCTGGATCAAGGCCTTCAACGTCGAGTGGTTCGTCGGCGTCGACGGCCTCTCGATCTCGATGGTGCTCCTGTCCGGCCTCATCTCCTTCGTCGCGACCATCTCCTCGATGCCCTGGTGGTCGGGCGCGAAGGACCGTGAGATGGCGGGCATGCTGGAGGAGGACGAGGGGCACGGCGCGCACGGCCACGACGCGCACCACCCCAAGCACTTCTCGGTGCGGATGGTGCCCGGCTACATGGTCATGCTGCTCATCCTGCAGACCGGCATGATGGGCACCTTCGTCGCCCTGGACATGTTCCTCTTCTACGTGTTCTGGGAGGTCATGCTCCTGCCGATGTACTTCCTCATCGGCATCTGGGGCGGGCCGCGCAAGGAGTACGCGGCCATCAAGT
>DATLJU010000283.1:0-11084 GCA_035538735.1 Anaeromyxobacteraceae bacterium | reverse complement strand
GCTGCGAGCGCGGCGGCCAGCGCCTCCAGGGCAGCGCGGTCCTCGGAGTAGAGGAGACCGAGGCGGATCTCCTCGCCCGACGCCGCGCGGTAGCGCACGGAGAGCCGGAACCGGCTCGAGCGGCAGATCTCGTCGACGGGGTAGAGCAGGTCGCGCCCGTCGCGTCGGACGGCGGCGAGGGCACGGGCGGCGGTCTCGGTGAGCTCCACGTTCCCGATGAGACCACAGCCACCGCGCGGGGGGAAGTACGGCTATATTCGCGCCATGGCCGTCACCGTGGAGACCGGGACCACGCTCCCCTTCGACCAGTTCTGGCGCTGGCTCCGCCAGCACGCCAACTGCATCGTGCGCGCGGGCACCGTCGACACCTTCCTCTACGACCAGGACGCGTTCCACTGGCACCTCGAGGAAGACGAGGAGCGCAACCCGGTCGTGCAGCTGGTCTGGGCGAAGTCGCTCGTGGCCGAGATGGTGCTCGATGTCCGCGACGTGCACTACGTCGAGGCGACGCCCGACGAGTCGGGGGAGGCGGGGCACTTCCTGTTCGAGCTGGTGGGGGGCTCGAAGGAGGAGCCCTACGCCGTCTACCACTTCGTCATGGCGCACGCGTTCGAGGAGGAAGGCGGCCACGGAGGCGGGCTGAAGCACTAGCCGGGCTCACGGCGGTGACCGGATCGACACGGCGGCGGGGGACGAGCCCCCGCCCGACGACCCGGGGCACCACCGTCATTGCCGCTCCTCGGGCGGTGCGACGCGACCGAACGCGACGAGCAGCGCGAGGTCGTAGAGGATCTTGAGGCCACCCGCGATGAAGAAGGGCACGCTCGCCAGCGCCGGCACGGCGTAGAGCGGACCGGCCACGAGCGGCGAGATGGACGAGCCGACGGTCCTGGCGATCCCGGTCACGCCCGCCGCCGCCGAACGCTCCCCGGGATCCACCACCGCCATCGTGAACGACTGCCGCGTCGGCACGTCCATCTGCGAGATCGAGAAGCGCAGGAAGAGGACTGTCATCGCGAGCGGCAGGGTCGGCATGAGGGGGACGAGGAGCAGGAGCACGTTCGACGGCAGGTGCGTGAACACCATGGTCCGCACGAGGCCGATGCGGCGCGCGACCCAGGCGGCCGACAGCGCCGAGAGGCCGGCCAGGACGTTGGCGCCGAAGAAGATGCCGCCGAGCAGCGCCGGAGCGGCCCCGAACCGGCGATGGAACCACCAGGCCACGAACGCCTGCACGACGAAGCCGCCCGCGAACGCGTCGACGCTGAAGAGCGCGGAGAGCTTCAGGACGACGGCGCGCGACCGGGACAGGCCCAGGCTGCTCTGCAGGAACGAGGGGCGCGCCGCCGGCGCCATCCGCCGCGCCGCCGGCGCCTCGACGGCCTGAGACAGGCGCGCGAAGAGCACGACCAGCGCCGCCCCGAGCGCGCCGTAGCCCACCACCACCGCGCGGTAGCTCGCGAGCGGCGCCAGACCGGCGCGCTGCAGCACCGAGGCGAGCCCGCCGCCGGCGAGCGACCCGAGCGCGGTGGCGAACGCGCCGCACAGCTGGTACCACGCGAAGGCTTGCGTGCGGCGCCCGGCCGGGAGCGACTCCGACAGCGCCGCCTGCTCGATGGCGAGGAACGGCCCGACCTCGTTCCCGGCTGGGCTGATGACGCCGACCGTGGCCGCGAGGAGGAGCAGCGCGAAGCTCCGGGTGACCGCGAACAGGGCGCCCGCGAAGATCATGAGCGCGGCGCCGGCGAGCAGCATGGCCCGCCGCCCGACCCGATCGGCGCGGGTGGTGAGGTAGAGCGAGATGACGGTGTCGCCGGCGAGGGTCAGCGTGAGCAGGAGTCCGATGCTCGCCTCGGACAGCCCGGCCGCCGCGAGGTACAGCACCAGCACCACCGACAGGAACCCGTACGCGAAGAGCCGGACCGCCCGGGTCGCGAAGAGGAGCCGCACGTCACGCGCGGTTCGCTGCGAGGCGTCCTTCACGGACCCATGATGCCTTATGGCGCCGCCGCCGAGGGCACCGGCGTGAGGGCCGGCCCCAGGGCACACACCACCGCCATGATCTGGTCCAGCTCGACCGGCTTCACGAGGTGCTCGTCGAAGCCGGCGGCGCGCGAGAGCACCCGATCGCGGTCCTGCCCGTAGCCGGTGAGCGCGACGAGCTTCACCTTCGTCCCGAGCAGCTCGCGCAGGCGGCGCGCCAGCTCGTAGCCGTCCATCACGGGCAGGCCGATGTCCAGGAACGCCACCTCGGGGCGCGAGCGCGCCGCGGCCTCCAGACCGCTCGGGCCGTCGTACGCGACGGTGGCGCCGTGCCCGTGAGCCGCGAGCGCCTCGACCAGCGCGTCGGCGGCGTCCTGGTTGTCGTCGACCACCAGCACCCGCCGCCCGCGCGTCTGCCCGTGCAGCGCCCCCGGGAGCCGGGCCTGCGGCGCCGGGGTGAGCGTCGCGACGCGCGCGGCCGGGAGCCGCACCACGAACTCGCTGCCCTTGCCCGGACCGGCGCTGTCCGCGCTCACGCGCCCGCCGTGCATCTCGACCATGGTGCGCACGATCGCGAGCCCCAGGCCGAGGCCCCCCTGCGACCGGTCGAGCGCGCGGTGCCCCTGCACGAAGAGGTCGAAGACGCGCGGCAGGAGCTCGGGCGCGATGCCCATCCCCGAGTCGCGCACCCGCACCACGACGTCGCCGCCCTCGCGCGCCGCCCGCACCGAGACGATCCCGCCCGGCTCCGTGTACTTGGCGGCGTTCGTGAGGAGATTCGCCACCACCTGCGCCAGGCGGTCGGGGTCGCCTTCCACCACCAGCCCGCGGCGCGGGACCTCGGCTTCCAGCCGGTGCCGCCGCGTCTCGAGCAGCGGGCTCGCCATCTCGATGGCGGAGTTCACCGCGTCGCCCAGCTCGAGCGCGCGCCGCTTCAGCTCCACCTTGCCCCGGGTGATGCGCGAGATGTCGAGCAGGTCGTCGACGAGGCGCACGAGGTGCTGCACCTGCCGCTCGATGATGGTGCGCTCCCGGCCGAAGGCGTCGCCGCCGCGCATCCTCATGAGCTCGAGCGCGGTGATCATGGGGGAGAGCGGGTTGCGGAGCTCGTGGCCGAGCATGGCCAGGAACTCGTCCTTCGCGCGGCTGGCCATCTCCGCCTCGAGCCGCGCCTGCTGCTCGCGGGCGAGCAGCTCGTCGCGCTCCTGCGCGGCCTCGACCTGCTGCGAGACGTCGCGCGCCACCCCCAGCACGAGCTCCACCTCGCCGGCGGGCGTCCGCGAGAAGATGCGGTCGCGGCTGCGCACCCACCGGAAGCTCCCGTCGGCGTGGCGCATCCGGTACTCGTGCTCCAGCATGTCGCCGTCGCGCAGCACCGTGAAGCGGCGGTGCTCCTCGAGGAGGCGCGGAAGGTCGTCGGCGTGGACGAGCGTCATGAGCCCCTCGGGCTGCGCGGCGATCTCGCGCGGCGACCGCCCCAGCACCTGCTCCACGCTGTGCGACACGAACACGTTCCGCCGCCGCCGCACGTCGTAGAGGTAGAGCACGTCGGGGCTCGCCTCCGCGATGCCCTCGAACAGCCGCTGGCTGCGCACCACCTCCTCGTAGAGGCGGGTCTTCTCGATCGCGGCGGCGCCGCGCGCGGCCAGGCCCTCGACGAGGATGCGATCCTCGGCCGAGTACGGCTCGTGCGGATGGAAGCGGCCGACCGCGAGCGTCCCGATGCAGCGCCCCTTGAGCTGCAGCGGCACCACGATCTGGGTGTGGAGCCGGTGCCGCACCATCCAGCCGCGGAGGGGCTCCGGCACGCGCGCCAGCACCTGATCGTCCACCGACGGGACGAGCAGCGTCTCGCCCGCGAGGGTGGGCTCGCTCGACAGCCCCGCGCCGGCGGGCTCGCGCGCGCCGGCGAGGGCGCGCGCCAGCTCTCGACGCACGTCCTGATCGTTCGCCCACCACGCCTTCGGCTCGAGCCAGGCGCCGTCCGGGGAGAGGAGTTGCAGGATGGCCGCGTCGCCCGCCGCGGCGGTCACCTTCCGCGCGATGGCGTCGAGCACGGCCGCCATCGAGAGCGAAGGGGCGCTGAACGCCTCGGCCGCGTCCACGAGCACCTTGAGCCGGCGGCGGGCCTGCTGCTCCGCATCGAGCAGCCGCGCTCGCTCCAGCGCCTGCGTCCCCTGCGCCGATAGCGCCAGGGCGAACGAGCGCTGCGCCGGCGGGATGGGGATGAACGAACGGAAGGTGAAGGCGAGATAGCCGACCGCTCGCTCGCCCGCGAGGATCGGGACGGCGATGTGGCTCCCGCCGCGCCAGCACCCCGCCAGGTCGGTGTGCCCGAAGTGAGATTCGACGTCGGCTGGCGTATCGAGGAAGAGCGGCCCCTCCCGGATGGCGTCCGCGCCGGGGTGGCGCGCCTCGACCGGCAGGCGAGCGTAGCGCTGCCGCTCCTGCTCGGTGAGCCCGGCCGAAGCGATGAGGTCGAGGTGCCGCCCGTCCCGCGAGCGGAGGACGAGCACCGCGGACGACGCGTCCAGCGCTTCGACGCCCAGCGCGACAGCGACCTCGCCCACCTCCCGGGCGGTGCGCGCGCGCGAGAAGGCCGACGTGACGTCGAGCAGCTTCTCGGTCCAGGTGGCGGCGAGATCCGACATCGGGTCGTTCGGGGGCCTAGTGTTAGGCTCTCGCCCCCCCGCTGTCGATGGCTCGGGACGGGACCGGACGGGGGCCAGCGCGGACGCCCGTGGAGCGCCCACCTGCCGCGCCGGACCTGACTCAAAAGGTTTTCACCCCGCCCGGGCTGCCCCGCACTGGGCCGCCGCCCGGCGGGGGCCCGCTACCCTACCGCCCCGTCAGCCCCCCCTGTTATGAAAGGACTTCCCGAAGGAGTACCGAACCTTGGCCGACTTCACGCACCTCCACCTCCACACGCTCTACTCGCTGCTCGACGGCGCCATCCGCATCAAGGATCTGCTCGCCAGCGTGAAGGCGAAGGGCATGAACGCGGTGGCGGTCACGGACCACGGCAACCTGTTCGGAGCGGTCGACTTCTACAAGCAAGCGAAGGCGGCCGGGGTGAAGCCCATCCTGGGGTTCGAGGCCTACGTCGCCGGCGAGAAGGGGCGCACCGACCGGTCGGAGCGCATCGGCCGCCACCTCATCCTGCTCGCCAGGAACGAGGAGGGCTGGAACAACCTCCGCTACCTCTCCTCGATGGCCTTCACGGAAGGCTTCTACTACGACCCGCGCATCGACAAGCAGCTCCTTCGCGATCACGCGAAGGGGCTCATCGGCCTCACCGCCTGCCTGGCCGGCGAGGTGCCGCGGCTCTGCCGGCGGGGAGACATGGACGGCGCCCGCGCCGCCGCGCGCGAGTACCGCGACATCTTCGAGCCCGGCTCGTTCTTCCTCGAGGTGCAGTCGAACGGCATGAGGGAGCAGCTCGAGGTGAACGCTCGCCTCGCCGAGCTCGGCGAGGCGGAGGGCATCCCGCTCGCCGCCACCGCCGACGCGCACTACGTGAAGCGCGAGGACGCCAAGGCGCACGAGGTCCTCATGTGCATCGCGTCGGGGAAGACCTTCTCCGACCCGAAGCGCCTGCGGCACGAGACCGACGGGCTCTTCATCACCTCCCCCGACGAGATGGTGTCGGCGCTGCCGGGCATGCGCGAGGCCATCGACAACACGATGCGCATCGCCGAGATGTGCAACGTCGAGCTCGAGCTGGGTAAGAACTACCTGCCGCAGTTCCAGCTCCCCGACGGCCTCTCCGAGGCGGAGTACGTCGTGAAGCTGGCGCGCGAGGGCCTCGACAAGCGCTTCCGCGAAATCGACGGTCAGTACGCCTTCGCCCCCGACGTCTACCGCGCCCGCCTGGAGATGGAGCTGTCGGTCATCCAGAAGATGGGGTTCAGCGGCTACTTCCTCATCGTGCAGGACTTCATCAACTGGGCGAAGCGGCACCAGATCCCGGTCGGACCCGGACGCGGCTCGGGCGCGGGCTCCATCGTCGCCTGGGCGCTGCGCATCACCGACCTCGACCCGCTCCGGTGGAACCTCCTCTTCGAGCGCTTCCTCAACCCCGAGCGCGTCTCGATGCCCGACTTCGACGTCGACTTCTGCCAGAACCGGCGCGACGAGGTCATCCAGTACGTCACCACGAAGTACGGCCAGGACAACGTCGGCCAGATCATCACCTTCGGCTCGCTCAAGGCGCGCTCGGTCATCCGCGACGTGGTGCGGGTCATGGGCCTGCCCTTCGCCGAGGGCGACCGCATCGCGAAGCTCGTCCCCGATCCCGTGCAGGGCAAGACGCCGCCGCTCAAGGACCTCGTCTTCGGATCCGACAAGTATCCCGCCGAGCCGCGGCTGGCCGAGCTCTACCAGAACCCCAAGGTCGTCCACTCCTTCGTCGACGCCGAGGGGCGCCAGCAGCAGGTGACGGAGAAGGAGATCCTCGACATCGCCATCTCGCTGGAGGGTCTCAACCGGCAGTCCGGGCTGCACGCCGCGGGCGTCGTCATCGCCGGCAAGCCGCTCTGGGAGTACGTGCCGGTCACGAAGGACGCCGACTCCGGCCAGCTCGTGAGCCAGTTCGCCAAGGACGACTCGGAGGCGGCCGGGCTGGTCAAGTTCGACTTCCTCGGCCTCAAGACGCTGACCGTCATCGACGACGCGATCCGCCTCATCCGGGAGAACGACCCCGACCGGAAGGAGCTCACCGCCGATCAGATCCCCATCGACGATCCTGCCGTCTACGAGCTCATCAGCCGCGGTGACACGGCGGGCGTCTTCCAGATGGAGTCCTCCGGCTTCACCGAGATGGTGATGAAGATGAAGCCGTCGCGGTTCGAGGACGTCATCGCCGCCGGCGCCCTCTACCGCCCCGGGCCGCTCGACCAGAAGCTCGAGGACGGCCGGACGATGGTCGACGTCTACATCGACCGCAAGCACGGGCGGGACAAGGTCACCTACCCGCACCCGAAGCTCGAGCCGATCCTGGCGGACACCTACGGCGTCATCGTCTACCAGGAGCAGGTGATGCAGATCTCGCAGGTCCTGGCCAGCTACAGCCTGGGCCGCGCCGACCTGCTGCGCCGGGCGATGGGGAAGAAGAAGGCCGAGGTCATGGCCAAGGAGCGCACCGGCTTCATGGAGGGGTGCGCCAAGAGCCAGATCGACCCCACCGTCGCGGGCGGCATCTTCGACCTGATGGAGAAGTTCGCCGCCTACGGCTTCAACAAGTCGCACTCGGCGGCCTACGGTCTCCTCACCGTCCAGACCGCGTGGCTCAAGGCGCACCACCCCGTGGAGTTCATGGCCGCGCTCATCTCGAGCGAGGCGTCGAACACGGACAAGGTGGTGCTCCACATCTCCGAGGCGCGCCAGAGTGGCATCGAGGTGCTGCAGCCGGACGTGAACGAGAGCGTCGCCGCGTTCAGCGCAATCCCGGCTCCGCCGGGCGCGAAGCACAAGGGCCAGATCCGCTTCGGCCTGGGTGCGGTGAAGGGCGTCGGCGAGTCGGCCGTCGAGGCCATCCTCAAGGCGCGCGAGGAGGGCGGGCCGTTCAAGGGGCAGTTCGACTTCGCGTCGCGGGTGGACGCGCGCCGCATCAACAAGAAGGTCGTCGAGGCGCTGGTGAAGTGTGGCGCGCTCGACTTCGAGGGCGTGCCGCGCTGGCAGCTCTTCCACGGCATCGAGGCGGCCTTCGCGGCGGGCTCGTCGGCCCAGGCCGATCGCCTCTCCGGGCAGAAGAGCCTGTTCGGCGCGCTCTCCGCCGCGGTCGAGGTGAAGCCGCGCTACCCGCTGCCCGGCGACCTGGTCGGCGAGACGCGCGTCGAGGAGTGGCCGGAGCGGGTCAGGCTCGCGTTCGAGAAGGACGCGCTCGGTTTCTACCTCACCGGTCACCCGCTGCAGGGGTCGGAGAAAGAGGCGCGCCGTTACGCGTCGTGCACCTGCGCGCAGGTCGCGACGAAGCGGCAGGACGACAAGGTCACCGTGGTGGGGGTGGTCGCTTCACTCCGAGAGAAACAGAACAAGGAGAAGGGGACCCGCTTCGGCTTCCTCACGCTCGAGGATCTCACCGGGACGACCGAGGTCATCTGCTGGGGGAGCCGCGCGGCCCAGGGGAATCGGCCGGCGCAGAAGGGCTGGGCCGACTGGGAGGAGATCGTCAAGCGCGACGAGCCCATCATCGTCCACGGCCAGGTCAGGATGAACCTCCGCGACGAGGAGAACCCACGCGCCGAGATCACGGCCCTCGACATCGAGCTCCTCTCGACGGTGCGGTCGCAGAAGACGAGCCAAGTAGCGCTCCGGATCGATGCCGACGCCCTCGAGCCCGGACGGGTGTCGGAGCTGAAGACGCTGCTCGGTCGCCATGCCGGCGGTTGCGCGGTGACCGTGCGCGCCGTCGTGCCGCGCGAGAGCGAGACCACGATCCGCGTGCCGCAGCGCGTCCGGCCCTCGGACGAGCTCTTGGAGGCCGCTCGCCGGCTCGGCTTCGAGGTCGAGCTCCACTAGCGATGCGGCTGGGGTTTGCCTGCGAAGAGGGCAGGTTTTGTGACGGCGCCCCCCGTTGAGGGTAGCCCCACTTTTCAGGTATAGACGGTCGGTCCGTTTTCCGTACGGTGTGGGCACGTCGAGACAGGGTATGATGCTGTGTCCGGTGCGACGGAAGGGGGCTGGTTCATGCTTCGAGCGACTTCCCGCGCTTCTTCGCCGAGAGGCGCCTCGGCCTACTGCGACCCGGAGTTCCACCTCCAGTGCGATCGCCAGGCCGAGGAGATCCTCCGCTCGTTCTGGAACTCGGCGGCGGATGGCATCCCCCTTCCGATGGAGCTACGGGGTCTCGCCGAGGGCGCGCAGTCGAGCGAACCCGGCATCCGCCGCTGCCTCATGATGGAGCGCCTCGGCGAGCGGCTGCGGATCGAGGTGACCGCGGTGGGGAAGGGCCGCACCCAGCTCCACCTCTGGCGTGAGGGAGTCCCTACCGCCGTGCCCTCGCCCGGAGAGCCCGCGACGCCCACCGCCGCGGACGGCCTCACCCAGCGCGAGCGCGAGGTGGCGCTCCTCGTCGCCGACGGGCTGCGCTCGCGCGAGGTCGCGGAGCGGCTCGGCATCGCCTCGCAGACGGTGAAGAGCCACCTGAAGACGATCTTCGACAAGCTCGGGGTCCGGAATCGCGTCGAGCTGGCGCGGCGCCTCGAGCAGAGGTAGCGCGAGGGCGTTCGCCCTTCGACGACGCGCGACCTGCTAGCCAGGAGGTCGAAAGGGCGAGGCTTGCCCCGGCGCGCTGAACAGCGGTACCGTCGTCGGTTCCCATGCTGGTCACCCTCGACGACGTCGTTGCCGCGCGTCAGCGCATCGCGGATCACATCTACGTCTCGCCCTGCGCTCGCAGCGAGACCTTCTCGCGCGCCATCGGCGCCCACGGCTTCCTCAAGCTCGAGAACCTGCAGATGACGGGCGCCTACAAGGAGCGCGGCGCCCTCAACAAGCTCCTCACCATGCCGCCGGCCGAGCGGGCGAAGGGCCTCGTCGCCGCCAGCGCCGGCAACCACGCCCAGGCGGTCGCGTACCACGCCGGTCGCCTCGGGGTGGCGGCGACCATCGTGATGCCGGAGGCGACCCCCCTCCTCAAGGTCGCCAACACCCGCGGCCACGGCGCGCGCGTCGTGCTGCACGGCGCCAACTACGAGGAGGCATACGCGGAGGCGCGCCGGCTGGAGCAGGTCGAGGGGCTCACGTTCGTCCACCCGTTCGACGACCCGGCGGTCATCGCCGGTCAGGGCACGGTCGCGCTGGAGCTCCTGGAGCAGGTGCCGGAGCTCGACGCCGTGCTGGTGCCCGTGGGCGGCGGAGGGCTCGTCTCCGGGATGGCGGTCGCGCTCAAGGCGCGCGCGCCCCACGTGCGCGTCATCGGCGTGGAGACCGAGATGCTGCCGTGCATGCTCGCCTCCCTCGACGAGGGGCGGCTGGTCACGGTGGAGGCGGCCAGCACGGTCGCCGACGGCATCGCCGTGAAGCGCGCCGGCGAGATCACCTTCCTGCACGTCCAGAAGCTGGTGGACGAGATCGTCACGGTCTCCGAGGAGGAGATCGCGAGCGCGATCCTTTACCTGCTCGAGAAGGAGAAGACCGTCGCGGAGGGCGCAGGCGCCGTCGCGGTGGCGGCGCTCCTCAACCACAAGGTGCGCGGCCTGGAGGGCCGCCGCGTCGTGGCGATGGTCTCCGGCGGCAACATCGACGTGAACGTCGTGGCACGCGTCATCGAGCGCGGCCTCGTGAAAGAGGGCCGGCTGGTGCGCATCGTCGTGCACCTGCCCGACAAGCCGGGCCAGCTCGCCAAGGTCTCGGGGGTGGTCGCGAACCACCGCGCCAACGTCATCGAGGTGCACCACACGCGCGCCTTCTCGCACCGCTTCGGCGACACCACGCTCCAGCTCACGCTCGAGACGCGCGGCCTCGACCACGTCGAGGAGATCCTGCGCGCCCTGCGCGAGCGCGGCTACCAGGTCGAGCGCGCGTAGGCGCGAGTCGTAGGGCAGGGGCTCGGCCCCCGCCGGCGTCACCTTCGCCCGAAGAGCCAGAACAGGAGCGACAGCACGACGCTGAGCAGGATCGAGGTCCCGAGCGGGAAGTAGAACCGGAAGCTCCCACGCTCGAGCCGGAGATCCCCGGGGAGCCGGCCCAGCCGGAGCCACGGCAGGCGCTCCGCCACGAGGAGCGCAGCGCCGACGAGCGCCAGCAGCAACCCCACGGTGAGCAGCGTGCGTCCGAGGGACGGCATGCGGGTGAATCTAACGCCGCAGCTCGCCCACCACCTCCCGCAGCGCCGCGAGGAACGCGTCCACCTGCGCCTCGGTATGCCCCGCGGTGAGCGACACCCTCAACCTGCTCGTCCCGGCGGGCACCGTGGGCGGGCGGATGGCCCGCACGAAGAATCCGCGGGCGCGCATCCGCCGCGAGGCCTCGAGCGCGATCGCCTCCTCGCCCAGCACGACCGGGAAGATGGGCGCCACCACCCGCGACATGTCGAAGCCGAGCGCGGAGAGGCCCTCCCTCATGCGGGCGGCGAGGGCGTGCAGGCGCGCGCGACGCGC
>DATLJU010000282.1:0-19301 GCA_035538735.1 Anaeromyxobacteraceae bacterium | reverse complement strand
GGCGCGACGCGGCCTCCGCGACGAGCCGCTCCCAGGCGGCGCCCACCTCGAGGCGCGAGGGCGACCGGCGGGGATCGCCGGGCGCCTCCAGATCGACCATGGTCGCCCCGCACACCGCCTCCGCTTTTCGGAGGACTCCGGCCAGGTGCTCCGCCGCGGCGAGCGCGCGCCAACCGTCGGTCACGGCGGCCGCCTCGCCGTGGCGCTCCTCGAACAACCGTGAGGAGAGAAGTGCGACGCCGAGCGTCGATGCCGCCAGGACGAAAAAAGGCAAAGCAATTCGGGGCGGAACGAACTTCAAGCGGGTCACCTGATGGCTCCGCCTGGCGCGAGCGAAAGAGCGCACGCTTCTCATCCGACCGGCCGAGCGTGCCTCAGCATGTACCCAATAAATGGTACGACGCAACGTGAGATGAGGGCGGCAAATTGCCTACCTCGGTCTGGTGGGCGAAACACTCGCCGTCAGGCGTTCCGCGCTTCGCGCGCCGATGCGGCCAAGTGGCCGGGAGTGGCTGCGCGTCACTCCGCGAGGAGATAGCAGCCGACTTCCTGGCGAGTGCAGCCCGCGTTGAGCCACAGCGTGCGGCCGTCGCCCGGCAGCGGGAAGTCGATGACCCGCACCACCGCGGCCATCCGCGCGTCGTCGGGGAGGAGCTCCGGAAGCCGGTTCGGCGCCGCGCGCAGGCGCGCCTCGTCGAGCGCGTGGCCGACGTAGGCCGGGTAGACGGCGACGTAGAGGATGTTCTCCTCGACGAGGTCGTTGAAGAAGTGCGAGCCGAGCGAGACGTCCGGGATGATCGTGCCGAGCCGCATGATCTCGCACACCGCCGTCACGCGCTGGATCTCGGGGAAGGACACGGGGACGCCGAGCGAGGGGGTGGTCGTGCCCCACCGGCCCGGGCCGAGCAGGAAGATGCGCAGCTCGCCGGCCGCTGCCAGGCGGGTGGCGCGGCCCACCACGCGGGCCACCTCGTGGCGGTCCTGCGTCCCGAGCGCCACGTACGCGTCGGGATCGACGAACACCACCCGGTCGATGGGCGTGTGCGTGCTCTGGCCCACCACCGGGCCGCGGCTCGCGAGCAGCTGCGCTTCGGGCGCGATGCGCTCGGGCGGCGGGACGGCGGGGCCCCCTTCGCGCACCTGCAGCGGGCGGCACTGCACCACGTTGAGGCGCAGCTCGCCGTCCCGTCCGAAGTTGCCGGTGAACTCCACGTCGACCGGGGTTCCGTAGGCCTCGCGCAACGCCGCCAGGATCTCTCGCATCTGCTCGGGGAAGGGCGTGCCCCAGAGCAGCTCCTCGAAGGTGAGCACCCAGCGCGGGCCCGGCTCGCGCGCGGTGGCGAAGAGGCGCGCCGGTAGCTCCGGGCTCTGGCGGAGCACCTCGTCGACACCGAGCGCGGTCAGGCGGCGCGCCTCGAGGTCGATGACGTCGACGCGGTGCTGCGCGTACTCGGTCACCTCGTCCAGGCTCGTCTCGGGGCGGAGCGAGGGGGCGTTCAGCGCCACCACGCGCGTGTAGTCGTCGTCGGAGCGCTCGACGGCGCGGGTGCCGAGCCCGAACACGAGCCGCACCACGCCCGCCTGGGGATCGATGCGCTCGTCCCAGACGTACGGGTTGTAGGAGAGGGCCACCCCGGCCAGCTGCGGGTAGAACAGCGCGCCGTGGACGGCGCCCGAGACGCGCTGGATGAGCACCGCCATCTGCTCGTCGCGGTCGAGCAGGCCGCGCCGCTCGCGGTAGCGGAGCGCCTCCTCGCTCATGCTGCTCGCGTAGACCGTCCGCACCGCCGCGAGCACCGCCGCGAGCCGCTCGGCCGGTGAGCCGTGGTTCGGGCAGAAGACGCTCTCGTACTTGCCGGTGAAGGCGTTGCCGAAGCCGTCCTCGAGCAGGCTGCTCGAGCGCACGATGATGGGTGACTGCCCGTAGTGCTCGAGCATCGTCACGAGCTGTTGCACGACGAAGTCCGGGAAGGTGCCGGAGAGGACGCGCTCCCGCGCCTCGGCGGCGACCTCGAGGAACGGGCGGCCGCTGCGTAGCTCGCGGCGCGCCCGCCAGCAGCCGTTCCGGACCAGGTACGTGTAGAAGACGTCCGAGCCGAGGAACCAGGAGTCGTGCGGCTCGAGCAGCCGCGTCCAGCGCGGGTGGGTGCGGGCGAGGATCGAGCGCGCCAGGAGCATGCCGGCCGCCTTCCCGCCCACCAGCCCGGTGCCGATCATGCGCCGGTGCACGGCGAGCACGTCGTCGAGCTCGAGGTAGCGGGTCGCCAGCTCGCCGAAGCGCTCGTCGCGCGTGAACAGCATGCGCAGCAGCCCATGGAACGCCCGCTGCTCGTCGGACCAGGGGCGGGTCCCGGCGCGGCAGGCGTCGCGGATCTCGCGCGCCTCGCGGAACCGGCGATCCCACACGTCGAGCTGGCCGAAGCCCGCCGGCGGCCGGTCGGCCAGGTCCGCCAGCTCGGCGCTCTCGGTGAGCGCGCGGAAGCGGTCGCCCTCCCACGCGTGCGGCAGGTACATGGTCGGCGAATGACGCCCGTCGACCTTGAGGGGGTGGACGTAGAGCGTCCGGCGCCGGCGGAAGACGTCGACCAGGATCTGGGTCGTGCTGCGGATGGCGTCGATGGCCTGGGCCGCGTGCTGGTCTCGCAGCACCCCGAAGCAGGTCACGGTCGCGAGCTCGTACAGGTACGGGCAGGTGACCATGAAGAAGTTGCCCAGCATGAGGTCGCTGTACCAGTCGGCCGCCAGATCGGAGAGGCAGTCGAAGACGTAGAACGCGCCCGGTCCGGCGGCGGCGATGACGCGGTGGATGGCGGCGGTGAAGCTCTCGAACCCCAGCGCGGGCGAGAGCCGCTCCACCTGGACGCCGGCGCCGTCCGTGACGAGCGGCGCGTGCCTGGCGAACCGGAAGTAGACGAGGCGGCGGCCCTGCTCGAGCGCGCGGGCCGCGAAGGGCCGGACGATGAGGGCGTAGTCCTCGACCGACTCGACCTGCCAGACGACGTTGTCGCCTGGCCGCAGCCCGCACAGCACCGCGTCGAGGGCGGGGAGCCCGGTGCTGAGCTCGGTTGGAACGAGCGGGCGAGGAGCGGTCATCCGATCAGCTGGTTGCAGTTGTGGCGGACGGTCGTCCCAGTGCACAGTGGCGACCCTTCGGGCAGTGGGATCGCGCCCAACCACCGAAATGGAGGCAGTTCATGGCGACGAAGTTCGACGAGCGGCTGGAGTCCATCTTTCAGGACGTGCTGAAGCGGAACCCCGGCGAGACCGAGTTCCACCAGGCCGTTCGGGAGGTGCTCGAGACGCTCGGGCCGGTGCTCGCGAAGTACCCCGAGTTCCGCGAGCGCAAGATCATCGAGCGCATCTGCGAGCCGGAGCGGCAGATCATCTTCCGCGTCCCGTGGCAGGACGATAAGGGTGAGGTTCACGTCAACCGCGGCTTCCGCGTCCAGTACAACAGCGCCCTCGGTCCGTACAAGGGCGGCCTGCGGTTCCACCCCTCGGTGTACCTCGGCATCATCAAGTTCCTCGGCTTCGAGCAGATCTTCAAGAACGCGCTGACCGGGCTGCCCATCGGCGGCGGCAAGGGCGGCTCCGACTTCGACCCGAAGGGCAAGTCGGACAACGAGATCATGCGCTTCTGCCAGAGCTTCATGACCGAGCTGTGGCGCTACATCGGCGAGTACACCGACGTGCCCGCCGGGGACATCGGCGTGGGCGGCCGCGAGATCGGCTACATGTTCGGGCAGTTCAAGCGCCTCACCTCGAAGTACGAGGCCGGCGTGCTCACCGGGAAGGGCCTCGACTACGGCGGCTCGCTGGTGCGCACCGAGGCCACCGGCTACGGCGCCACCTTCTTCGTGCAGGAGATGCTGCGCGCCCGCGGTGACGAAGGCTTCGGGGGCAAGACCTGCGTCGTGTCGGGCTCCGGCAACGTCGCGATCTACACCATCGAGAAGATCCACCAGCTGGGCGGTCGCGTCGTCGCCTGCTCCGACTCGAACGGCTTCGTGCACGACGAGAAGGGGATCGACCTCGACCTGCTGAAGCAGCTCAAGGAGGTCGAGCGCCGGCGCATCCGCGACTACGTCGACTACCGCAAGCACGCGCGGTACGTGGACGGCGGCAACATCTGGAGCGTCCCGTGCCAGGTGGCCATGCCGTCGGCGACGCAGAACGAGATCAACGGCAAGGACGCGGCGCAGCTCGTCAAGAACGGCTGCATCGCGGTCGGCGAGGGCGCCAACATGCCCACCACGCCGGAGGGCATCCGCGTCTTCCTCGAGGCGAAGATCGCCTACGGCCCGGGCAAGGCCGCCAACGCCGGCGGCGTGGCCACCAGCGCGCTCGAGATGCAGCAGAACGCCTGCCGCGACAGCTGGACCTTCGAGTACACCGAGAAGCGGCTCGCCAACATCATGAAGAACATCCACCAGAACTGCTGGGACACGGCCGAGGAGTTCGGCGCCAAGGGCAACTACGTGGTGGGCGCCAACATCGCCGGGTTCATCAAGGTGGCCAAGGCGATGGTGGCGCACGGGCTCATCTAGCCCACCGTCACATCAGCCCGGACCCGCTCCGGCGGCGAGCGCGGGGCACCACCGAAAGGTGGTCCCTGCCTCGCCGGTCGTCCGGTGGGGTAGAAGGCCCGTCCCGCAGAGTGGTAGGGCGGGGGCTTGCCCCGCCGCCGCGGCGCGCGGGGCTCAACCGCCCCGCCCGAGCACGCCCGCGAGGCGCGCCAGGGCATCGGCGAGCTCGCCGGGCGGGACGGCGGTGAAGCAGAGCCGTACCCAGCTCCCGTAGTCGCGGCCCGCGGCCGGACCGGGCGTGAGCAGGACGCCCGCGTCGCAGCAGCGCTCGAGGAAACCGGCCAGCCCCTCGCCGTGCCGGAAATACCGCGCGGCGTCGAAGAACAGGAACGTGCCCGCCTCCGGTGGGGCGAGCCCCAGCGCGGCGGCCGCCTCGGCGCCGGCCGCGGCGTAGAGGCGCCGGGTCTCCGCGAGCCAACCGTCGCCCTCGTCGAGCGCGCGGGCAGCCCCGAGCTGCATGGGGCGCGGCGCGCAGTACGCGTTGAACACCTGCACCCCGCGGATGGCGCGCATCGCGTCGGGCGGGCCGTGGACCCAGCCCACGCGGCCGCCCGCGAAGGCGTAGCTCTTGGAGAGCGTGTGGCTCGCGACGACGCGGTCGGCGAGGTCGGCGCGCAGCCACAGCGGCCGGTGAGGCGGTCCGTAGACGAGGTCCTCGTACGCGTCGTCGGCGATCACCCACAGGTCGTGGCGGCGCGCCACACGCGCGATGGCCTCGACCACCTCGTCCGGCAGGACGCGGCCGGTCGGGTTGTGCGGCGTGTTGACGTAGATCGCCGCCGTCCGCGCGGTGACCGCCTGCTCGAGCACGGCCTCGGGGTCGAACCCCTGTTCGTCGAGCCGCGTGAAGAACGGCACCTCCACGGCCGTGCAGCCGCGCGTCGCCGCCAGCCCGCGGATGAGCGGCCAGAACGGCGACGGCAGGAGCAGCTCGTCGCCGGGGTCGAGCAGCCCCGCCAGGACGACGGCGAGGCCGGTCGTCGCGCCGGGCATCACCTGGACGCAGCCGGGATCCACATCGAGCCCGCGCCGCGCGAGCCGCCGGTAGATGGCGGAGAGCAGCGCGGGCTCGCCCTGCACCGGCGCGTAGTTGTGCAGGCGCGGATGGTCGGCCGTTCGCTGCGCCTCCGCCCGCGCCCCCTCCGGCGGATCGAGGTAGGTGTCGCCCACGTGGAGAGGATGGACCTTGCCGCCGCGTCGGCGGGCGCGCTCGGCGAGCGCGCTGTACACGTCCGCGGAGAGGCCGGCGATGGCGGAGGAGAGGGACGGGTGGCGTGGCATGGTCGGGCGGCGATCGTAGCACGCGGCCGGGAGCTGCCGGAGCCGGCGAGCGGGCTTGGAGCCTGTGAAGAAATGCCCTCCCGTCGCCGGATCGAGCGATCCGCATCGCATCGCTTCGTTGCTCCTCCCTCACATACCTTCCAGGTATGCTCGGTCGCCGCGCCTCGCCGGGCATCCGCGCCGCGCTTCGATCATGCGCGGCGTGGGTGTCGCGTCTCGCTCGCCCGGCTCGGTCCGGGGATGACCTCACAGGCTCTTGGTGTGGCCCCGCGAAGTGCGCAGGATTTCACGCGTGGCGCCGATGCGAGGGCGGGTCGCGATCCGCTGGACGGCGGGCGACGCGAGCGAGGCGGGGTTCGAGGCGCTCCGGCTCTCGGCCTGGGGCGCGTACCGCATCTTCGGCCCGCACGCAGCGTACGCGGTCTGCATCCACACCCTCGGCGCGGACGAGGCGCGGGCGCGGGCGGGCGAGCTGCCCGGTCCGGTCGAGTGGGTCGAGGTGAGCCGGTCCGAGATCCCGCGGTTCCTGGCGCGCCGCCTCGACGAGCGCCTGTTCGAGGGCGCGGCGTGGAGGTTCGCCCCGCTGCGGCTCTTCCCTCACCACCTCGAGATCGCGATCGACAGCGACTGCATCCTGTGGAGCCTGCCGCCCGCGCTCGCGGGGTGGCTCGCCGCGGGTGATCACCGCACCTGCGTCATGGCGGAGGACGTGCGCCGCATGCTCGGGCGGTTCGCAGGGCTCTGCGGCCCGAAGCCCGTCCACGGCGGCCTGCGCGCTCTGCCGCCCGGGTTCGACCTCGAGGCCGCCTTGCGGCGCGTGCTCGACGAGCGGGACGGGTTCCTCACCTCGCAGCTCGACGAGCCGGGGCTGCAGGCGGCTGCTCTGTCGCTGGAGCGGCCGCTCGTCACGGTGCCGGTCCGCGACATCGCGATCGTCTCGCCGTTTCCGCCGCACACGCGTCGGCTCGGCAGGCACGGGGCGCACTTCGTAGGGCTCTCGCTCACGCCGCCGTTCGAGGTGGACGGACGGAACGCGGCGGCCCTCACGCGCGAGCTGTGGTCGTCGCTGAGGCCCGAGATCACCTGGCGGGTCGGCCTGCCGGAGCGCGGCGTCCCAGGTGAGCTGGCAGCGCCGGAGCCGTAGCCGGGCTCGCGCGCGGTCCGGACGTGTGATACGCGACGCCCTACGGCGCCCGCGCTCGGCCCTCGCCGGGGCCGTGCCGCAGACGCCGGTACACCACGCCGATGAGCCCTCGCTCAGCCCGCTCCACCCTCGCTGCCGCGCTCGTCGTCGCCGGCGGAGCCGTCGCCTGCGTCCCGGGTGTCCCCGCGGCGGCTGCGCTCGCCGGCGGCATCATCCTCGCGCTCACGGTGGGTAACCCCCTCGCGGACCGGACGCGGTCGCTCGCGAAGAAGCTCCTCCCGGCGTCGGTGATCGCGCTCGGAGGCGGCATGGATCTCGGCGCCGTCGCGCGCGTCGGCGCGCACGGGATCGGCTACACGGTCGTGTCCATCGCCACCTGCGCGGCGCTGGGGTGGGCGATCTCGCGCGCGCTCGCGGTCGAGCGCCGGACCGGCCTGCTCGTGACGGTGGGGACCGCGATCTGCGGCGGGAGCGCCATCGCCGCCGCGGCGCCCGTCCTCGGGGCCGACGATCGCGAGATCTCCGTGTCGCTCGCGACCGTGTTCGTGCTGAACGCGGTGGCGCTGGTCGTCTTCCCGCCGCTCGGTCACGCCGCCCGGCTGTCGCAGCCGGCCTTCGGGCTGTGGTCCGCGCTCGCCATCCACGACACGAGCTCCGTGGTGGGGGCGGGGATGCAGTACGGCCCGGTGGCGCTCTCGGTGGCGACGACCGTCAAGCTCGCGCGCGCCCTCTGGATCGTGCCGGTCACGCTCGCGCTCGGCGTGCTCGAGCGGCGCCGCGCCGTGGCTTCACCCGCAGCGAGGAGCCGCCCGCCCTGGTTCATCCTCGGCTTCGTCCTCGCGGCCGCGTTCGCCACCTACGTCCCCGGACTGCAGCCGGCCGGGAAGCTCCTCGCGACGGTGGGAGCGCGCGCGCTCGTGCTGACGCTGTTCCTCATCGGGCTCGGACTCTCGCGAGCCAGCCTGCGCGCGGTGGGTGCGCGGCCGCTCCTGCTCGGCCTCGCGCTCTGGATCGCGATGGGCGCCGGGACGCTGGCGGCCGTGCGGTTCGGGCTCGCGGCGCTCTGAGCGATCGCACGCGCCCGGCGAGGGCAGGGCCCCGCCCCTGAACGAGCGTCCCATCCGGCATCACGGATGATCCTCCGTTGTCCGCTTGACAGGACATGCGTCCGCGATACAGGATGTAGCGCATGCTGACCCCCGCGACGCGAAGCGTTCTCCACGGCGGCCCACCCGCGGCTCGTCGCGCGGGCCGCTGTCGCAGGCCGGCGGACCGCGCGCGAATGCGCGGCTGACGCCGGCTCCGTCCCCGTCGCTCCCGAATCAGCGCCGTCCCCGCCGCGGGCTGGGGAGACGTACGCGCGCGACCGAAGCCCGCCGCGAGCAGACGCATGTCGAACCTCCCGCAGAACGCGCTCCCCTGGCACCGCCGCGAGGACACCTGGGCCATCTTCATCGCGCTCGGGCTGGTGCTGGCCGTGAGCGCCGCCTTCTTCCTCGGAGCGTCGCGCGCCGTCGCTGCCGCCGCGCTCGCCATCCCCACCTGGTCGGGGAGCCTGGGAGCGGTCGCGTCGGCGCTGCGCGCCCAGCCGGCCGCGCCGGTCGCGCTGCTGCTCGTCTTCCTGCTCGCGTTCTCGTCGGCGTCCGCCGTTCTCGGCTGGGACGTCGTGAAGTACGCCGCCGGCTTCGCCCTCCTCTTCGCCGTGTCGCTGGTGGTGGCGGTCCTCGGCTCGAACCAGACGCTCAAGGATTGGCAGCTCGAGACTCCGCTCCTGGCGCTGCTGCTCGGGATGGCGCTAGGGAACGCGGCGGCGCTCCCAGCCTGGTTCCAGTCGGCCCTGCGCACCGAGTTCTACGTGAAGGTCGGCATCGTGCTCATGGGCGCGACGCTCCCGTTCACGATCATCCTCCAGGCGGGGCCGCTCGCGATCGCGCAGGCCACGCTGGTGGCCGTCACGACCTTCGCCGCCATCTACCTCGCCGCGACGCGCCTGTTCGGACTCGATCCCCGCTTCGGCGCCACGCTCGGCGCGGGCGGGTCGATCTGCGGCGTCTCGGCCGCCATCGCCATCGGCGGCGCCTGCCGGGCGGAGAAGAGCCACGTCTCCGTCGCCATCTCGATGGTCATCGTGTGGGCGGTGGCCATGATCTTCGCGCTCCCGGTGGCGGCGCGACACCTCGGCCTGGCCGCCGGACCGGCCGGCGCCTGGATCGGCACCTCCGAGTTCGCCGACGCGGCCGGGTTCGCCGCCGCCGCGGCGCTGGGGGACGAGCGGGCCGTGAAGACGTTCACCCTCATGAAGGTGGTCGGGCGCGACATGTTCGTCGGCGTGTGGGCGCTGGTGGTGGCTTTTCTGTCAGTGACGGTGTGGGAGCGGAAGGCCGCCGCCCGCGCCGAGCGGGTCGGCGCGGGCGAGGTGTGGCGGCGCTTCCCCAAGTTCATCCTGGGGTTCTTCGCCGCCTCCGCGCTGGTGACGGCGATCCTCGCCTCCGTCGACGCGCGCATCGGGACGCGCTTCTCGAAGGAGGCGCTCGGACCGATCAAGACGCTCCGCGGCTGGGCGTTCACGTGGACCTTCCTCTCCATCGGGTTCACCACCCGCTTCCGCGAGCTGACGCGCTTCGGCTGGAAGCCGCTCGCCGCCTTCGCGCTCGGCGTCGCCGTGAACGTCCCCCTCGGCTGGTGGCTCTCGACGCGCGTCTTCGCGAGCTACTGGCTGGCGGTCAAGTGAGGAGCGTCATGGTCGATCACCTGACGCTGGTCACCGCCGAGCGCGGCCTGGCGCGCTGCCGCGCCCGCGAGCTCGCCGCGGCCCTGGCCGAGCTCGGGTTCGAGCGCCGGCCGGGGCGGGACGACGAGGCGTTCGGCTCGACGCGCGTCGAGGCGGGCGCGGCCAAGCGGCAGCTCCTGGCCCGCGGATTCGAGGATCGCGAGTTCCGGATCGTGCTCGAGTACGTCCGGCAGTGGGGCGTGCTGTGACGCCCGAGCTCCTGCCGCTGTTCGTGAAGCTCGCTGGCCGCGAGGTGGTGGTGGTCGGTGGCGGGGCCATGGCCGCCGTGCGGGTGCGGCAGCTCGCCGAGGTGGGGGCGCGTGTCACCGTGGTCGCGCCCGAGGTGCGTGAGGAGGTCGCCGCGAGCGCGGCGGTGGTGGCGCGGCGCGCCTTCGTCCCGGCCGACCTCGATGGCGCCTGGCTGGCGGTCGCCGCGGCGACCCCGGCGGTGAACCGCGCCGTCGCCGAGGCCGCCGAGGCGCGCCGCGTGCTCGTGAACGCCGTGGACGACCCGGAGCACGCCAGCGCCTACACGGCCGGGGTGGTCCGGCGCGGCGGCGCGACGGTGGCCATCTCGACCGGCGGGCGGGCGCCGGCGTTGGCCGGTCTGCTCCGCGAGGCGATCGACGCGGTGCTGCCGGCGGAGCTCGGCCGGTGGGTGGAGCTGGGGGAGGTGGAGCGGAGCGCCTGGAAGCGCGGGCGCGTCCCGGTCGCCACCCGCCGCCCCATGCTGCTCCGCAGGCTCAACACGCTCTACGACCACCCCGCCGTGACGCCGAGGGCCGGGCCGGCCGGTGGGTTCGTCTCCCTCGTCGGCGCGGGGCCGGGCGATCCCGGCCTCCTAACGCGGCGCGCGGCGGAGCGGCTCGCCGCCGCCGACCTCGTCCTCTACGACGCGCTCGTCGACGCCGCGCTGCTGAAGCTCGCGCCTGGAGCCCGCTGCTTCCTCGTCGGCAAGCGAGCCGGCCGGCCCAGCGTCTCTCAGCGCGCGATCGAGCGGCTCATGATCCGCGCCGCTCGGCGCGGCCAGCGCGTGGTCCGGCTCAAGTGCGGCGACCCGTTCGTCTTCGGCCGCGGTGGCGAGGAGGCGCTGGCGCTGGCGGAGGCCGGCGTCGCGTTCGAGGTCGTGCCTGGCGTCTCGTCGGCGCTCGCCGCGCCGGCGCTGGCCGGCATCCCCGTCACGCACCGCGGGCTCGCCGCGGGGTTCGCGGTGGTCTCCGGCCACGCCGAGGCGAGCTACGGGCCGCTCCTCGACGCGCTCCCGCCCGAGGGAATGACGCTGGTCGTCCTCATGGGCGTCGCGCAGCGCGTCGCCCTCGCCGCCCGGCTGCGGACGCGCGGCTGGGGCGCGAGCACCCCGGCTGCGCTCCTCCTCGGCGCCTCGAGCGCCGAGGCCTTCACCTGGACCGGGCCCCTCTCCGCCCTGGCGGAAGTGCCCATCCCGCCCGAGCGCGCTCACCTCCCGGGGACGCTGGTGGTGGGCGAGGTGGCCGCCCTCGCGACCGCCGCCCACGCCGACCAATTCGCCGCGGCCGCGCGGCTCGCCTGAAGGAGCACCGCATGTCCGAGACGGTCACCTCGCCCCGCACGCGCCCCGGCTTCGCCGATGAGGCCGAAGTCGACGCGTTCTTGCACCAGCTGCGCCGGTTCGAGCGCGGCGAGATCGACGCCGAGGCGTGGCGCGCCTACCGGGTGCTGCGCGGCGTCTACCCCCAGCGCCAGGACGGCACGCACATGGTGCGAGCCAAGATCCCGCAGGGCGCGCTCTCGGCCGACCAGCTGCGCGCGCTGGCGGACGCGGCGCGCCGGTTCTCGCGCGGGTTCGTCCACATCACGACGCGACAGGACGTGCAGCTCCACTTCGTGGCGCAGGAGGACCTCGTCCCGGCGCTGGCGCGGCTCGGCGAGGCCGGGCTCACCACGCAAGGCGCGTGCGGCAACGCGGTGAGGAACGTGGTCGCTTGTCCGCTCGCGGGCGTGTCACCTGACGAGGCCTTCGACGTGACGCCCCACGCCGAGGCGGTATCGCGGCACTTCCTGCGCCACCCGCTCGGATTGTCACTGCCGCGCAAGTTCAAGATCGCCTTCGAGGGGTGCCGCGAAGACCACGTCCGGACCGCCATCCACGACATCGGGTTCCGCGCCCGCGTCCGCGACGGCGCGCGCGGGTTCGCCGTCACCGTGGCGGGCGGGACGTCCACGGTGTGCACGTCCGGCTCGGTCCTCGCCGAGTTCCTGCCGGCAGGCGAGGTGCTGGCGCTGTCGGAGGCCATCGTCCGGGTCTTCCACGCCCGGGGCGACCGCGAGCACCGGCAGCGGAACCGGCTCAAGTTCCTCGTCCGGCAGCTCGGCTTCGAGGCCTTCCGGGCTCTCGTCGAGGGAGAGCTCGCGCGCGTCCGCGCCGAGGGCGCGCCGCTGCTGCCGTTCGATCCCGACGCCCAGGCGGAGGAGCCGCCGCCGGATCACGTCCGGCCGCCGGCGCCGGCCCCCGCCGCGCTCGCGGCGCGCCTGGCGGCCGATCCGCCGCGCGGTCCAGGTCAGCTGCCGGAGACGGCGCCCGAGCTCGCCCCCGCCGCCGCGCAGCGCGCCCTCTTCTACAGGACGAACGTCCGCCCGCAGCGCCAGGCCGGCTTCTCGGTGGTGACGGTCTCGCCGGCGCGCGGCGATCTCTCCTCCGCGCAGCTCGACATCGTGGCCGACCTCGCCCTCGCCCACGGTGACGGCACGGTGCGGCTCGCCAACGGAGGCCACGTCCTCTTCCGCTGGGTCGCGGTCGAGGCGGTGCGGGCGCTCCACGAGCGGCTGGCGGCGGCGGGGCTGGGCCGCGCCGGCGCGGGGAGCGCGGGCGACGTCGTCGCCTGCCCCGGCTCCGAATCGTGCCGGCTGGCCGTGACCGGCACCCGCGAGCTGGCGCGCGACGTCGACGCCCACGTGCGCGGCCGCCTCGGCGAGGCGGCCCTGGCCGAGCGCCTGCCGGTCCACGCCTCGGGGTGTCCGAACGGCTGCAGCCAGCACCACCTCGCCGCCATCGGACTGCAAGGCAGCCTGCGCAAGCTGGGCGGACGCGCCGCGATGCAGTACTTCCTCCTCCTCGGCGGAGGCGTGGCAGAGGACGGGGGCGCTCGGTTCGGGAAGCTCGCCGCCAAGATCCCGAGGCGGCGCGTCCCGGAGGCGGTCGAGCGGCTCACCACGCTCTGGCTCGCCGAGCGTCGCCCGGGGGAGGAGGCGGGCGCCTTCTTCGCGCGGGAATTCGAGCTCGCCCGGGCCGCCGTCGAGCCGCTCGAGGCGCTGCGCCTCGAGGACGCGGGCGAGGAGGACTTCGCGCCCATCGAGCAGGGCGGCGAGGCCGCGCAACCTGCCGCGACGGCGCCCGCGACCGCCGCTTAGCGCCGCGCCTCTCCGGCGGGTTACACTGTGACCGCGATGGTCACGACGCCGGACGACACCCGCCTCCGGATCCACGCGCCGGAGCGCAGGTCCGCGACGGCGCGAGTGTTGCTAGGGGTCTCGAGGTGGCGCCCATTCCGCTGAGAACGTGGTCCGGCACGGCACGCAAGCTGCTGCTCGGCTTCGGCGCGCTGGTGGTCACGTTTGCGCTCGCCTCCTGGCTGGCGCTGGCCGGCCTCTCGCACATCCACGTCGCGACCGCGCGGATGATGGACGACGAGGAGGGGGTCCGGCTGGCGCTCGAGCTCGCCAGCGCGGTGCGCGACCAGTACGCGCACCAGGCCCACACCATCATCATCGGGGACGAGAGCCACCTCGGCTTCTACGCGCAGGCGGAGCAGCGCGTCCTCCGCCTCACCGAGCGGCTGAAGTCACGCGTCCGATCGGACGCCGAGCGAGCCGCGGTCGAGGACATCGAGGCGGCGAGCAGCGAGCTCGACGGCATCTTCCGCCGGAGCATCGTGCCCGCGGTGGTGCGGAGGGACTTGCCGTTCGTGCGCGCGGAGCACGCGCGCGCCCAGCTCGTGGTGAGCCGCATCCAGGACCGGGCCGAGGAGCTCGTGTCCGCGTTCGAGGACCGCATCGCCGCCGAGCGCGCCGAAGCCGACGGTGTCGAGCGGCGCACGTACTGGTGCATCGTCGCGCTGCTCGTGGGCGCGCCGCTGCTGGCGGCCGCGGTGAGCCTCGCCATCGGGCGCTCCATCGCGCGGCCGCTGGCGGAGCTGCAGGCCGGGACGGCCCGGCTCGCGGCGGGCGACCTCGAGGCGCAGCTCGCGCTCGACCGCCGGGACGAGTTCGGCGCGCTGGCGCGCCAGTTCAACGCGATGACCGCCGCGCTCAAGGAGCACCAGGAGCAGCTCGTGCAGAGCGAGAAGCTGGCCGGCGTCGGGAGGCTCGCGGCCGGCGTCGCCCACGAGATCAACAACCCGCTCGCCGTCATCCTCGGCTACACGCGCCTGCTCCAGAAGCGCGCCGAGGGGCCGCTGCGCGAGGACCTCGCCGTCATCGAGGAGGAGACGCTCCGGGCGAAGGAGATCGTCGAGGGCCTGCTCGACCTCTCGCGCCCGGTGCAGGTGGCGCCCGAGCCGGTCGACCTGCGCGCGGCGACCGAGGAGGTGGTGTCGCGGCTGCGCGAGGCGGCGGTGCTGGACGGCGTGGAGGTGAGCATCACGGGACAGGCGGCGGTGGCGGGCCACCCCTCGAAGCTGCGGCAGGTGCTGTCGAACCTGGTGCGGAACGCCGCCGAGGCGGCCGGCCGCGGCGGCGCGGTGGCGGTGTCGCTCACCGAGCGGGACGGGGAGGCCGACGTGGCCGTTCGCGACACGGGGCCGGGGCTCGATCCCGCGGCGCTGTCGCGGCTCTTCGAGCCGTTCTTCACCACGAAGGCGCGGGGCACGGGCCTCGGTCTCGCCATCTCGCGCGCCATCGCCCGCGCCCACGGCGGCGACATCGAGGGGACCAACGCGCCCGGCGGGGGAGCGGCGTTCCGGCTGCGCCTGCCGCGACGGTTGGAAGGAGTCGCCGCGTGAACCGCGTCAAGGTGCTCGTCGTCGACGACAAGGAGAACATGCTGAAGCTGTTCGGCAAGATCCTCGCCGACGGCTACGAGCTCACGACGGCCCAGGACGGCGCTCGCGCGCTGGCGCTCCTCGCCGGCGAGGCGTTCGACGTGGTGGTGACGGACCTCCGCATGCCGGGCGCGAGCGGCTTCGAGGTGCTCCAGGCGGTCAAGGCACGCCACCCCTCGACCGAGGTGGTGATGATGACCGGCTACGCCACCGTCGCGGACGCCGTGCAGGCGATGAAGCAGGGCGCCTACGACTACCTCGAGAAGCCGTTCGATCCGGACGCGGCGGCGCTGGTCGTGCAGCGCGCCGCGGAGCGGAAGCGGCTGCGCGACGAGGCGGCCAGCCTCCGGCGCGAGCTGGAGGGGACCTACAGCTTCCACAACCTCATCGGGAAGAGCCCCCGCATGCTCGAGGCCTACCACCTGCTCGAGCAGGCGGCCGGGCTCGACATCACCGTGCTGCTGCTCGGCGAGACCGGCACCGGCAAGGAGCTGGCCGCGCGCGCCGTCCACTACCACTCCGCGCGCAAGGAGCAGCGGTTCGTGCCGGTGAACTGCGGCGCGCTGCCCCCCGACCTCGTCGAGAGCGAGCTCTTCGGGCACGTTCGCGGCGCCTTCACCGGCGCCGCCGCCGCCAAGGCCGGCCTGTTCGAGGAGGCCCGGGGCGGGACGCTCTTCCTCGACGAGATCGGCGAGCTGCCGTTGCCGACGCAGGTGAAGCTCAACCGCGCGCTGCAGGAGAAGGAGATCCGGCGCGTCGGCGACAACACGCCGGTGAAGGTGGACGTCCGCGTCATCGCCGCCACGCACCGCGACCTCAAGGCCGAGGCGGGGGCGGGGCGCTTCCGCGAGGATCTCTACTACCGGCTGAACGTGTTCCCCATTCGCCTCCCGCCGCTGCGCGAGCGCGCCGAGGACGTGCCGCTCCTGGCGGCGCACTTCCTCGAGAAGCACGCCCGCGCCTTCCGGCGCGACGTCGTCGAATTCGCTCCCGACGCGCTGCGCCTGCTCACCGCCCACGCCTGGCCCGGCAACGTGCGCGAGCTCGAGAACGCCGTGGAGCGGGCGGTGGCGGTGGCGAAGGGGAGGGCGATCGGCGCCGCCGATCTGCCGCCCGAGCTCGCCGCCGACCCGGGCCCGGGGATGCCGGCTGGGGAGGCGCTGCCGTCCTTGCCTTTGCGCGACGTGGTGGAGCAAGCGCGCGACCGCGTGACGCGCGACTACCTCGTCGCGCTCCTGCGCGAGCTGAGGGGGAACGTGACGAAGGCCGCGGCGCGCGCCGGCATGGAGCGCGAGAGCCTGCACCGGCTCCTGAAGAAGCACGGCCTGCGTAGCGACGACTACCGCGAGGGCTGATCGGAGACCGAACTTGGCCGAGCGTCGCCCGCGCCCGCGCCCGCCGGCGGCGGCTCGAGCCGCAGCACGGTCTCCGCGGGCAGCTTCCGCAGCTGCTCGATCTGGACCAGCGGCCGCCCCCAGTCGACGGCCAGCACCAGCTCCACCTTGTCGCCCGGGACGAGGCCGCCGGCCGACGCGCCGGGGCCGAGATCGAGGGGCATCACCATCGAGGGCATGCCGACCGTGGCGCCTTCCCGATCCACGAAGCCCGGGATGGCCTCATGGCGGACGGTGAGCTGCGGGGGGCGGGACTGCGGCCGCGGGAGCGCCACGACCTCCGCGCGGACGGTATAGCGCCGGGCGCCGGGGCCCGCCGCGGGTCCTCCCGCGTCCGACCCGCCGCGGCAACCCACGAGCAGCGACAGCGCCAGCAGCGCCGCGCGAGAGGATCTGCAAGGCCGCCGACGCAGGGGCGCCATCGCGTGCTCCGGGAAGTGGAAGAAACCGCCGCTCGGTGGCATCCTCCGCGACCATCGCGCTCGAGACAAGCGCGCCAGGGGGCGGGATGACGCGGGGACGACGATGGCTGGCGGCGGCGGCGCTCTTCCTGGCGCTCGAAGGCGTCGCCGGCTGTGCCGGCGCGCCGCCGCGCGCCGAAGCCGATGCCGATGGCGCGGCGACCTGTCCCGAGTACCGAGGCCTCCGCTGCGCGACGGCGCTGGAGTGCTCGATGGACCGCGGCCGGGGGTGCCTCGTCTGCCGCTGCGCGGCGGCCGCGGCCACGTGGCCGACCGGCCAGCTCCCGAGCGGGGTCGCGCCTGACCGTCGTCAGCCGCAGTAGGGCGCACCTACCGCCGGAACCCAACCGAGCGGAGCGGCCGATCCGACTTTTTGGATCTTGGCTGCACAAGTTTTGTACAGTGCCGCCGCGCGTCCGCGCGCCGACCTCCAGGTGATCTCGATGACCGATCTCGCCAAGCGCAACCTCGTAGCGCAGTGGGCGTTCGACACGCGCCCCGTCCTGCTCCGGTTCCACCTCTGGCTGGAGGACGTCGAGATCGACCGCTCCCAGCCCGAACCGGTGGCCTCGCGCGCCTTCACGCCGCGCGGCATCCTCCGCTGCCTGGCCATGACCTCGGCCGTGACGGCGCTCGGGACGCGCCTGTTCGGCGGGTTCGGCGAGGGCGCGGGCAAGGACAAGGCTGCTTTCAACCAGGTGAAGAAGTCGGCCGACGCCATCAGCGCCTACGTCATGAGCGAGGGGCTGTGGCACCTCACCCGGACGCTCCCCGAGAACCACGCCATCATGGTGAGCCTCGGCGAGGGGCTCATGCCGAAGGCCGGCGAGACCCCGGAGATGGGGGCGAACCCGCTGCTCGGGTTCGGGCGCGTCTACGCCCGGCCCGAGGTGGCACGCCTCGTCGACCGCCGGGTGCGGCGGCTCCTCAACGAGCCGGGCCATACGTTCGAGAAGTTCTACGGCTGGCTCCAGGAGCGCGGGATCACGCTGTGGGGCGCGGCCGTCGACACGCTCGAGAACACGTCGCGCTTCGCCGAGGGGAAGCCGACCGGCCCGATGGCGATCTTTCACCTGTTCGACTCGCCGCTCACCGTGTCGAAGCCGTACGAGTCGTACATGGGGTGCCTCACCGTCCCGCGCCGGGTGACCGAGGCGGCGGAGCGCCTGGCGGTGCTGCTCGACTATCGCACCGAGCGCAAGAAGGTGCTGGAGTGCGTCGAGGCCGCCTACCCGGGCCTCAGGCGCGAGAACGTCCACGTGTGGACGCTGCGCGGCAAGAGCCGTCTCGCCCGGCTCGGGAAGCTCTGGGACGAGTGGAAGGCGCTCGGCGTGCACCTCGTCGAGGACGGCTGGAAGGCGCCGTCGGGCCTGGAGGTCTTCACGGACTCGGGCACGTACGCGCCGAACTTCCTGGTCGGGAGCTGGAAGGACGCCGCCGGCGCGACGCATGTCTTCCTGTGCGACGGCTACGCCGCCACCGCGGAGGCGATGCAGGCGGCGAGCCTCTCCGAGGTGCTGGACGTCGACGCCTCCATGTCGCTCTTCTCGCCCAGCTTCGACCAGCCGTGCGCGGTCGAGGGGCGCCTCATGCAGCTCGACCCGGCGGCGCCCGACTTCGCGCGGCGCGTGGTCGAGGCGCTCGGAGGGCGCGAGGTCGAGGCGGCCCGAGTCCAGTCCTACGCCGAGGCCATCGCCGAGGCGCGCGACTCGAACATGCCGCTCGGCCGCCGGGTGCTGCGCGCGGACGACTTCCTGCCGGAGAAGAAGTGGCGCACGCTCGCGTGCACCGGGTACATGTGCGACGACCCGTACACCGGTGCGTCCGGCGTGACGAAGGTCTCGGACGGCGTGTACAATGTGACGACGCAGCTCGCGACGCGCCAGGTGAAGAGCCGGATCACGTTCACCTTCCGGCTCATGGAGTCGTTCGATCAGGCCCGGCACGTGTTCAGCCCGCTGCTCGTGCGGTTCCTCTCCGGCGTCGACCACACCCGCCGCGCGGTGAAGATCTCCGACTCGGGCCGGATCCGCAACGAGCTGCAGACGATGCTCTCGCAGGCGCTCGAGCACGACGGCGAAGGGATGCGCGTCCACTTCGACCGCATCGACGAGAAGGTCATGCCGCGCGAGAAGCAGCTCGCGATCCGGCGGGTGCTCGAGTGGTACAAGGAGAACCACCCGGTGTGGTTCTCGTGGCTGGAGATCGCCTAGCCCCTCTCCCCGGCCGGCGGCGGCGCCTTCGGCGCTTTCGCTCGCTGGCGCGAGCAGCCGCCGGCTTCGCCGATTTCTTGTGTGGGGGCTCCGCCCCCACACCCGGCCGCTTCGCGGGGCGAGGGGGACGAAACGCCCCGTCACCATGGGTGATCGACCCTCTCCCCCACCGGGGGAGAGGGCAGGGTGAGGGGGCAGCTCCTGACCGCGAGCGCGTTCGCATCCGCTCCGCGGTCGATATCGGCCAGCGCGCGTGCGCTTGGCGCCGCCGGCCGCCTGTGCGACGCTCGGCGCGATGGCGAGCGACGAGACGCGCGTCTCGGGGTTCAGCCCCCCCGGAACCAGCGCCGGCGAGGGCTGCCTGGTGGTGATCCACGCGCCGGTGCGCCGTCTCCTCGGGGTGAGGCTTCCGCTCTCGCGCCGCGAGGTCGTGCTGG
>DATLJU010000281.1:0-6432 GCA_035538735.1 Anaeromyxobacteraceae bacterium | reverse complement strand
GGCCTGCTCCTCACCACCGAGGCGCTCGTCGCGGAGAAGCCGAAGAAGAAGGCGAAGGCCGGCGCGGGCGCGGCCGGCATGGGCGACATGGACGAGGATTACTGAGCGAGGGAGTACCTCGCGTCGCAGGGCGGGGGCTTGCCCCCCGCCGCAACGTCCAGCGGGCGCCGGGCGCATCACCCCGGCGCCCGCGCCTTTCGGCGGTCTCACCCCTCCCGCGCCGGGGCGGGCGGCAGGTCCTTCGAGGCGATGTAGACGACGTTCCGCGTCGAGCGCTTCCCGCGGTACATGGCGCGGTCGGCGACGTCGAGCACCTCGGCCTTGGACCTCGCGTGCTCGGGGCAGCTCGCGAGGCCGATCGAGGCGGTCACGCGCACGCGCGCCCCCTCGCGCGACAGGAAGACGTGGTCCTCGATCGACCTTCGGATGCGCTCGGCGACCTTGAGCGCACCGCCGGAGTCCACGCCCATGAGCACGGCGACGTATTCGTCGCCGCCGTAACGGACGACCACGTCCTCGTCGCGCACCGACGACTTCAACACGCGTCCGACCTCCACCAGCAGCTTCGAGCCGACGAGGTGACCGAACTCGTCGTTCACCGCCTTGAAGCGGTCGAGGTCCATGAAGAGCACCGCGAAGGGGCGGCCCGCCTGCAGCTCGCGGTCGAGGACCAGGTCGAGGAAGCGCGTGTTGTAGAGGTGGGTGAGGTCGTCGAGGTAGGCGAGGTGCTCCACGCGGCGCAGGTGCCCGAGCGTCCGCAGCGCGAGGGCGAGGTGGCTGCAGAGGAGCGCCGCTGCGTTGAGAGCCTGCGAAGAAATCCCCTCCCATCGCCGAGGCGAGCGATCCGCGTCGCATCGCGTCGTTGCTCGCGTCTCGCTCGCCTGGCTCGGTCCGGGGATTCCTTCACAGGCCCTGAGCGCCTCGGCCCCCCCCGCGGCGCCGACGGCGCAGACGGCGCCGAGTGGGGACTCCTCGTCCGCGACGGGCAGCAGCAGCGCCGGCCCGAGCGGCGTCTCCACCCGGAGCGCCTCCCCGCCGAGGCGGGGGAGGGCCTCGCGCGCCGCGCCCGCGAGCGCCTCCGCCGCGCGCTCGTCGAGCCCGCTCGCCCCCGCCGGAGGGCCCGACCGCTCCCCCCGCTCGACGAAGACGGCGCCCGAGGCGGAGAGCTCGGCCGCGAGCGCGGCGAGCGCGAGCGACACCGCCCGGCCATGGTCGAGCGAGGAGGTGATTCGCTGACAGACCTCGAAGAGGCGGAGGTGCGCGCGGAGCACCTTGTTCTCGGCGAGGAGCGTGCGCGCGGCGAGGGAGCGCTGGACGGTGACGAGCAGCGCCTCCGGCGTCACCGGCTTCACGAGGTAGTCGCTCGCGCCCGACTTGATCGCCCGCACCGCGGGGTCCACCCGGTCCAGCGCGGTGATGACGATGGCCTCGATGTTGGGATCGAGCCGCTTCGCGTCGCCGAGCAGCTCGAGGCCGTCTGCTCCGGGGAGGATGATGTCGGTGATGAGGATGTCGAAGCGCCGGTGCCGGAGCTCGGCGAGGGCGGCGGAGGCCGAATCGGCGACCGCCACCTCGTAGCCGGCCCCGCACAGATACTCGGAGTAAAGGGTACGCGCGAAGCGCTCGTCGTCGACGAGGAGCACCGCGGCCGTCATGCCCATTGTATACCACGTCCCTGGGGCCGCTCGGTCGAGCGGAAGGCGCGCTCCTCTTCACGGTGGGCGGGGTGCGACTCGCTGTGCGGCTGTCGCACTCGGCGAGGTGTCGGCCCGCCTGCCGCGCCCGGATTCTTCGAGGGTGGTCGAGGTCCGATGCCGTCGGCGGCGCACCGCCGCGGCAGGGGGTTCGCCGGGGTTGCGGCGCGCCGTTCGGATCGCGCGGCCGAGCTGCTCCGGCGCGGCCCAAAACCGCCCGCAAACCTTGACATTCATGGAATCCAGGCGTTACTGCTGACGGACCCACGTCCACGGAAGAACCATGCCCAAGAACCTCCTCCTCGCGGACGATTCCATCACCATCCAGAAGGTGGTGGGGATCACGTTCACGGGAGAGGACTTCCGGATCACGGCGGTGGACAACGGCGAGGAGGCGCTCGCGCGCGCCCGCGAGCTCCGGCCCGACGTCATCCTCGCGGACGTCGTGATGCCGCGGAAGAACGGGTACGAGCTGTGCGAGGCGGTGAAGGCGGATCCAGCGCTGCGGCACATCCCGGTCCTGCTCCTCGCCGGCACGTTCGAGGCCTTCGACGAGGGGCGCGCCCGCGCCGTCCGCGCCGACGGCCACATCGGGAAGCCATTCGAGAGCCAGGCGCTCATCACCAAGGTGAAGCAGCTGCTCGACGGAGCGGCGCAACCCGCGGCGGCCGCGCCCGCGCCGGGCCCCGCGATTGCCGCACCCCCGAAGCCTGCTGCCCGACCGCCGGCGCCTCCCCTGCCCGCGCCGACGCCCCCGCGGGGTACTCCTCTGCGTGCGCCGCCGTGGATGCCCGCCGGCGCGCCTCCAGCCGTCGCCCGCCCCGCTGGAGCGCCCCCGCCCGTGCGTCCGCAGGGGGCGCCCCCCGCCGTGGCCCGCCCGCCCGCCGGGTCTCCGCCGCCGGCGCGCCCGAGCGCGCCCATGCCCGTGGCCGCGCGCCTGACCTCGCCGATCGTCGTCCCCGCGCAGGCCTCTCCGAGGCTGCCCTCCGGGCCGCCGCCGGCGGCTCGCGCCGCCCCGCCTGCTGCTCCCGTCGCGCGGGACATCGACCTCGACTGGACGGACGTCGATCTCGCCGAGGAGGCGCCTCCCGCTCCAGCCGCCGCGCTGGCACCGCCGCCCGGTCACGCCAAGGTCGAGGCGATCCCGGGAGCGCCGGTCGTGCCGCTGGAGCAGGTCGACTTCCGCGAGGCGTCGCACTTCGAGCCGATCGAGCTCCCGGAGGCCTCCGCGGAAGAGCTGGAGCTCGCGTCTGCGTCCGAGTTCGTGCCGCCTCCTTCGGCGACCGGCCACCAGCCGAAGGGCCCGGCTGCGCAGTCTCCGATGAGCTTCGAGCCGCTCGCGGCGGTGCTGGCCCCCGCCTCGGGCGTCACCGCCCCACCATCGGCCGCCGCGCCGTCCGCCGCGGCCACCGCCGACGAGGTGCTGCTGCGCGAGGCGCTCTCGCGCGCGTCGCGCGAGCTCATCGAGCGGATCGCGTGGGAGGTGGTACCCCAGCTCGCCGAGACGATCATCCGGGAGCAGCTCGATCGGCTCGCCAAGGAGCGCCAGCGCTGATCCCGTGCCGGGCGCCGGGCCTCCCCAGCCGGCGCTCGAGCCGCGCCCCACGATATTCACCTTTGGAGAAATGACGTGAAGAGCGAAGCCACCGCCGAGACCCGCACCGAGCTCGCCAAGGGCTACGAGCACCGCGAGGTGGAGGCGCGCTGGTACCCGGTGTGGAAGGCGCGCGGCTATTTCCACGCCGACGAGAACGACCGCGAGAGGCCTCCCTTCTCGATCGTGCTGCCCCCGCCCAACGTGACGGGGTCGCTGCACCTCGGGCACGCGCTCACCGCCACGCTGCAGGACGTCCTCTGCCGCTGGAAGCGGATGAGCGGCTTCAACGTCCTCTGGCTCCCCGGCACCGATCACGCCGGCATCGCGACGCAGATGATCGTCGAGAAGGAGCTCCAGAAGACGGAGAAGAAGAGCCGGCACGATCTGGGCCGGGCCGAGTTCCTGAAGCGGGTGTGGGTCTGGAAGGAGAAGTACGGGTCGCGCATCGGCGAGCAGCACGCCGCGCTCGGCGCGTCGCTCGACTGGCAGCGCGAGCGCTTCACGATGGACGACGGGCTCTCCCGGGCGGTGCGCGAGGTCTTCGTGCGCCTCTACGAGGAGGGCCTCGTCTACCGCGAGCAGAAGCTCATCAACTGGTGCCCCGATTGCCGCACCGCGCTCTCCGATCTGGAGGTCACGTACGAGGAGGGCCACCAGGGCGAGCTGTGGAGCTTCGCCTATCCGCTCTCCGACGGCTCGGGTGAGATCGTCGTCGCGACGACGCGGCCGGAGACGATGCTCGGCGACACCGCGGTGGCGGTCCACCCGGACGACGAGCGCTACCGCGCGCTCATCGGCAAGAAGGTGGTCCATCCGCTCGTCGACCGCGAGATCCCCATCATCGCCGACGACATCCTCGTCGACCCGAAGTTCGGCACCGGCGCGGTGAAGGTCACGCCGGCGCACGACTTCAACGACTTCGAGGTCGGCCAGCGCCACGGGCTCGAGATGCTGACCGTCATCGGGCAGGACGGCCGCATGAACGGCGAGGCCGGACCGGTGGCGGGGCTCGACCGCTTCGCCGCGCGCAAGAAGGTGAAGGAGCTCCTGGCCGCGAAGGGCCTCGACCGCGGGACGAAGCCGCACCTCCTGCCGCTGGGGCGCTGCCAGCGCTCGGAGACCGTGCTCGAGCCGCTCCTCTCCCAGCAGTGGTTCGTCCGGATCGAGCCGCTCGCCAAGCCGGCCATCGCGGCGGTGGAGCAGGAGAGGACCCGCTTCGCCCCCGAGCAGTGGACGAACACCTACATGGCGTGGATGAGGAACATCCACGACTGGTGCATCAGCCGCCAGCTGTGGTGGGGGCACCAGATCCCGGCCTGGTACTGCCCCGACGGGCACGTCATCGTCGCGCGCGAGGCGCCCGCCAGCTGCCCCACGTGCGGCAAGGGCGGCCTGCGGCAGGACGAGGACGTCCTCGACACCTGGTTCAGCTCGGCGCTCTGGCCCTTCTCGACGATGGGCTGGCCGGACCAGACCGCCACGCTCAGCACCTTCTACCCGACCTCCGTCATGGAGACGGGTCACGACATCATCTTCTTCTGGGTGGCCCGGATGATGATGATGGGCCTCCACTTGATGGGCGAGGTGCCCTTCCGCGACGTGTACCTGCATCCGATGGTGCGCGACGAGAAGGGTCAGAAGATGTCGAAGACGAAGGGGAACGTCATCGACCCCCTCGTCATCACGGAGCAGTACGGCGCCGACGCGCTGCGCTTCACGCTGGCCGCGCTCACCGCGCAGGGCCGCGACATCAAGCTGGCCAAGGAGCGCATCGAGGGTTACCGCGCGTTCGCGAACAAGCTCTGGAACGCGAGCCGGTTCGTGCTCATGAACCTCGGCGGGTTCAGCGCCGGCGGCGCCGAGGCCCGGGCGGAGGCGCGCACGCCGGCCGACCGCTGGATCCTGGCCAGGCTGCAGCGAACCGTGAACGAGACCGTCGAGGCGCTCGAGAGCTACCGGTTCAACGACGCCGCCGGGGCCGTGTACCAGTTCATCTGGCACGAGCTGTGCGACTGGTACATCGAGCTCTCGAAGGAGGCGCTCTACGGCGACGACGCCCGCAAGAAGCAGGGCGCCCAGGCCGTGCTGACCCACTGCCTCGAGACCTCGCTGCGGCTCCTCCACCCCTTCATGCCGTTCATCACCGAGGAGCTGTGGCAGACGCTGCAGGCGCAGGTGGGCGGAAGGTGGGGCGAGTCGATCATGCTCGCGCGCTACCCGCAGAAGGGCGCCGTCGACGAGGTGGCCGAGCGCGGCTTCGGGCCGGTCCTCGGCGTGGTCGAGGCGCTGCGCAACGTCCGCGGCGAGATGAACATCCCGTTCAAGGTGGCGCTGCGCGACGTCCAGGTGGGCGCGCTCTCTCCCGAGGCGCTCGCGACCGTGCGCGAGGAGCAGCCCCGGATCCTGAGGTTGGCGAACGTCGAGGGCCTGGCGCTCTCCGGCGCGCCGACGCAGCGGGTCCCGGGCAGCGCGGTCGCGGTGGGGAGCGGATTCGAGGTGCGGGTCCCGCTCGCGGGTACCGTCGACATGGCGGCCGAACAGGCGCGCATCGCCAAGGAGCTCGCCAGGGTAGAGTCGGATCTGGCGTCGCTGGAGAGGAAGCTCGCGAACCCGAGCTTCGTCGAGCGCGCGCCCAAGGACGTGGTGGAGAAGGACCGCGCGCGCGCGGAGGAGCTCAAGGAGAAGCGGCGGCGCCTCGAGGCGCACCGCGACATGCTGGCCGAAGCGGAGGGTACGACCATGACCGAGAATCCGAACCCGAATCCCACCGAGAACCCCAACCCCGTGCCGACGCAGACGTCCGCGCCGGTGCCGGACGCGCCGGTGAGCCAGCCCGCCGCCGAGCAGGCGCCTCCGGCTCAGACGCCCGCCGAGGCGGCGCCGGTGACGCCGGCCGCCGAGGCCGAGCCCGCCCGCGCTCCGGCCAAGAAGAAGCCGGCCGCCAAGGCGAAGGCAAAGCCGGCCGCCAAGGCGAAGGCGAAGAAGCCGGCCGCCCGCAAGGCCGCCGCCAAGAAGCCCGCGCCGAAGAAGGTTGCGCCGAAGAAGGTTGCGCCGAAGAAGGTTGCGCCGAAGAAGGCGGCGAAGAAGGCGGCAAAGAAGGCGGCGAAGAAGGCGGCGAAGAAGGTGGCGGCGAAGAAGGCC
>DATLJU010000280.1:0-18643 GCA_035538735.1 Anaeromyxobacteraceae bacterium | reverse complement strand
TGGGCGGCGGGGGCGCCCCTGCTCGCCATCCGGACGCTGCTCGGGCTCGAGCCGAGCGACCACCTCGTGGTCGATCCGGTGCTGCCGCGCGGCATCCGGCGGCTCGAGGTCAAGGGAGTGCTCGGCCGCTGGGGACGGGCGGACGCCGCGGGCGAGCGAGCCGACGCGGTGCCGGTCGAGAAGCTCCTCGAGGAGTGGTTCGCGGTGCGGCCGGAGTGACGATGTCCGCGCAGCTCGTGTGAGCGTGTCGGAGGCGGCCTCGGGATATGGCATCGCGCATCGAAGACTACGGGTTCGTCGGAGATCAGCACGGCTCCGCGCTCGTCTCGCGCGACGGCTCGATCGACTGGCTCTGCGTGCCGCGCTTCGACTCCGAGGCGTGCATGGCCGCGCTCGTGGGCACCGACGAGCACGGCCACTGGACCCTCTACCCGAGCGCGCGTGTGCGCCGCACCAGCCGGCGCTACCGGCCGGGGACGGTGATCCTCGAGACCGACTACGAGTGCGATGGCGGCGCCGTGCGCCTCGTCGACTTCATGCCTCTTGCTGGACCGCAGCTCCACAGCGTGATCCGCATCGTGGAGGGGCTCGAGGGGACGGTCCCGATCGACGTCGCTCTCGTGATGCGCTTCGGTTACGGCCAGTACAAGCCATGGATCACCGCGCACGATGGCGACGTCGAGCTCGTGACCGCTCCGGACGCGTTCGTGTTCCGCACGTGCGCTCGGCTCCAGCTCGGCGACCACGACGTGTGGGGAACCGTCTCGGTGAAGAAGGGCGAGCGCGTCCCGTTCGTGCTCACCTGGCACCCGGCGGACGAGCCGCCTCCTCGGCCATTCGATGCACTCGCGGCGCTCGCCGACACCGAGAGGCGGTCGACCGGGTGGTCCCAGCACTCGACCTACCACGGTGATCACCGGGACGCGGTGAACCGGTCGCTCATCACGCTCAAGGCGATGGTCTACGCGCCATCTGGAGGGATCGTCGCCGCGCCCACGGCGGCGCTCCCCGAGGCCATCGGCGGCGTCCGCAACTGGGACTACCGCTACTGCTGGCTGCGCGACGCGACGCTCACGCTCGAGGCGCTCATGCTCGGCGGCTTCGTGGAGGAGGCCAAGGCCTGGCGCGCATGGTTCATGCGCGCGGTCGCGGGCGCCCCCGACGAGCTCCAGATCATGTACGGGGTCCGGGGCGAGCGCCGCCTGACCGAGTTCGAGATCCCCGAGCTGCCCGGCTACGAGGGATCGCGCCCGGTGCGAATCGGCAACGCCGCGAGCGATCAGTTCCAGCTCGACGTCTACGGCGAGCTCGTCCAGGCGCTGTACGAGGGGCGGCGCCTGGGCCTGCCCGAGGAGCCCGGCGCGCGCGCGCCGGCGCGAAAGCTGGCGAAGTTCATCGAATCGGCGTGGCAGCTCCCGGACGACGGCATCTGGGAGGTGCGGGGAGGCCGGCGCCACTTCGTGCACTCGAAGATGATGGCGTGGGTCGCCGCCGACCGCTTCGCGCGCATCGTCGAGGAGTTCACCGGTCCGGATGACGAGCTCCGCCGGGATTTGCCGCGGCTGCGCGCGCTCGCCGACCGCATCCACCGCGACATCCTGGAGCACGGCTTCGACCGTCGGCAGAACGCGTTCACGCAGGCGTACGACAGCCCGGCGCTCGACGCGAGCCTGCTCCTCATGCCGGCGCTCGGGTTCCTGCCGGCGAGCGACCCGCGCGTGCAGGGGACGATCGGGGCGATCGAGAAGAACCTCCTGCGGGATGGCTTCGTGCTCCGCTACCACACCGAGCAGACCGGCGATGGACTGCCTGGCGAAGAGGGAGCGTTCCTGGCGTGCAGCTTCTGGCTGGTGGACGCCTACGCCTACTCGGGCCGTCGGCGCGAGGCCGAGGCGCTCTTCGAGCGGCTCCTCTCGGTGCGCAACGACCTCGGCCTGCTCTCCGAGGAGTACGAGCCGAGGTCGGGACGCCTCCTCGGGAACTTCCCCCAGGCGTTCTCGCACCTGGCGCTCATCCACTCCGCGCGCGTGCTCGCCGACGCGGAGCTCGCTCCGCGCGAGTCGTCGGCCCACGGCAAGACGGTCAGTTGAGCCCGGGCGGGGGGCAAGCCCCCGCCCTACGCCCTACGACCTGCAGGGCGGGGCCTTGTGCCCCGCCGCACGCGCGTCACGCGCGGCGACCCTCCGCGCCGCCCGGGGCCTGCATCCAGCGCTTCAGCGCCGGGACGGTCCGCTTCGCCCAGCCACGCCCGGCCCGCTCCTCGAGGAACGCCGCCACGAGCGCGTCCACGAACCGCGAGAGCTGCCCCGCGAGGAAGAGCCGCTCGAGGACACGGTCGTCCTCCTCCTCCGCGGCGAGCTCCGGCAGCTTCGCCGCGCGGATGTCGAGGTGCTCGGCGTCGATCGTCGCCTCGTACACCTTCTCGGTGTCTCCCTCGCCCTGCGTGAAGCGGAGCCGGGCCTGGTGCACCAGGAGCCCCGCGTCGAGCGCGCGCCGCACCTCCGCTGCGTACGGCGCCTCGGCGCCCCGGGCGGTGAGCTCGGTCACCTCGCCGGCGAGGCCGCGGAGCGTGATCCGGCCCGTGAAGAGGACCACGAGCCCGCTCCCTTCCACCTCGACGAGCGGATCGCCCGACTCGGAGCGCCACAGGAGCCAGGTGAGGAGCTCACGTCCGAGCCAGGTCCGACCGCGGAGGAGCTCCTCGCGCGCCTTGTCGCGCTCGACCTCGGCGGCGTCGCGCTGGTCCGCCTCCGTAGCCGCGCCATCCACGCCCACTTCGCCGCGGAGGAACGCCGCCTCCTCCCGCGCCTCGTTACGCCGCGTCATGGGACACCTCCTGACCGAGCCCCACGAGCGCCGGCGTCGGGCCGAGGGCCGCCTCCGCCAGCTTCGATCGCGCCGCGGTCGCGCCGACCGAGACCGGGTGGAGCGACACGGTGAAGACCTCCTCCATCGTCGCCGCGATCTCGTCCACGACCTTGCGCGACGTGGCCCAGATCGCGACCTCGCCCGTGTCCAGGTTCCAGCTCACGTCGAGGACCTTCGACGACGGTTCGGCCTTCTGTCGCAGCAGCTGCCGCACCTCCTCCTTGCGAGCCGCCTTCTCGCGGCGGGTCGGTGGCCGGCCCTGCCCCGCGGCGAACGCCGCGGCCCAGCGGTCGACCTCCGCCTTCAGCGCCTTGGCCGGGACCTTGAGCTGGTCGATCCGCCAGGCGAACAGCGCGTGCTCGCCCTGGAAGAGGCCGGCCTCGAAGCCGGTCGCGTCGTGGTCCTCGAGCTCGACGAAGCCCGCGGCGCGGTCGTCGTCGGGCTTCCGAGCCTCGAGGGGCTCGAAGGCCTTCTTCCGGAGGCCGCGGAGGAGCCAGCGCTTCGCGTCGGGGCGCGCGCCGGCCGGCTCCGACCGGAAGCGCGCGAAGGAGACGGTTCCACTCTGGATGGGCATGGGGGCGCGCACCATGGTGCGAGAGGGGCCCCCTCGTCAAGGCGGCAGTGCCTGCGCCCCCGCGCCGTCGCGCTCCCCGAGGCGGGCCCGCACCAGCCGGATGTGCTGCTTCAGCGTGTAGAGCCATGGGGAGAAGCTGAGCGGCACCCGCAGATGGTCGGCCCTGCGCTCGAGGTCGGCGGCGCGACGCTCCAGATCCGCGGTGCCGGAGCCGGCCGGTCGCGCCTCGAGGTCGCTCTCGATCAGCTTCAGCTCGCCGTAGAGCAGCAGGATCCGGCGTTGCACGACCACGCGGTAGATCCCCGGAGCGCCGCGCAGGAGGGGGACGGCGATGCCGATGAGCGGGACCAGGACGATGAGCAGCCGCTCCACCAGCACGGCCATCCAGTAAGGGAGGTGGCGGTGCAGGAACGGCCGGCCCGACCTGTAGAACCGGCGCGCCTCCTCGCTGAGCGGGACGTCCACGCCCTCCGCCGCCGGAAACTGGCCCGCCTTCTGGAAGATCCCGGGCCCACCGTGGATCTCGGAGGCCGCCTCGAGCAGCAGGTACTGCACGGCCGCGTTCAGGTCGTCACGCACGACCAGGCTGGTCATGCTGGCGAGCAGCGAAACGTCGTGGGGCGGCCGGTTCCGGGCCAGGTCGCCCACGCCCTCCGGCAGCACCAGCTTCTGCAAGGTGGGCTCGAGCGCGGCGTAGGCGTCCGCGCGGGCGAAGCTGACCAGGCTGACGTCGGGGGCGGCCACCAGCCGCTGCACCAGCGGCGATCCCCAGTCGGCGACGAGCGCCATCCCGTCGATGCGCCCGGCCTGCAGCTCCTCGGCGGCGAGGGCGGGAGGCAGGGCGAGCAGCTCATAACCACGAGACTCCGCGCCGAGGAGCCGGATCAGCTTCATCATCGTGGCGCGAGTTCCGCTGCCCTCGGGGCCGATGGAGACGCGAGGGCCGGCGAACACGCGCCCCTGCGGCTCGCCCCGCCGGAAGATCCAGATCTCCTGGAGGAACAGCGCGCCGAGCGAGACGAGCTGGGGCGACTCCTGGGCGCTCGTGGTCCCCGCCTGGAGCAGCGCCACCGTCACCCCCGAGCGCGGGTCGCGCAGGAGCGCCAGGTTCTCGACGTCGCCTGCCGTCGGGCGGAGCCGCACCTCGAGCCCCTGGCGCGCCAGGAGCTGGCGGTAACGTGCGCCGTACGCTTCGTATGATCCGCCCACCGGCCCCGTCGCCATGTCGATGACCCGGGGCGGCTGCGCGCTCCGGCTCACGGCCCAGCCGATGCCAGCCAGGAACGCCACCCCGACGAGCGCCAGGACGAGCAGGTAGAGGCGGCGAAAGCCGAGGTGTCTCACGCCGGCGAGCGAGCGGTGAACGCTCCGTGAATCTCACTTCACGGTGTAGCCACGGCCCTCCATGCAGGCGCCGAAGGCCTTGTTGTAGGCGGTGAGCTTCTCGTTGGTCGCCGCCTGCTGCTGGGCGGCGGCGTCCTGCTGAGCCTTGCCCTGCTTCCTCTTCTTCGCTGCGCCGCCCATCCCACCGGCTGCGGCCCCGGCCGCGGCCCCCGTGCCGGGGTCGCCGGCGATCGCGCCGATGGCCGCGCCCGCGGCCGCGCCCTTCGCCGCACCTCTGACGGCGCCACCGCTCTGGCTCGAGCCCGTGCCCGTCTGCCCCTGCTGCGCCTGCTGGTTCGCCGCGGCCACCGGGTCATAGCCGGACTGCTGCGAGGCCCACGTGTAGCACTCCCCCTTGTCCTTCGTCTGCGTCTCCGCCGTTTGGCCCTTGGCGGGGTAGATGACCGGCGCGCTCGGGGCGGGTGCCGTGGTGCCCTGCGCTTGCCCCGCGACGGGCACCATGATGAGGACAGTGGCCGCGATCCACGTCCACGCGCGGCTCATGATCTCGTTCGCTTGCATGTCGAGCCTCCAGCCTTGCTTCGGGTCGTATGCCGTCGATGATTCTCCGGAGCTTGACGGTGCGTATGCCTGGACGACCGGGCAACCGGGGCACCCACGGCGCCTCGTCGGTAGAGCTCACCGCGAAGAGGCAGCGTGACGCGTGCGATCGAGGGCCTGGTCGGTCGCAGGAGTCCCCCGCTCTCCTCGCCGGCGCCAAGCCAGGGCGACCACGAGGGACGCGAGCGTCGCCGCCGCCACCGCGAGCCCTCGCCCCAGCTGCGTCGGATGGTACTCGAGCCGCAGCGCGTGCTCTCCGGCGGGCACAGCCATCGCCATGAACGCGTAGTCGGCGCGGGCGACCGGCGCGGGTACGCCATCCACCGTGGCGGTCCAACCCGGGAACCACGGCTCGAGGATGACGGCCACCCCGGCCCGAGGCGCGGTGAGCTCCGCGCGGACGAGGCCGCCCTCGACGCGCACCTCGCGCGCGGCGACCGGGCCCTCCGCGGCGCCGGGCGAGGCGCCGGGCGAGGCGAGCGGCAGCGGCGTCTCCGCCGCGATCACGGCCCGATCGCCTCGGGCGGCGGCGAGGAGCGCGTCGCCGTGGCGCAGCTCGCCGTCGCTGGCGGAGGACCACGCGCCAGCCCAGAACACGCGCGGCAGGGCCGGCGCGGCGTAGGCCCACGTCTCGAGGTTCCACTCCGGCACGACCTTCGCCACGCGCGGGAGCTGCAGCGGGTGGTCGGCCACGACGAGCGGCGAGTCGAGGAGCGGCCACAGCCGCGACGCCGGGCGGGGCCGGGGGAAGTTCGTGTCGGCGACGACGGGGGCCAGGGGCGGCAGCCGGTCCTGGCCGGTCGCCTCCAGGAGGAGCCTGACCCGATCGATGACGCTCGGCCCGTAGCCGGTGGTCCCCTCCCAGCCGTTTCGCAGCGGCGCGTTCGCCGTGCGCCCCCACCCCGCGATCACCGCCACGCGCCGCGGCGCCGGCGCCTCGGGCACGTGCGGCGCGAGGTCGGCCAGCACCGGCCGCTCGCCGGCCGAAGGCGCGACCGGGTTCATGTCGCCGAAGGCGAGGTACAGGTCGGCGCCGCACACCGCGACGGCGCCGAGCGCCCACGCCCCACGCCAGCGCGACGGCCCGAGCCACCAGCCGGCGGAGAGCCAGGCGAGAGAGACGGCCACGAGGACGACGGACATCCAGGCGCCCTCGCGCGCGCGTCCGAGGTCGAGCGAGAAGCCGCGAAGGTGCGGCAGCACCGGCGCGATCGCGGCTGCCGCCAGCAAGACGAGCGTCGCCCGCAGCACGCGGCTGCCGCGGCCCTCCTCGCGGCGGAGGGCGTCGAGTCCCTCCGCGGCCAGGAGCGCGCTGGCGAGGGACGTGACCATGAGCGACCGCGTCGGGTTCCGGAACGTCCCGTAGCCCGGGAGGAACCGGTAGAACGCGTGATGCAGCCCGAGCCAGGCATCCTCGCCGAAGCAGAGCCAGACGCCGAGGATGCCGAGCGCGAGGAAGAGCCACAGCCCGCGCCGGCGCAACGGGGCGGCCGCGGCCAGACCGAGCGGGAGGATGCCGAGATACCCCGTCGCCTCCCACAGGTTCATCTGGTCGATGTACCAGCGGCCCCCGAAGGCGCGGGGCATGAGGAAGAGCGACAGGCCGTGGCGGTCCGGCCACTTCCAGCTCGTGGCGAACCGGTAGCCGACGCCGGCGCCGCGCGGGCCCAGCCGCGCCAGCTCCATGACCGGAAGCACGGCCGGCCCCGCGAGGAGGAGCCCGAGCGGCGCGGCGGCGAGCGCGAGGAGCGCGTCGGCCGGGCGGCGCCGCCACAGCGAGGGCGCGAGCCTGAGCGCGTAGGCGCCGGTCACGAGCGTCCCGAAATAGGCCATCTGCGCCGCGCCGCCCACCCACGACAACGCCGCCGCGGCCGCGGTGAGGACGAGAAAACGACCCTGCCCGCGCCGGGCGAACCCCTCCAGCCCGCAGAGCATCCACGGCCACCAGGCGCAGGAGGCGGCGAAGTTCCAGTGCTGGATGTGGACGGTCTGCTTGGCGCCGAGCGTGAACAGCACCGCTCCGAGCAGCGCCGCCGCCGGCGAGAGCTCGCGCTGCCGCAGCCACGCCAGCATGCCCCACCCCGCGATGCACAGGTGGAGCAGGACGCCGAGCGTGAGCGCGCGCGGCGCGTCCCACGGCAGGGTGAGCCACGTGGCGGGATCGAATGCGGCCGCCTGCGGGTCGCCGAGGAGCGGATAGCCGAGGAAGAAGCCGCGCTGCCAGCCGGGCAGGTGGCCAGCGCGGAGCGCGGCGGCGGTGGCCTCGCGTACGCCGAAGTAGAAGTTCTGCAGGTCGGTGCCGATGAACGCCTGCCCCGGGGCCGCGGCGCGAGCGTGGAACGCGAGCACCAGCGCCGGGACCGCCAGCGCAGCGGCCCACCACCCCGCGCGCTCGCTGCGCGGCTTCACCGCGCCTCCTGCGCCGCATCGGCGTGGAGCGGACGCGTACCCGCCGCCGCGCCAGGCGCCGGTGGATGGTCCCCCGCCGGCCGCGCCATCCGCCACAGCTCGCGTCCGATCCAGGCCGCGAGCAGCGCGTACGCGCCGAACCGCACCACCTCCTCGGTCAGGTAGACGGCGTCGAAGAAGTGGATGAGCCCGCGCGACGCCCGCGTCTCGAAGGCGACGTGGTAGTCGGCGACCGCCACCGCGGCGTGCAGCGCGAGCAGCGCCCGCGGCGCGGCCGCGAGCGCGCCGGCGGCGCAGGCCCACAGCGCGTACTGGGGGCTCCACACCTTGTTGGTGGTGATCCAGACCACCAGCACGAGGGCGCAGGCGAGGCGGACCGCGCGTGGCGACGCGCGGGGGGGGACGCGCGCGGCGAGCGCGGCGGAGGCGACCGCCGCCAGCGCCAGGAGGGCCGCCGTGACCGCGTCGAGGAAGGGCGCCTCGGAGACGAGGTGCGCCAGCTGGGGAGAGACCCGCAGCAGCTCCCAGACCGAGTTCTCGGCCGCCCGCGAGGCGTTGTAGCGCCAGAACCAGCTCCATCCGTTCGGCGCCGCGAGCGCCACCGGGAGATTCGCCGCCACCAGCACGGCCGCGAACGCCGCGCCCGCGGAGAGGAGGGGCCGCCACCTTCCAGCGCGGCTGTCAGCGCCCGCGACCGCCGGGACGAACGCGAGGGGAAAGAGCTTGGCCGACGCCCCCAGCGCGGCCAGCGCGCCGGCGCCGGCGAGGCGGCCCCGCTCGTGCGCCAGGACCGCGCCGGCGAGCAGCGCGATGGGGAAGAGGTCCCAGTTGAGCCCGCCGTAGTAGGCGAGGGCGGGGCTGGCCGCGAGCCACCAGACGTCCGCGCCGCGCACGCGCGCGAGGAGCGCCACCGCGGCGAGGCCGCAGGCGGCGAGGAACAAATATCCCACCGTGAAGTAGGCGAGCGGCGCGTGCGAGGCGAAGGAGGGGAGCCACAGCGCCAGCGCGAGCAGCGGCGGGTACTCGATCCAATCGTCGAGATAGGGGGTGGGTCGCCCGCCACCGAAGTAGCGGTCGCCGCCCATGGCGAGGAGGTCGGAGTAGGCGTGGTGGTCGAACGCCCACGGCCGGTAGGGGACGCCGGGGTGGGCGGCGCCGCGGGCGAGCCACGCCCATCCCAGCGCGAGCCAGAGGGCCGCGACGGCCAGCGGGAGCCAGCGGGGGAGGGGGCGTGCGGTCGGCATTGCGGCGCCGCGGAAGTTAACAGCCGACCTGGTACCGCTCAAGGCGCCGCCCGTCGAGCGCTGGTGCCGGCGAGCCGAGCGGCGCGTCCAGCGCCAGATTCGCGAAGGAGGGAGCTGCCGCTCACGCGTCGCAAGGAGATGCCATCTTGTGGATCGTCGCGGCGATCCTGTTCGCCGTCTGGGTCCTGGGCCTCGCGCTGAAGGTGACCACCGGCCTCGTCCACGTCGCCCTCGTCGCGGCGGTCGTCCTCTTCGTGCTCGACGTCTTCCGCCGCCGGCCACCGACCACGGTGGGGTCCTGATGAGCACGCTGGCGGACGCCCGCGCGCCGGTGCGGTAGGATCGCCGGAACGTGAGCACCCTCGACCGCGCCGCGGCGCTGCTCTCCGACGTGGTCGCGCGTACGGGGCCGTTCGCGCCCGTGGTCCTGTTCACCGCCAGCCTCGTCGAGTACGTCTTCCCGCCGTTCCCGGGGGACACTGTCGTGCTGCTCGGCGCGTGGTACGCGGTGCACGGCGCGCTGTCGTGGCCGGCCGCCTTCGCCGCCGTGACGGCGGGTGCGGTGGCTGGCGCGTGGATCGACTGGCGCATCGGCCGCGCGCTGGCCCCGGCGCTCGAGGCGCGCGCCGCCGGCCGAGGCAGGCTCGACGCCGATCGCCTGGCCCGCTTCGAGGCCGCGTACCGGAGGTGGGGCGGCCTCCTCCTCGTCGCGAACCGGTTCCTCCCCGGGATCCGGGCCTTCCTGTTCCTGGCCGCCGGGGCCGCGCGGCTGCCAGTCGGTCGCGTGCTCCTCCTCGGCGCCATCTCCGCGGCGCTCTGGAACGCGCTGCTGCTCGGGGTCGGCGCGCTCCTCGTCCGCAACGTCGACGAGATGATCCGGTTCTTCCAGCGGTACACCGAGATCGCCTGGTGGGTCATGGGGATCGCCGCGGTGGCCGTCGCCTTGCGCCTGGTCCTGCGGCGCCGAGCGAGGGCGCGGTGATCGCGCTCGCCGCGACCCTTGCCTGCGCCACGCTCGCGCTGCCGCCGGTGGACGCCCGATACCGGGTCGAGATCGGCGGCGAGCCGGTCGGGTGGGCGCGGCTGGCGGTGAGCTGCGAGCCCACCACGTGTCGCGGTGAGTGGAAGAGCGAGCTCCGGGCGCCGGCCGAGGCGGGGGGCGGGCTCATCGGCTGGCTCGTGGAGCTCGAGACCGCGCCGAGCGGCGAGGCGCGAACGGTGCGGGTCCGCATCGTCGCCGACGGGCGCGAGCGGCGGCGCGCCCAGGGGCCCGGCCCCGCGCCGGCGAGCCTCGCCGAGCTCCTCCTCTCCTCGACGCCCGACAGCGAGGAGCGCTGCCTGCGCGTGCGCGACGAGGAGAGTGGCGAGGAGGGCGACGCGTGCGCCCGCCGCTTGGGCGCCTGGCTCGAGGGGCGGATCCTCGGGGCGCCGGTCCGGTTCCGCGCCGCGCCCGGCGCCGCGCCCGACGAGGTCCTCCTGCCGACGCAGGCGACGCGCTTCGTCCGCGATCCCGAGGCCCGGCTCCCCCGCGCCGCGCCGCTCCTCTCGGGCCGAGCGCTGCCGCGTTCGCGCGACGTGGCGGAGGTGTGCGGCGTGGCGCGCGATCCCGCCCCGCCGGCCGCGCCACCCGAGATCCCGCGCACCTGGCCCGAGGGTACGAGCTGCCGCGAGCGCACCGTGCGCTATCTCGCGCTCGCCGCGCGCGCCGGCCTCCGTGGGCGTCGCGCGGTCGGGGTCGCCTTCGACGGCCGCACCCTCGTCTGGCACGAGTGGGCCGAGATCCTCGCCGGGGGGCGCTGGATCCCGGTGGATCCGTCGTTCGGGCAGGCGCCGGCGGAGGGGCCACGCTTCACGATCGGTCGCTTCGAGGACGGAGACGACCGCGCGCGCGGCGTGGCGGGGCGGGCGCTCGTGTCGTGCTGGCTGGCGGGAGGGTGAGGGAGCCGGAACGGCGAACGGCAGGCGCGCGCCGGGGCGGGCTCCGACTACCCGCCGCGCCTCGCCAGGAACCGCGCCACGGCCATCGCCTTCGGCACGAGCGAGGTGAGGTCGACCTTCTCCTCGAGCGTGTGGAAGCCGGAGCCGCGCGGGCCGAGGCCGTCGATCGAGGGGATGCCCATGTCGCTGGTCGTGCAGGCGTCGGAGCCGCCGCCGGAGAGGGGGGCCTCGCCGGAGCCGAGGCCGCTCTCCTCCTGACACCCGCCGAGCTCGCGCGCCAGCTCGGCCGACGCGTCGCTGCGCACCATGGGCGGGCGCCAGGCCGTCTTCACGACCTCGAGGTGCGTCCCCTCCACCGGCGCCGCCGCGGCCGCCTCCTCCAGCGTCGCGTAGAGCCGCTCGCCGTCCTCCGCCGTCACGTACCGCAGCTCGACCTCCGCGCGCGCCAGATCGGGGACGATGTTCTTGGTCGTCCCACCCTGGACGACGCCCACGTTCACGGTGAGCCCGCGCGCGTAGTCGGTGAGCGACTGCACGCGGTCGACGAAGCGCGCCAGCGCCCAGATGGCGTTCTTGCCGCGCTCGTGATCGTTGCCGGCGTGGGCCGCCACGCCGCGCGCGATCACCTGCAGCGAGGCGACGCCCTTGCGGCGGGTGATGAGGGCGTCCCCCTCGCGGCCGGGCTCGAACCCCAGCGCGCAGGCGGCGCCCTGGGCGCGCTGGCGCAGGTGCGGCTGCGAGTCGGGAGAGCCTACCTCCTCGTCCGAGACGATGAGGCCGCGCACCGGGACGTGGCGGAGGAGGGCCGCGCGCGCCAGCGCCTCGAGCGCGAACAGCATCACCACCAGCCCGCCCTTCATGTCGAAGACGCCGGGCCCCTTGGCCAGGTCGCCCGCCAGCTCGAAGCCCTCGAAGGCGCGGCGAGGGTGAACGGTGTCCGTGTGCCCGATGAGGAAGGTGAAGGGCCCCTGGGCCGCGCTCTCGAAGTAGAGGTGATCGCCGAAGCGCGGCGACCGGATGCGCTCCGTCTTGACGCCGATCCGGCGCAGCTCCTGGTCGAGCATGGCCACGACCGCGTTGACGCCGGGTGCGTCCTGGCTGAACGAGCTCTGCCGGACGAGCCGCTCGAGCAGCCGCTGCATCGCGAAGCGCTGCGCCTGGAGCCAGGACAGCCCGATCTCGACTCGCTCCGCCAGCATGCGAACCCGTCGCCCCCTGGCCGCCTCGCGGCCGCTCGCCGCGCCGCGGCGCGGGACGGTATAAGAGGAGATCATGGCGCCGAGCAAGCGTTACCGGGCGGCGGTCCTCGGCGGATCCGGGTACGGCGGCGCCGAGCTGATCCGGCGGCTGCTCATCCACCCCGACGTCGAGCTCGCGCGCGTCGCATCGGTCGATCACGTGGGCGAGCCGCTCGCGGCGGCGCACCCCGCGCTCGAGGGCGTGACCGGCCTCGTGTTCGAGGATCTCGCCCCCGCGCGGGCGGCCGAGGGGATGGACGTCGTCCTGCTCGGGCTCCCTCACAAGGTCTCTGCGCAGAAGGCCCCCGAGCTCATCCAGGCCGGCGTGCGCCTCGTCGACATGAGCGGGGACTTCCGGCTCGAGGACCCGGCCGCGTACGAGCGGTACTACGGCGCGAGGCACCCGCACCCGGAGCTGCTGGGCCGCTTCGTGTACGGGCTCCCGGAGCTGAACCGCGACCGCCTGCGCGGAGCGAGGCTCGTCGCCGCTCCCGGTTGCTTCGCCACCTGCATCGAGCTCACGCTCCTGCCCCTGGCACGGGCGGGCTTGCTCGAGGGCGTCGTGCACGTGCAGGGCCTCACCGGCAGCTCCGGCTCCGGCGTCGCGCCCTCGGCCGGCACGCACCATCCGGTCCGCGCCGCCAACCTCCGCACCTACAAGCCGCTCGAGCACCAGCACCTGCCCGAGATCGCGCAGGCGCTGGCCCAGGCGGGCGCACGCGACCTCGCGCTCCGCTTCGTGCCCGTCTCGGCGCCGCTCGTGCGCGGGATCTTCGCGACCGCCTTCGTCGAGCTGCCCGACGCCTGGACCGAGGAGCGGCTGCGGCGGCTCTACGAGGACGCGTATGCGGCCGAGCCGTTCGTCCGCGTGCCGCGGAAGCGGCTGCCGGAGGTGGCGGCGGTCTCGGGCTCGAACCACGCCGAGGTGGGTGTCGCGGTGGGACCCGCGGTGAAGGGGCGCCGCACCGCGGCGCTGTTCGGCGCCCTCGACAACCTCGTGAAGGGTGGCGCCGGGCAGGCCATCCAGGACATGAACCTCGTCCTCGGTCTGCCCGAGGGGACGTCGCTGCAGGATCCGGGGCCTTGGCCGCCATGATGATCGTCGTCGTGAAGCTGGGGGGCGAGGTGGTGGCCTCGCCCGAGATGGACCTCATCGCGCGCGACGTGCGCGCGCTCGTCGAGGGGTGGCACCGCGTGGCGCTCGTGCATGGCGGCGGCCCCCAGGCGAGCGCGCTCCAGCGCAAGCTGGGCCAGGATCCGCGGCTCGTGGCCGGGAAGCGCGTCACCGACGAGGCGACGCTCGAGGTGATGAAGTACGTCGTGGCGGGGCAGGTGAACGTCGACTGCTGCGCGCGGCTCCTCGCGAACGGGGTGATGCCGGTGGGCCTGCACGGCGCGAGCGGGCACGCCGTGCAGGCGCGGCGCCGGCCGCCGCGCGTCATGACCGGCGCGGGCCCCGGGCCGGTGGACCTCGGCCTGGTGGGCGACGTGACCGGCTTCAACCTCGGTCTCCTCGGCGATCTCTGGGAGCGCCGCTACGTCCCGGTGCTCGCCTGCCTCGGCATGGACTCGGCCGGGCAGGCGCTCAACATCAACGGCGACACGGTGGCGAGCCAGCTCGCAGGGGCGCTGCGGGCGGACGCCCTCGTCCTCGTCACCTCCACGCCGGGTGTGCTGCGCGACGTGAAGGACCCGTCGAGCCGGATCCCACGCATGACGCGCACCCAGTTCGACCAGGGCGTCGCCGATGGGTCGATCTCGGGCGGCATGATCCCGAAGCTGGAGGAGAGCTTCGCCGTCCTGGCGGGCGGCGCCCGCTCGGTGGTGATCGTGGGGAAGCTCGGCGAAGGCGAGCTCGCCCGCGCGGTGCTCGCCCCCGGCAGCGTCGGGACGGTGCTGGTCGGCGACTGATCCTCGGAGGCGGCGATGGCCGCCGCCGCACGACCTCGTCACAGGGTTGTTCAAAATGCCCGGGACCGAGCCAGGCCAGCGAGCCGCAACACCCCCGCCGCGCATGATCGAAGCGCGGCGCGGGTGCCCGGCGAGGCGCGACGACCGAGCATAGCCGTAGGCTATGTGAGGGAGGAGCAACGAAGCGATGCGCCGCGGATCGCTGGCCGCGGCGACGGGACGGGCGTTTTGGACAGCCCTCTTTAGTGGAACTGGAGGCCGACCGTCGGGAACGAGACGAACGTGGTCGATCCGCTCTTCGTGTAGAGGTTGACTCGGACCTCGCCGAGCAAGTTCACGTTCGGGTTCAGCGTGTACGCGACGCCGGCGCCAAACTGGAACGCGAACGCGACGGCTGAGCTCGATCCGCCGAAGATCGCCAGCCCGAGCCCGACGTCGCCATACACCGCGAGCAGGTCGCTCAACGCGACCGCGATCTTGACGTCCGGCACTCCTTCGAGGATCCAGAGGTCGGAGCCGTGATACGCGAACGACGCGCGGGCTCCGAGCTTGAGGCGCGAGCCCGGCGTGAGGTCCGTGACGCTGTACATGGCCTCGCCGGTGAGGCGCGGGCCGATGTCGAAGCCCGACGGCGGGAACTCGAGCGAGAGGAGGCCGCTGTAGTCCAGGGCGCCCACCGGTGCGCCGAGCGACGGCTGCGCGGTGGCGGTGCCCGCCATGTGCAACGACGTGGATGCCTTCGCCGCGGCCGGAGCCAGCGCCAGCGCGGCAGCGATGGTGACGCAGAGTTTCAGGCCGAGACGATGGGTCATGGCCGACATTGGAACCGGAGCAGCGCGCGGCGGCAAGTGCGAGTGCGAGTAGCCCCCAACCAGTGTGACACCCGGGAGCGCCCCGGATGGTCATCGGTCCCACCGCGCGTTAAGGTCGACGGGTGCCGGAGCCGCGCCGATGCCCGTGGCCGGGTGACGACCCGCTCTACCTCGCGTACCACGACGAGGAGTGGGGCGTGCCGCTCCGTGACGATCGGGCGCTGTACGAGCTGCTCGTGCTGGAGGGTTTCCAGGCCGGCCTCTCCTGGATCACGGTTCTCCGCAAGCGCGACGCGTTCCGGCGCGCCTTCGACGGGTTCGACCCGGAGGTGGTGGCGCGCTTCGCTCCACGCCGCGTCGAGGCGATCCTCCGCGACCCCGGCATCATCCGGCACCGGGGCAAGATCGAGGCGGCGGTCGCTAACGCCCGCGCGTTCCTGGCGCTCCGCCGGGACGAGGGCGCGTTCGCGCGCTTCGTGTGGAGCTTCGTCGGAGGCGCGCCGCGCGTGGGCGCGCCGCGCTCCATGTCGGAGGTCCCGGCGGAGACGGTCGAGAGCCGCGCACTCTCGAAGGCCTTGCGGGCCCGTGGCTTTGCCTTCGTCGGCCCGAAGAGCTGCTACGCGTTCATGCAGTCGGCGGGGCTCGTGAACGATCATCTCACCAGCTGCTTCCGGCGCGCGGAGCTCATGCGCGGCATCGGCTGAGGGCGCCCCCCGGCTCCTCGATATCGCACGCCGGCAAGCGCCTGTCCGAGGCGGTTCTCCGGACCGTCTTTGACCGACAGCGTATGCCCCAGGCGGGGCCCCACCTTGCGGCGAAACGCCGCAGCCTCGTAAGCTCGCTCGAGTAACGAACAACCGCAGCGAACCCGCCGCTTCGTCCGCGAGAACAGCCCCATGGCGTTGCTCGACGTGCGGAACGTGACGCTTCACTTCCGCGGCCTGACCGCCCTGGCGGACGTCCGGTTCTCCGTCGAGCAGGGCTCCATCCACGCCATCATCGGTCCGAACGGCGCGGGCAAGACGAGCATGCTCAACTGCGTGTCCGGGGTCTACCGGCCGCAGCGGGGCGAGATCCTCTTCGACGGCCGCGACCTCACGCGCGTCGCGCCCTCGGCGCGGACACGGCTCGGGGTCGCGCGGACCTTCCAGAACATCGCGCTTTTCAAGGGGATGACCGTCCTCGACAACCTCCTCATCGGGCGCCACGTGCACCAGCGGACCGACGTCCTGATGGGTGGGCTGTACTGGGGACCCGGGCAGCGGGAGGAGATCACCGAGCGGCGCCGGGTGGAGGAGGTCATCGACTTCCTCGAGATCCAGCACGTGCGCCACAAGGTGGTGGGGACGCTCGCGTACGGCCTGTAGAAGCGGGTGGAGCTGGCGCGGGCGCTCGCGCTCGAGCCTCGGCTGCTGCTTCTGGACGAGCCGATGGCGGGCATGAACGCCGAGGAGAAGGAGGACATGGCGCGCTTCATCCTCGACGTGAACGAGGAGCACGGCACCACCGTCCTCATGATCGAGCACGACATGGGCGTCGTCATGGACCTGTCGCACCGCATCACGGTCCTCAACTTCGGTGAGCGCATCGCCGACGGCACACCGGAGGAGGTTCGCGCCGAGCCGGCCGTCCAGGCCGCCTACCTGGGCGAGCCCACCACCGCGTACTGGGGGAGGGGGACTTGAGCGGCCTCGAGGTCCTGCGCGGCGACGACACCTTCCCGAAGCTGCTCGTGCGTAACGCGCTGCGGCACCCCGCCCGCACGGCGCTGCGCGAGAAGGAGCTCGGGATCTGGCAGTCCTGTACCTGGCAGGCCTACCTCGACGCGGTGCGCGAGCTGGCGCTCGGGTTGCGCGAGCTGGGGCTCGCGCGAGGGGACAAGCTCGCCATCGTCGGCGGGAACCGGCCGGAGTGGGTGATCTCCGAGCTGGCCGCGCAGGCGATGGGCGCCGCCTCGGTGGGCGTGTACCAGGACTCGACCCTGAACGAGGTCGCCTACGTCATCGACCACTGCGACGCCGGCATCGTCGTGGCGGAGGACCAGGAGCAGGTCGACAAGATCCTCGACATGATGGACCGGCTCCCGAAGGTCCGTCACGTCATCTACACCGACGCGCGAGGGCTGCGCGGCTACCGCCACCCGGCCTTGCTGTCGTTCGAGGCGGTACGAGAGCGCGGGAGGGCGGTGCTGGGGCGCCACCCGGGGCTCTTCGACGAGGAGGTGGCGAAGGGGAGGGCGGACGACCTCGCCATCATCTCGTACACGTCCGGTACGACCGGGTTTCCGAAGGGGGCGATGCTCTCCTTCCGGAACCTGCTCAGCATGGCGCTCGCGCTCCACGAGGTCGATCCGAAGCGCGAGAGCGACGAGTTCGTCTCGTTCCTCCCGCTGGCCTGGATCGGCGAGCAGATGATGTGCCTGTCCTCGGCGCTGGCGCTCGGCTTCACCGTCAACTTCCCGGAGGAGCCGGAGACGGTGATGGAGAACGTGCGCGAGATCGGCCCGCACGTCATGTTCGCGCCGCCGCGGGTGTGGGAGGGGATGGTCTCGTCGGTTCAGGTCCGCATCATGGACACGACGCCCTTCAAGCGGTTCATGTACGAGCGGCTCATGCCGGTCGGACAGCGCGTGGCGGACCTGCGCTTCCAGCGCAAGGCCGTGCCGCTCCTCTGGCGCGTCCTCTACGCCCTCGCCCACCTGCTCCTCTTCCGCGCGTTGAAGGACCGCCTCGGGCTGTCCCGCCTGCGCACCGCCTCGACGGGCGGGGCCGCGCTCGGCCCCGACGTGTTCCGCTTCTTCCACGCGGTGGGCGTCCCGCTGAAGCAGATCTACGGGCAGACCGAGATCGCCGGGATCTCCTGCATCCACCGCGACGGCGACATCCGCTTCCACACCGTCGGCCAGCCCATCCCCGGCACCGAGCTGCAGATCACGGCGGCGGGCGAGATCCTGTCGCGCAGCCCCTCCGTCTTCCTCGGCTACTACAAGAACGACGCCGCGACCGCCGAGGCGGTGAAAGACGGCTGGCTCCACTCCGGCGACGCCGGGCACATGGACGACGGCCACCTGGTCGTGATCGACCGGCTCAAGGACGTGATGCGGCTCGGCGACGGGACGCGCTACTCGCCCCAGTTCATCGAGAACCGCCTCAAGTTCTCGCCCTACGTGAAGGAGGCGGTGGTGGTGGGGCAGGACCGTCCCTACCTCGGCGCGCTCCTGTGCATCGACATGGGCATCGTCGGGAAGTGGGCCGAGAAGCAGAAGATCGGCTACACGACCTACGCCGACCTCTCCTCGCGGACGGAGGTGTACGACCTCGTCGAGCGCGAGGTGGCGGCGGTCAACGAGACGCTGCCGCAGGCCGCCCGCATCCAGAAGTTCGTGCTCCTCTACAAGGAGCTCGACGCCGACGACGACGAGCTCACCCGCACCCGCAAGGTGCGCCGCGCCGTGGTGGAGCAGCGCTACGGTGACGTCATCGGGGCGGTGTACGGCGACGCCGAGGCGGTCGACATCGACGCCACCATCAAGTTCCAGGACGGCAAGACGGCACGCGTGCAGGCGCGCCTGCCCGTGCGGCGGCTCGGGCCGGTGACGACGCCGCGCAAGGTCGCCTGAGAGAGAGAGCCTGTGAAGAAATCCCCTCCCATCGCCGCGGCGAACGATGCGCTTCGCATCGCGGCGTTGCTCCTCCCTCACATAGC
>DATLJU010000279.1:0-29192 GCA_035538735.1 Anaeromyxobacteraceae bacterium | reverse complement strand
GGAGCGCGAGATGGAGACGGCGGCGAACCCGAGGAGCAGCGCCAGCACGACCACGATGGGGAACACGATGAGCGCGGTGCGCTTCCCGGCCCTCCCGCCGGAGAGGACGTTCTCGAACGCCAGGTCGCGGTCGGCCATACGACCAAAGTAGGGAGCCCGCGCGTCCGCGGCACCAGAGCGGCCGAGCCGAGGCGCGTTCGAGCCACCCGCCGCACCCCGTGCCTTCAGCGGGAAGCGGCGCCGCCGCCGGGCGCCCGCAGGATGGCTCGAGCCAGCGTGCCCTCGAACGCCACGAAACATTTGCGTCGCGAAGATTTCGCGTGGCGTTTCGTGCGTCTTCACGGCGAGGCCCGAGCCGGCGATTGCGCCGGATCAGGAGGTTTTCCACCCCTCGCACCTGAGGGCACGCCCCTTGCTCGACGGCCCGGCACCAACGGAGGGTCATCGTGAGCGACAATTCTTCGGCCTCGGCCAGGCCGACGCCGTCGGCCCTGGAGCGGCTCGCGGGGCTGCGCGAGCAGGTGAAGATCGTCCTGCTCGTGGCCGCCGCCCTGCTCACGGGTGGCGTGCTGCAGCTCTTCGTCGAGCCAGGCCCGAAGCAGCTCGTCGTGGCGGGCCTCATCGCCGGCGTGGCGACGTTCGCGCTCTCGCAGCTCCTGCCGGGCCGGTGGCGGGAGGTGATGGCCGGCTTCCGCTTCGCCTCGGTGCTGCTCGTCATCCTCGCCCTCGCCGCGGCGCTCGGCACGCTGATCCTGCAGGGGCGTCCGTTCGAGGAGTACACGGCGAACTACGGCGCCGTGGGCGATCTCATCGTCGCGCTCCGGCTGGACGACCTCTTCCACAGCCTGTGGTTCGCATGTCTGGTCGCCCTGTTCGGCGCCGCGGTGGTGAACTCGGCGCTGCTGCGCTTCCCCGTCAAGGCGAAGAACCTCGGGTTCTTCGTCTGCCACCTCGGGCTCATCACCTCGCTCGTCGGGGCGGCCCTTTCGTCCTTCTTCGCGGTCCGCGGCCGGGTGGAGCTCTTCGCCGACGGCTCGACGGTGAACCAGGTCTACGTGACCAAGGGCGGCCAGGTGCAGGTGGCCGGCTACGACGCCCGCGGCCAGCCCATCCCGGCGACCGCGGCGCTCGGCTTCGACCTGCGCCTCGACCAGTTCGATCTCGTCCGCTACGCGACCGAGTACCGGGTCGGCTATTACGAGCCGAAGGCGATGGCCGACGGCCGGATGGAGTGGCGCCTCAAGGCGAGCTTCGACCCGGAGCCCGGCGTGAAGCACCTGCTCCCCGGCGGCAACGCCTTCTCGATCGCGAAGCTGTGGACGAGCTACGTGCCCGGGAACGAGGCCGCGAACCTCGCCGAGGGCAAGGACGCCGCGGGGCGCGCCATGTCGAACCCGGCCGCGGCGCTGGAGATCCGCGTGGACGGGGAGGCGACCACCACGGCCCCGCTCGTCGCGCTCGGCGGGCAGAACTTCGCGCCCGTGCCGCCCCACGCCTCCCAGCCGCGCGGCTACCTCGCCTTCGAGCGCCGCGAGGAGGAGGCGAAGAGCTACCAGAGCCACGTCACCGCGACCACGCCGAGCGGCGAGAAGCGGCAGGCGCTCGTGTCCGTGAACGACCCGTTCACGTACCAGGGGTGGACCTTCTACCAGGTGAATTACGACCCGAAGAACCCGAAGTACTCCGGCCTCGAGGCGGTGCACGACCCGGGCGTCACCTGGGTCTTCGTCGGGTTCACGCTCATCATGGTGGGCGTCGCTTACATGTTCTACGTCGAGACGCGCCTCAAGCGCCGCGTCCGCGCCGAGCCGCCGGCCGAGGTCCCGGCCCGGACCGCCGCCTAGAGGGAGACTCGCATGCTCTACATCCTCGCCGAGCACCCCTGGTTCGTCGCGGCCAGCGCCGCCTACGCCGCCGCCCTCGCCCTCTACGCCGCCGCCTGGCGGTCGACGAAGGCGGTGGTGGGCCGCCTCGCCACCGGGGCGATGTGCGCCGCCCTGGCCATGAACGCCGCGCTCATCGTCGGGCGGTGGCTCCAGGCCGATCGCCCGCCGTTCAAGTCGCTCTTCGAGTCCCTCGTCTTCCTCGCCTTCACCAGCGGCGCGGTCTACCTCGTCATGGAGCGGCTCTACCGCACGCGCGTCTTCGGCGTGCTCGCCGCGTTCGGCTCGTTCGGCGCGCTCGCCTACGCCGTGACGAAGTGGGACGCGGAGATCGTGAAGCTCCCGCCGGCGCTGCAGTCGGGCTGGTTCGTCCCCCACGTCGTCGTCTACTTCGTCGGCTACGGCGCCGCCTTCTTCGCGACCGCGGTCGCGGCGGTGCAGCTCGCCGCCGGCCGCTGGGAGTGGGTGCGCCGGCTCCTCTCGACCCGGGCCGGCTCGGTCCTCACCGGGAAGGCGCTCGACCTCGAGCAGGTCACTTACGACGCCATCAAGTTCAGCTTCACGCTGCTCACCGTGGGCCTGCTCTTCGGCTCGGTGTGGGCGAAGAGCGCCTGGGGCGACTACTGGGTGTGGGATCCGAAGGAGAACTGGTCGCTCGTCACGTGGCTCGTCTACGGCGCCTACCTGCACCTGCGGCGCGTGAAGGGTTGGCGCGGCGACCGCGGCGCCTGGCTCGCCATCGCGGGGTTCGCGGTCATCATGTTCACGTACCTCGGGATGGAGATGCTCCCGACCGCGCAGCAGAGCGCGCACGTGTACAGCGGTCAGTGACGGCCTCGGCGCCCGGCCCCGCGAAGGGGTCCGGGCGCTCCTCGCCTACTCGCCCCCGCTCCAAGGCGGAGCGTCGGCGCCCCGGCGGCGCGGGACGTGCTGGCCGAGGCGGTACTCCTTCAGGCGGTACTGGATCTTGCGGACGCTCACGCCGAGCGTCTCCGCGGCGCGGATCGTCGACCCGCCCATCCGGTCGAGCGTGCGCAGGATCGCGTCGCGCTCGATCTCGAACAGCGTGGCGCCCGGCACGAGCGCGCTCGCCCCCTGTCCCGCACCTCCCTGCAGCGCCGCGGGCAGGTGCTCGACCCCGATCTCGCGCCCGCCGCACAGCTCGGCGGCGCGCACGACCACCGCCTCGAGCTCGCGGACGTTCCCCGGCCAGTCATGGGCGAAGAGCGCCGAGAGCGCGCCGGGCGAGAGCGTCTCCACGCCGCTCTCGCGCGCCGCGGGGGACCGCGCCAGGAACGACTCGACGAGCGCCGGGATGTCGCCCTTGCGCTCGCGCAGCGGCGGCAGCACCACCGTGACGACGTTGAGCCGATAGTAGAGGTCGTCCCGGAACCGCCCCTCGCGCACCGCCTCGGCCAGGTCGCGGGTCGACGAGGCGACGACCCGCACGTCGCAGCGGATCGCCTCGCGGCCGCCCATCCGCTCCAGCTCTCCGTGCTGCAGCACGCGCAGGAGCCTGACCTGGAGCCCGAGCTGCAGGTGCGCCACCTCGTGCAGGAAGACGGTCCCGCCGTGTGCCGCCTCGAGGCTCCCCTCCCGCCGGAGCGCCGAGTCGGCGAAGGCGCCCGGCTCGTGCCCGAACAGCTCGGCCTCCAGCAGTGCCGGCGATCGCGCGGCGCAGCTCACCCGCACGAAGGGCCGATCGCGCCGCGGGGACGCGTCGTGGATCGCCTGGGCCACGAGCTCCCGCCCGGTGCCGGTCTCGCCCAGCACGAGCACGGTCGCCTTGGTCGGCGCCGCGCGACGCACCACCTCCTTCACGACGTCCAGCTCGGGTGCGCTGCCGACGAGAGCGTGCGACCGCCGCAGCTCGGCCCGCAGCAGCGCCGCGTCGAGCCGGAGGCGCCGCTTGTCGAGCGCCTTCCCGAGCAGCACCGCCGCCTGCGCGGCGTCCGCGGGCCGGAGGAGGTAGCTCTCCGCGCCCGCGCGCAGCGCGGCCACCGCCGCCTCGATCCGCTCCGGGTCCGCCATCACCACGAGCGCCGCGTCCGACCCGAGCTCCGCCAGGCCGCGGGCCAGGAGCACGCCGTCGGCCGGCCCGTCGACGGCGGCGAGCACCCCCTGCGGCGCGACGCTCGGCAACGCCAGCAGCGCCTCGCTGGGGCTCGCCGCCTGCGCAGGGTCGAGCCCTTGCTGCGCCAGGCCCGCGCAGAGCGCCTCGGCTCCACGCGGCTCGACGACGAGGATGCGCGGCCGGCCGGTCACGGGAGCGGATCTACCAGAAATGATGACGCGGCGCGGGGCGCCCGCTAGGAACGAGTTCGTGGCGCGCTGGCTCGAGGGCAGGATCGAGACGCTCCGCGGCGACCTCACCACGCTCGCGGTGGACGCGAACGTCAACGCGGCCAACGCCTCCCTCCTCGGCGGCGGCGGTGTCGATGGCGCGATCCACCGCGCCGCCGGGCCGGGCCTGCTGGAGGAGTGCCGCGCGCTCGGAGGCGCTCGCCCCGGCGAGGTGAAGCTGACGCGAGGGCACCGCCTCCTCGCCCGCCACGTCCTCCACGCGGTCGGGCCGGTCTGGAGCGGCGGCGCCCGCGGCGAGCCGGAGCTGCTCGCCTCGTGTTACCGCGAGGCGCTCCGGATCGCCGCGGCGGCGGGGCTTCGCAGCGTCGCCTTCCCGGCCATCTCCACCGGCGCCTACGGCTATCCGCTGGAGCCCGCCACGCGCATCGCCGTCGAGCAGGTGCGCCGCGGCCTCGACGCCTACCCGCCGCTCGAGCGCGTCGTGTTCTGCTGCTTCTCGGATCGCGATCTCGAGGTGTACGACCGGGTCGCCGCCGAGCTCCTCGCTGCCGGGTGACGCGCGGCGGAGCCAGCCCGCCTTCTGCGCTGCCCGCACCACGAGCCTGGAAGGGCGCGCTGGCGCGCGAGCGGGCGCAGCGCAGCCGCTCACACGGGCCTCCGCTGCCGCCTCGCGGCCGCGCCCTTATCCTCGAAACAGGAGGTGATCCGGTGCACCGGGATATCGCGTCGAGCGCGCTCAACGTGCTGCTCGGGGTGTATCTGGCAGTCACGTCCCTCCTGTGGCATCACGACGCGGCGAACCTCGTCACGGGTCTCGCCGTGGCGCTCCTCGCCATCGCGGCCGGCCTGCTGGCGCGGCGGAGGCCCGGCGCGTTCTGGGCCGACCTCCCCCTCGCCGCCTGGCTGGCGGCGACGATCTGGATCTTCCCGCACCATGGGTGGGCGAGCTGGAATCTGGCGATGGTCGCGATCGGGCTCGCGCTCGTGCCGATCACGATGCGGCTGTTCCCCGAGCTTCCGCCGGGCGAGCGGCGGTCGGAAGCCTGATCCGGACGCCCGAGGCGAGCGGGCGGCGCCGGTTGCGTTCACCCTCTTCGGGTTGCGCGCCCACGCTCAGGGCGAACGGTTGTTTCCCCATCAGTGCTCGGGTTTCGGCGGCGGCTGCGGGACGTCGCGCCCCTCTTGCTCGACGGTGGGCATGTCGATCCGCTCGGCGGGCGCGGGCGGACCGCGCGGCGTGAGGATGTCGGGGCCGGGCGGCTCCATCTGCAGCGTCGGTCCGCGACCCGGGTTGATGAGCGGGAAGCGCGTGGCGTTGTCCAACACCGTGAGCGAGATGAGCAGCACGATGAAGAAGACGCTGGTCGCGAAGATGAGCCGAGGTGCGCCCGCGTGCTCCGCCAGGTGCATGAAGAACAGCACCACCAGCATCGACTTCGCCGAGGCGATCGCGAGCGCGACGAGGAGGTGGAAGGGGGACGGCAGGTGCACGCGCGAGAGCACCAAGGTGAGGAAGGTGCCGGCGAGGAGCAGCGCCCAGACGATCCAGTAGCGCTGCGCGCCGTGTCCGCCGCCGTGCTCCCGAGCTTCGTGCGAGTCGCGGGTCGCGATGGCCATGGGCCTTCCGTCAGATGAGGTAGAGCAGCGGGTAGAGGAAGATCCAGATGAGGTCGACGAGGTGCCAGTACATGCCCCCCAGCTCGACCGGGGTCACGTAGCCGTGGTCGTAGCGGCCGCGCCAGCACTGCACCATGAGCACCGCCAGCACGGTCATCCCGACCACGACGTGCAGCCCGTGGAGCCCCGTCAGCAGGAAGTAGATCGTGAAGAACATCGGCGCGCCGACCGCCGTGAGCTCGGCGGAGTGGAAGTAGCGGCCGGGGAGGAGCCCCTCCTCGAAGTCGTGCGTCCACTCCCACGCCTTGATGAGGAGGAACACGACCGCGAAGGCGAGCGTGATGGCGAGGGAGAGCGCGGCGGCGCGGCCCTTCCCCTGTTGCGTGAGGTGGTGCGCCAGCGCCACCGTCAGCGACGAGGTGATGAGGACGACGGTGTTGATCGTGCCGGCCGTCACGCTCAGGTGATGGCTCGCCTCGGCGAAGGTCTCGGCGTAGAGGAACCGGTACACCGAGTAGGCGGTGAAGAGCCCGCCGAAGAGCAGGAGCTCGGTGGCGAGGAACAGCCACATCCCGATCCGCGCGGCGTGCTCCTGCTGCCGCAGGTTCGGGAAGTGGTGCGCGACGTAGGCCTCAAACTGCATGCGTCACCTCGCCCGGCGGGACGTCGCCGCCCTGGACCGCGCCCTCGGTGTAGTCGTGTGGACCGTGCGTGTAGACCGGCTGCCCGACGAAGTTCTCGGTCGGCGGCGGCGAGAGCGTGCCCCACTCGTACCCTCGCGAGCCCCACGGGTTCGCGCTCGCCACCCGGCCGTACTTCAGCGACCACAGCAGGTAGACGAGGATGAGGAGGAAGCCGAACCCGAGCAGCGTCGCGCCCAGCGTGGAGGCCACGTTGAGCGGCCAGAAGCGCTCCGGGTACGAGTAGTACCGGCGTGGCATGCCGTAGTTCCCGAGCAGGAACTGCGGGACGAAGGTGGCGTTGAAGCCGAAGATGATGGTGACCGCCCCGACGAGCCCCCACCGCTCCGGGTACATGCGGCCGAACATCTTGGGCCACCAGTAGTGGAGCGCCGCCAGCCAGGCCATGATGACGGCCCCCACCATGATGAAGTGGAAGTGCGCCACCACGAAGTAGGTGTCCTGCCAGTGCACGTCGAGCGACACCGTGGCGAGGGCGATGCCGGTCATCCCGCCGAAGACGAGGAAGAAGAGGAACCCGCAGAAGTAGGCGAACCAGGTGGTGAAGGAGACCGCCCCCTTGTAGAGCGTGGCCGTCCAGTTGAAGACCTTGATGGCCGTGAAGATGCCCACGAACATCGACAGGACGCCGAAGATGCCCGCGTCGAGCGTGGACTGCCCCGAGGTGAAGAGGTGGTGCCCCCAGGTGAAGAAGCCGACGAAGGCGATCCCGAGCGAGCTGAAGGCGACCGCCTTGTAGCCGAAGATGTTCTTGTGGGCGGCGGCGCAGATGACCTCCGAGATCACCGCCATCGCCGGCAGCACCATGATGTAGACCGCCGGGTGCGAGTAGAACCAGAACATGTGCTGGAAGAGGATCGGGTCCCCGCCGCGGGCCGGATCGAAGATGCCGAAGCCGAAGGCGTGCTCCACCGCCACCATGAGCAGCGTGATGCCGAGGACGGGCGTGGCCAGGATCTGGATGATCGAGGTGGCGTAGATCGACCACACGAAGAGCGGCATGCGCATCCAGGTGATGCCGGGCGCGCGCAGCGTGTGGGTGGTGACGATGAAGTTGAGGCCGGTGAGGATCGACGAGAAGCCGAGGACGAAGGCGCCGAGCAGTACCGGCACGACCTTGGTGATGGTGGTCGTGCTGTACGGCGCGTAGAACGTCCAGCCGGTGTCCGTGCCGCCGTGGATCATCCCGTACAGCGCGATGCCGGCGCCGATCAGATACAGGTAGAGCGAGAAGAGGTTCAGCCTGGGGAAGGCCACGTCGCGCGCGCCCACCATGATGGGAAGGAAGAAGTTGCCGAACCCGGAGGGGATGGCGGGGATCATGAAGAGGAAGATCATGACCACGCCGTGCAGCGTGAACATCCGGTTGTAGGTCATCGCGCTCATGATGGTGGGACCGGGCGTGAGCAGCTCGATCCGGACCAGCAGCGCGAAGACGCCGCCGACGAAGAAGAAGACGCCGCTGAGCACCAGGAACATGAGCCCGATGCGCTTGTGATCGCGCGTCAGCAACCACGAGCGGATCCCAGGCTCCGCGTTGAGGTAGTTGCGCGGGTTGTACGCCGGCGCCTCAGCGGGTGATGGTGGGGTCGTAGCCGGGAACTGGGACATAGACGGGGCCCTTGGACGGCTCGGGGCGCACCGCGTCGGTGCGCAGGGTCTTGATGAACTCCACGATGGCGGCGATCTCCGGCGCGGGGATCCGGCCCTGGAAGGTGGGCATCACGTTCTGGTAGCCCGCCACCAGCTTGGCCGACGGATCCATCATCGACTCGGTGAGGTAGGCCTCGTCGGCGACGACCGTCTTGCCGTCCTGCAGCTTCTCGGTCTTGCGGTAGAGATCGAGCCAGGTGGGCCCGATGTGCCGCGTCCCGTCGACGGTGTGGCACTTGAAGCAGCCGTACTCGGCCGCGAGACGCCGCCCCTGCTCGGCGAGGCTGGTGCGCGGGTCGGCCCGGTCGTCGGGCGAGTCCTGCGAGGCGACCACGCTCGCGCGGCGCGTCTCCGCCAGCCAGGCGTCGAACTCGGCGGGCGGCATGGCCACGATCTCGGCCAGCATGGCGGAGTGCCCGATGCCGCAGTACTCGGCGCACAGCACCTGGTGGCTGCCCGGCTCCTTGGCGGTGAACCAGATCTGCGAGTAGCGGCCGGGGACGGCGTCCTGCTTCAGCCGGAAGTCCGGCACGAAGAACGAGTGGATGACGTCGCGCGAGGTGATGAGCAGCCGCACCGGGCGGCCCGCCGGGACGCGCAGCACGTCCACCCCGTTCGGCCCGCCGGGATAGGCGAACTTCCACATCCACTTCTTGCCCTGGACGTAGACGTCCATCGCGTCCTTGGGCGGCGTCTGCAGCCGCACGAAGAGCGGGAAGCCGATGGCGAACCAGAGCAGGAAGAAGGTGAGCGGGACCCCGATGAAGAGCACCTCGTGGATCGCCTTCGGCTCGATGTGCTCGGTCGGCTGGACCGCCGCGCGGCGCCGGTAGCGGATGTAGAAGACGATGGCCGCCAGGGCGACGCCGGTGGCGCCGATCATCGTGACGGTGATGACGAAGAAGTGGAGGCGATCCACCTCCGCCGCGTACGCCGATCCCTGCTCCGGCAGGAACAGGATCTTGCGCATGAGGTCGTTCATCGCTTCGCGTCCTCGTGGTGCAGCGGCCGCGCCGTGGGCGGCGGCCGGGATCCGCCGCCCCTCACGCGCTTGCCCTTGATCTCGCGCCGCCAGTACACGCCGAGCATGAGCGCGAGCCCGCCCAGCACCCCGAGCATCGCGACCCGCACCACCCCCATCACGTACGGCTCGTACCTGCGGCTGGCGGGGTCGTAGCGGAAGCAGGTGAGGAGCAGGCGATCGAAGCTCGTCCCGACGCGCCCCTCGCTCGCCTCGACCAGCGCCAGGCGGAGATCGCGGGCCGGGAACTCGACGCCGTACAGGTAACGCGACACGCGGCCGTCCGGCGTCAACACGACGATCGCCGCCGCGTGCGCGAACTGCTTCGAGGGCTCGTCCCAGGCGTACTTGAAGCCGACCGCCCCGGTGACGGCCGCGATCTCGGGCGCGGCGCCGGTGAGGAACGTCCAGGCCTGCCTCGCCGTGGGATCCCCGAAGGCCTGCAGGTACCCGCGCTGGCGCTCCGCGGCGACCTTGGTCGAGTCCCGCGGATCGAAGCTGAGCGTGACCGCGTCGAAGTCCTTGCCGAGCGCGAGGCCGGTCTCGCGCATGCCGCGCGCCGCCCCGGTGAGGATGAGCCCGCACAGCATGGGGCAGTTGAAGTAGACGAGCGACAGGACCACCGGGCGATGGCCGCCGAGGAGATCGCCGAGCCGCACCGCGCGCCCGTCCTGCGTCGTGAAGCGCGCCTCGAGCGGCAGCCTCGACCCGAGCTTCTCCTCGATCTCGACGTCCTGCAGCGCCGCCGGGAGCTGGGCGTTGGCCTCGACCGGCACCGGCTTGTGGAGCGCCTGGCCGATGGGGAGCGCCAGCGCCAGCGCGGGGGCGAGGAGCAGGAGCGCGGCCGCCTTCTTCACGGGTGCTCCCCCTTCACCACGAGCTCCATGGCGCGGTCGATCGGGATGTGAACGATCCCCCGCTCGCGGTCCGCCCAGCCGTAGGAGTGGAGGCGGCGCTCGGCCTGCGCGCGCCAGGCCGGGCCCTGGTTGGCGTGTTCGAAGAGGCGCTGCTCGATCATGCCGATCTTCGCCTTGCCCACCTCGGCCGGGATCGGCGCCGGGCCGTCCGGGTTGAGCTCGCGCCGGAGCGTCCTCATCCCGAGGCCCGCCGCCAGCGAGCCGACGAAGAAGACGATGAGCGCGCCCACCCCGACGAGGGCGATCCGCCTCGAGGGGACGACGTCCTCCTCCGCCGGCGGGTGCGCGATGCCGCCGTGCGCAGCGGGCGGGTGCTCGTGGATGAGTTCGCGCTCGCTCATGACGGCTCGTACCTCAGCGACTCGGAGAGATAGGGATCGCCGACCGGGACGGAGCTCACCCCGCGCACGCGCCACACGACGTACGCCGCGAACGCGCCGCCCACGCCGAGCACGGCGGTGAGGTCGGTCCAGTGCAGCCCGACCGCGCCGCGCGGGTCGTGCTGGAGCGCCGGCATCATCACCCAGTACACGTCGACGTAGTGCACGAGGAGCACCCACACCGCGATGAACGAGAGCGCGCGCGGGCTCCGCTTGAGATCGCGGTGGAGCAGCACGAAGAACGGCACCAGGAAGTGGAACACGACGAGGAAGACGGCGGTGGTGAGCCAGCCGCCTCTTCCTCGCGCGAGGTACCAGGGCACCTCCTCCGGCAGGTTCGCGATCCAGATCAGCATGAACTGCGAGAACGCGATGTAGGCCCAGAAGGCGACGAAGGCGAGCAGGTACTTGCCGAGCGAGTGCCAGTGGTTGGCGTTCATCAGTGCGCCCGGCGTGCCCTCGACCGTGCGCGTGCTCGCGAGCGCGAGGATGAGCACCGCGAACGCGGCCAGGAACGAGCCCGCGAAGAAGTAGACCCCGAAGATCGTCGACGCGAGATGCAGGTCGAGAGACATCTGCCAGTCGAACGCGGCGAAGCTGATGACGATCGCCATGAGCGGCAAGGCGCCCGCGCCGAGGCGGCGCTGGCGCAAGGTGAGCAGCGCGCCCCCCTCCCCGTCCTGCCGGACCGACCAGCCGTACAGGAGGCGCGCGATCGCGATCCAGACCGCGAAGTAGAGCGCGGCTCGCACGACGAAGAACGGGACGTTGAGGTAGGGGCGGCGGTGCTCCGCCAGCTCGCGCAGCTCGGGCGACAGCCGCTCGGGGTGGAGCCATGGGAAGAGGTGCCCCATCCCGAGCAGGACGGGGATGAAGAGGACGACGAACAGCACGCCCGACAGCGGGACCGTCTCGAGGACGCGTCGCAAGACGACGTACCACTTCGCCTTGCCGGCCTGGAACGCCATGTTGATGAGGAGCGCCGCCATCGCGATGCCCGCCCAGTACACGAAGGCGACGTGATAGGCCGCGAGCGCCCGGTCGACGTCGATGAGGGCGCCGATGGCCGTGAGCGCGAGGCCCGCCATGGCCACCACCGCGGCGCGGCCGAGCATCCGGCCTCCCTCGAAGCGCGCTGCCGTCATCGCCCCTCCTTCTCGAGCCTGGCCCGGTCCTCGGGGGCGAGCCGATCGAGGGTCATGCTCTGGCTGAGCTGCAGAGCTCGCAGGTAGGCCACGATCGCCCAGCGATCCTCGACCGTGAGCGCGCTGGCATAGGACGGCATCACCCCGAACCCCTCGCTCATCACCTGGAAGTACCAGCCGTCGGGCTGCTGGGCGCGCGCGAGGAGCGAGGGCGGCGGCCGCAGCGCCATGTTGCGCGCGACGAGGCTCACGCCGTCGGCGAGGTAGCCGTGACACACCGCGCAGTTCACCTCGAACCGGACGCGGCCGCGCTCGAGGAGCGCGCGCGTGAGCGGGATGGGCACGCGCGTCAGCACCTTGCCGTCCGCTCCGCGCCCGGTCGCGACCTCGGGCGAGGTCAGGTCCTCGCGCGACACCGTCCCGGGCTGCGGAGGGCGCTGTGAGATGCGGTCGGGCCAGAACTCGCTCTCCCGGTACGCCTTCACCTTCTGCTGCGAGATCATCGGATCGAACACCTCGCACCCGCCGAGGAGCCCGACCGCCGCCGCGGCCGCGAGGATCCTCCTCATCGCGCCTCCTCCACCGCGGACACCTGCAGCGCCCCCAGCTCCCGGAGCTCCTTCACGACCGCCTCGGCCTCGTCCGGCTTCACCTCCGCCGAGAGCCACAGCGCGTCCACGGAGGCGGTCCGGAACGCGTCCAGCTCGAAAGTCGGGTGGTAGGTGCGCGGGAAGCCGCACAGCGCGGCGAAGCCGACGACGATACTGAGAGATGCGAGCAGCACGCCGGTCTCGAACGTGATCGGGATGTTGGTCGGCGGGCTGTGCGGGAGCCGGTTGCCGACGTTGATGGCGTAGTCCACGGCATTCATCCACCACTGCATGAGGTACCCGCCAGCCGCGCCGAAGACGCCTCCGACGAGGGCGATGAGCGGCACCTTCGACCTCGCGAGCCCGAGCGCCTCGTCCGCGCCGTGGAGCGGGTACGGCGAGTGGAGGTCGAGGCGCCGGTGGCCGAGGGCGCGCAGCCGGCGCGCAGCCGCGAGGAGCGCCCGGTCGTCCTTGAACTCGGCGAGCACGTACGCCATCGCTACTTGCCCCCCGTCGCCGCGTGCTCGTGGGCCTCGTGCTCCAGCTCGTGGCGGAGCTCCTTCACCTCGCTCGCCGCGACGGCCGGTACGAAGCGGAGGAACAGCAGGAAGAGGAAGCCGAAGAACCCGATCGTGCCGACGTAGATGCTCCAGTCGACGATGGTCGGCCGGTACATGGCCCACGACGAGGGGAGGAAGTCGCGGTGCAGCGACGTCACGATGATGTTGAAGCGCTCGGTCCACATCCCGACGTTCACGAGGATCGAGACGATCCACACCACGACGAGGCTCTGCCGCGCCCGCCCCCACCAGAAGAGCTGGGGCACGAGCACGTTACAGAACAGCATGAGCCAGTAGATCGGCGCGTAGGGCCCTCGGAGGCGCGTGTTGAAGAAGACGAACGCCTCGTACTTGTTCCCCGAGTACCAGGCGATGAAGTGCTCCATGAGGTAGCCGTACGAGACCATGAGGCCCGTGGCGAGGAGCACCTTGCACATGTTCTCGATGTGACGCTGCGTGATGACGTGCTCGAGGTGGAACACCTTCCGCGCCGGGATCATGAGCGTCAGCACCATCGCGAAGCCGCTGAAGATGGCGCCGGCCACGAAGTAGGGCGGGAAGATGGTGGTGTGCCAGCCGGGGACCTGTGAGATGGCGAAGTCGAAGGAGACGATGGTGTGGACGGAGAGCACCAGCGGCGTCGAGAGGCCGGCCAGCAGGAGGTAGGCGATGCGCCAGTGGCGCCAGTGGCGGGCCGAGCCGCGCCAGCCGAGCGAGAAGATGCCGTAGGCGATCCGGGCCGCCTTCGACTTCGAGGCGTCGCGCAGCGCGGCCAGGTCGGGGATGAGCCCCGTGTACCAGAAGAGCAGCGAGACCGTGAAATAGGTGGAGACGGCGAAGACGTCCCACATCAGGGCGCTCTTGAACTGCGGCCAGAGGCCGAGCGTCGACGGGTACGGGAAGAGCCACCAGGCGAACCAGGGCCGCCCGAGGTGCAGGATCGGGAACAGGCCCGCCTGCATGACGGCGAAGAGCGTCATCGCCTCCGCGAAGCGGTTGATGGAGGTCCGCCACTGCTGCTGGAAGAGGAGCAGGATGGCGCTGATGAGCGTGCCGGCGTGGCCGATGCCGATCCACCAGACGAAGTTGATGATGCCGAAGGCCCAGGCGACCGGGATGTTGTTTCCCCACGCCCCGACGCCCACCGCGAACGTATAGCCGATGGCGATGAAGAGGATGCCGGTGAGCCCCGCGGCGATGGTGAGGAGCGTGAGCCACCCGCGCCGCGTCCTCGCCCACACCGGCTGGAAGATGTCCTCGGTCAGCTGGCGGTCGCTCGGGCGGCCCACCAGGACCGGCGGCCCCTCCAGCAGCTCGAGCTCGGCGGCGCGGGCCGCCATCTCTCGGGTCTCGACGCTCATGTGAGCTCGGGGTTCGGGTTGCGGATGCGGACGAGGTAGGCCGTGCGCGGGCGGGTGCCGAGCTCGTGCAGGACGTCGTAGCGCCGCTCGTCCTGGTGCAGCCTCGACACCGCCGACTTCGGGTCGTTGAGGTTGCCGAAGACGATGGCGCGGCTGGGGCACGCCTGGGCGCACGCGGTGGTGAACTCGCCCTCGCGGATGGTGCGGCCCTCGACGCGCGTTTCGATGCGGGCGCGCTCGATGCGCTGCACGCAGTAGGTGCACTTCTCCATCACGCCGCGCGTCCGGACGGTGACGTCCGGGTTCATCGCCATCTTCTCGGTGGGCGAGAGATCCCCGCGGAAGTCGAGGTAGTTGAAGCGGCGGACCTTGTACGGGCAGTTGTTCGAGCAGTACCGCGTGCCGACACAGCGGTTGTAGACCATCTCGTTCAGGCCCTCGTCCGAGTGGACGGTGGCGTTGACCGGGCAGACGTACTCGCACGGAGCGGTCTCGCAGTGCTGGCACAGCATCGGCTGCGCGATCACCCGCGGGTCCTCGGGCGTCCCCTCGAAGTAGCGATCGACGCGCAGCCAGTGCATCTCGCGGCTGCGCAGCACCTGCTCCTTGCCCACCACCGGGATGTTGTTCTCGGCCTGGCAGGCGGTGGTGCAGGCGCCGCACCCGATGCACTTCGCCAGGTCGATCGCCATGCCCCACTTGTAGGGCTGCTGCGAGTAGTCGACCGGCTCCTGGATCGTCTCGACCGGGCCGCGCACCCCGGCCACGTGCTCCGGCTTCCACTCCTTCCGATCGAAGGCGAGCGCGATCTCGCGGCCCTCCATCGAGAAGTGCTCCTGGGTCACCGCGAAGTCGTGCTTTCGCCGGCCGAGCTTCGCCACCGCCAGGCCGCCCGCGAACCAGGGCGCGTTCGAGCTGCGGAGCCGCCCAGCGTCGAACCCCACTTCGGTGCCCACCGGACCGGCGCGGCGGCGACCGTAGCCGAGCGGCAACGTCACGACGCCGTCGGCGTGGCCCGGCACGATCCAGGCGGCGGCCTCGACGGTCCGCCCGGCCAGGCGGAGCTCGACGCGCGTGCCGTTCTCGAGCCCGAGCTGGCTCGCCGTCGCCGGGGAGACCTGGGCGGCGTTGTCCCAGGTGATCTTGAGGAGCGGGTCGGGGAGCTCCTGCAGCCAGGCGTTCTCGGCGAAGCGACCGTCGAGCAGCTTGTAGTCGGGGATGAAGCTCGCCTCGAGCGCCAGCGACGCGGCACCGCCTTCGGCGCTCGAGGAGCCCTGCAGGGCGCGCCCTGGGCCGCCAGGGGCCGCCCTGACGGCCTCGGCAACGGCAGCCGCGTTCGGCACGAGGCCCTCGGCGGGGGTGGCCGTCCCGTCGATGACCCCCTTCGCAAGCCAGCGCTCCCACTGGCGCTCGAAGTCGCCGCCGGGCGCGCGCCGCTGCCAGGAGTCCTTGAGGACGCGGTAGGCGCCGACGTCGCCCAGGTCGACGAACGAGGCGAGCAGCTCCAGCTCCGAGAGGCTCTCGAACAGCGGCTGGATGAGCGGCTGCACGATCGAGGCGGTGCCGTCGTGCGCGCGGGCGTCGCCCCAGGTCTCGAAGGGGTGGCTCCGCGCCAGGACCCAGCTCGCGCGCGGCGCGGTCTCGTCGTCGCGGTAGCCGAGGTAGATGGCGTGGGCGACCTTGCCGAGCGCCGCCGCGAGGTCGACGTCGGCCGGCGCCGTGTAAACCGGGTCGAACGCGCTCACGACGAGCGTGTCGATCTGTCCGCCGGAGAGCTCGGCGGCGAGCTCGCGGAGGGCGCCCGGGCCGGCCGCCACGTCGTGGAGGGCCGCGGCGTACTCGACGGTCTTGCCGGCGTTGCCGAGCGCCGCGTTGACGACGTGCGCCAGCGCATGCATCGCCGGTGGCTGCCGGGGGCCGACCGTGACGAGCGAACGGCCGCGGGCGCGGGCGAGGTCGTCCGCCACCGCCTGCGCCTGCTTCGCAAGCCGGGTCTCGCCTCCGCCCAGCGCGGCCAGCTCGGAGAGGCCGTGCGCCGAGGCCAGCCGCGCCGCGACCGCGCGCGCGAAGCCGAGCACCTCGGACGGCTTCATGCGGAAGCGGTGGTCGGCCGAGGTGCCGGTCACCGAGTGGTGCGCCTCGGCGACATAGAGCCGGTTCATCTCCGCCCCCGGCTCGCGCCGCTCGGCGAACTCGCGGGCGAGCCGCAGCGCCTCGGGCCCGTGGTGCAGGAAGTCGTCGTCGAGCGCGAGGATGACGCGCGCTTCGCGCAGCGTGCGCCGGACCTCGACCGGCCGCCCGAACGCGAGCCGCGCGCCCTCGTAGGCCTGGTCGTGGCCGACGCTCTCGTACGCGGTGAAGCGCGCCTTCGGGAAGCGCGCCAGGATGCGCCGGCGCAGCTCGACCAGGACGGGCGAGCCGACGTCGCCGGTGAGGAAGCGCAGCCGCGCCCCGCCGTCCTTCTCGTGCGTGGCGGCGAGCGCCGCGAGCTCGCGCAGCAGCGCCCGGTACGGGAGCGGCGCCTGCCCCTTCTTGAAGCCCTTGGCGCGGCGCGGGTCGTAGAGATCGAGCAGGGTGGCGAGCTCGAAGCTCCCCACGCCGCCAAGGCTCGAGGGGTGCTCGGGGTTCCCCTCCACCTTGGTCGGGCGGCCGTCGTAGCAGGTGACGAGGAGCCCGGTGGCGTGGCCGCCCCACGACACCGCGGTCGCGTAGTGCATGGCGGTGCCGGGGAGGATCGCCTTCTCCGGCGGCCGCACGTACGGGACGATCTTGTGGCGTGGCGGGCGGCACGCGTCGAGCGACGCCAGCGCGGCCGACGCTCCCAGGAGCTGCAGGAACGTGCGCCGCGAGACGCCCGCGGGCGGCTCCGCCGCCGCCTCGGGGAACTCGGGCGAGGGGAGCGCGCGGTTCGCGAGCTCCTCGAGGCTGCGCCAGCGGCTCCGCCCGTCGGCGCCGGGCCGGCCAACGGCGCTCTCCTGGCCGTAGATGGGGAGCTTCGAGCCTAGCGGTGGCATGTCGAGCAGCTCGTCCGGGAGTGGACGTCGTGGCGTTTCATGAGCTCCTGCGCGAGCGCGGCGGGATCGCCCTCGGGCCTCCACCCCATGGTCGTGATCTGGTCCAGCGGGCGGAGGTTGGGGCCGGGGTTGCGGTGGCAGTCGAGGCACCACCCCATGGTGAGCGGGGCGGCCTGCTGAATGGCGGGCATCTGGTCCACGCGACCGTGGCAGGTCTCGCACCCCACCCCCTTGTTCACGTGGATCGCGTGGTTGAAGTAGACGAAGTCGGGCAGGCGGTGGATCCGCACCCATGCGATGGGCTGACCGGTGAAGTAGCTCGCCCGCACCGGCTCGAGCCGGGGGCTCCTGTTCCAGATCTGCGAGTGGCAGTTCATGCACAGCGCGGTGGATGGGATCCCCGCGCTCGGCCCGCGGTCGGCGCTGGTGTGGCAGTAGCGGCAGTCGATGCCGTCATCGAGCACGTGGTGGCGGTGGTCGAACTGGACGGGCTGGATGATCTCTTCAGCCTGGCCCGTCCCGGCCGGCACGCGTGCCCACACCATGAGGCCGCCGAGGGTGCCCACCGCCCCGCCCACCAGCAGGAGCAAGGTGAGCCTGAACGCAGTGTTGGACCGGGGTCGGAAGAGAGAGCTCATTGACCGTAAGTGCGGCCTACCGCAGCGGCTCCATCGCGCCGCCCGTTTCGGGTGGCAACTAACTGTTCCGTGGGGCAACGCGCCGCAGTTCCCTGTTGGGTCGAGCGCTCGTGCTCCACGCGCTCGCAGTTCGCGGACCGTGAAATGAACGCGCCGGCTCCTCGCCAGCGGGTCAGGGCAGCTGGGGGGGCGGGGTCAGGGCTGCCTGGGGGGCGTGGACCGGGCGCGCGGCGTTACACTTCGGCCGTGCCCGTGTACCGCCTCCCGCGCGAACCCGTCTTCCCGGAGCCGGCCGAGGCCGAGCCGGACGGCCTCCTCGCCGTCGGCGGCGATCTCTCGCCGGAGCGGCTCCTGGAGGCGTACGCAGCGGGAATCTTTCCCTGGTACTCGGAGGGAGGCCCGATCCTGTGGTGGTCTCCCGACCCGCGCCTCGTGCTCGACCCAGCGGCGCTCCATGTCCCGCGCTCGCTCGAGCGGGCGCTCCGCCGCGGGCGGTACCACGTGCGGTCGGACACCGCCTTCGGCGAGGTCATCCGCCGCTGCGCGGACAAGCCGCGCCCTGGGCAGGACGGGACGTGGATCACCGCCGCGATGATCCACGCCTACGAACACCTACACCAGCTCGGGTTCGCGCACTCCTTCGAGGCATGGGAGGGCGACACGCTGGCGGGCGGGCTCTATGGCGTTTCGCTCGGCGGCGCGTTCTTCGGGGAGTCGATGTTCGCGGACCGGCCCGACGCTTCCAAGGCCGCCTTCGTGGAGGGCGTGAGGTGGCTCGCCGCGCGCGGCGTCGACCTCGTCGACTGTCAGGTCCGGACCGAGCACCTGGTCCGATTCGGCGCCGTCGAGCTCGCCCGCCCGGCGTTCCTCGATCGCCTCGCCGCCGCCCTCGGGCGGCCGACGCTCCGCGGGCGGTGGAACGCGGCTCGCCCCATGAGGCCGTCCCCGCCATGACCGCCGGCAGGGGATGCTGATCGGACGGCCGGTGAGGAGACGGGCGCGCTCGGGAGGCGAAGCGTCCCCATTTTGCTTACAATGGCGACCGCATGGCCGAGCCACCCCGTCAGCCGGGCGACACGGCTGTCGCGATCCCGAAGACCAGGACCTCGAAGAAGCTCGCGAAGCCGCCGCTCTTCAAGGTTCTGTTGCACAACGACGACTACACGACCATGGAGTTCGTGGTCGACGTCCTCAGGACGGTCTTCCACCACGACGTCGAGCGCGCCACGCGGATCATGCTGGCGATCCACCACCGCGGCGTCGGCGTGGCGGGGACCTATCCCATGGAGGTCGCGGAGACGAAGGCCGAGAAGGTGATGTCCCTGGCGCGGGAGGCGCAGTTCCCCCTCCTGTGTACGGTCGAGCCGGAGTAGGAGCCGATGGTGACGGTCACGAAGGAATTGCAGCTCACGCTCCAGGCGGCGGTCGCCGACGCGAAGAAGCGCCGGCACGAGTACGTCACGCTGGAACACCTCCTCCACGCGATGACGAAGGACAAGGTCGCGACGGAGATCCTGCTCGCCTGCGGCGCCGATCTCGAGCTGCTCCAGCGCGAACTGGAGGATTACCTCGACCGGACGCTCGAGTCCCTCCCCAACCGCTCCCAGGATCCGGAGCAGACCGCCGCGTTCCAGCGCGTGCTGCAGCGCGCCGCGTGGCACGTCCAGGGCTCGGGCCGGAACGAGCTGAACGCCGGAGACGTCCTCGTCGCCATCACGCGCGAGCGGGGCTCGCACGCCGTCTACCTCCTCGAGCGGCAGGGGGTCCGCCGCCTCGACATCCTGTCGTACATCTCGCACGGGATCGCCAAGGACGGCGCTGGCTCGGGCGAGGACGAGTCCGAGTCGGGAGAAGGCGGGGAGGAGGCGCCGCGGACGGTCCGCGACCCGTTCCGCACCTTCACCGTGAACCTGAACGAGCGGGCGGCCAAGGGCCTGATCGATCCGCTCATCGGCCGCCGCTCCGAGATCGAGCGCACGGTCCAGGTGCTGTGCCGGCGGCGCAAGAACAACCCGGTCTTCGTGGGCGAGCCCGGGGTGGGCAAGACCGCCATCGTGGAGGGGCTCGCGCTGGCCATCCACGAGAAGCGCGTCCCCAGGGTCCTCCAGGATGCGAAGATCTTCTCGCTCGACATGGGCGCGCTCCTCGCCGGCACGAAGTTCCGCGGCGAGTTCGAGCAGCGCCTCAAGGGCGTCATCGCCGGGGTGAAGAAGACGCCCGGCGCCATCCTCTTCATCGACGAGATCCACACCATCGTCGGCGCCGGCGCGACCACCGGCAGCTCGATGGACGCCTCCAACCTGCTCAAGCCCGGGCTCGCGTCGGGCGAGCTGCGCTGCATCGGTTCGACCACCTTCCACGACTACAAGCAGACCTTCGACCGCGACCACGCGCTGGCGCGCCGCTTCCAGAAGATCGAGGTGCAGCAGCCGACGGTCGAGGAAACGGTCAAGATCCTGAAGGGGCTGAAGAAGGTCTACGAGGACCACCACGGCGTCGCCTTCACGCCGAAGGCGCTGCGCGCGGCCGCAGAGCTCTCGGCGAAGCACATCAACGACCGGCAGCTCCCGGACAAGGCCATCGACGTGCTCGACGAGGCGGGGGCCGCCGACCGCCTCCGCCCCGACGGCAAGCGGCACGTGAAGATCACCGCCCGCGACGTGGAGCGGGTCGTCGCGAAGATCGCCAGGATCCCCGAGCGGACCGTCTCCACCGACGACGAGCTGGCGCTGGCCCAGCTCGAGCCCGATCTGCGGAAGGTCATCTTCGGGCAGGATCAGGCCATCGCGGCCATGGCGAGCGCCATCAAGCTCTCGCGCTCCGGGCTCGCCAGCCCGGAGAAGCCCATCGGCTGCTTCCTCTTCTCGGGCCCCACGGGCGTCGGCAAGACCGAGCTCGCGAAGCAGCTCGCCCGCATCCTCGGGGTCGAGTTCCTCCGCTTCGACATGACCGAGTACCAGGAGAAGCACACGGTCTCGCGGCTCATCGGCGCCCCGCCTGGCTACGTCGGCTTCGATCAGGGCGGGCTCCTCACCGACGCCATCCGCAAGACGCCCTACGCCGTGCTGCTCCTCGACGAGATCGAGAAGGCGCACCCGGACATCTACAACATCCTGCTGCAGGTCATGGATCACGCCACGTTGACCGACAACAACGGCCGCAAGGCGGACTTCCGGCACATCGTCCTCATCATGACCACCAACGCCGGCGCGCAGGAGCTGTCGGCGCGGCGGCTCGGCTTCGGCGCCGCGGCGCAGAACCCCGGCAACGCCCGCAGTGCGATCGAGAAGACCTTCAGCCCCGAGTTCCGGAACCGGCTCGACGGCTGGGTCTCGTTCGAGGCGCTCCCTCCGGAGGTCATCCGCCGCGTGGTCGACAAGCTGGTCAAGGAGCTCGCCGATCAGCTGGCGGAGAAGAAGATCGCGATCGAGCTGACGGAGGAAGGCCGGGGCTGGCTCGCCGAGCACGGGTTCGACCAGACCATGGGCGCCCGCCCCATGGCGCGGCTCATCCAGAACGAGCTGAAGAAGCCGCTCGCGGAGAAGATCCTGTTCGGCGAGCTGCGCCACGGCGGCACGGTGCGCGTCGGCGTGAAGGGCGACGCGCTCCACCTCGACGTCACCCCAGCCCCGGCGCCGGCTCCGCCAGCGCCCGCCATCGCCTGAAGCGCCCCCTGGACGGTAGGGCGGGGCTCGTCCCCCGCCGCGGCGTCCCATTCCCCCGATCCGCTTCGACGGGTCGCGCGCCCTCGCGGGGTGGTTCCGGGTTATGACGCGGCCGTGGACCCGCTTCCGATCGACGAACTCCTTCCGGAGGTGACCTCGGCGCTCCGCGCCGGACCGGCGTTGGTCGTGGAGGCGCCGCCGGGGGCCGGGAAGACCACCCGGCTCCCCCCCGCGCTGCTCCGCGCCGGACTGGCCGGCGCCGGGGAGGTGGTGGTGCTCGAGCCGAGGCGGCTCGCGGCACGCATGGCGGCGCGGCGCGTCGCGGCCGAGCTGGGGGAACGCCCCGGCGAGACGGTCGGGTGGCAGGTGCGATTCGAGGACGTCTCCGGGCCCCGGACGCGCCTGCGCTTCGTCACCGAGGCGCTCCTCACGCGTCGCCTGCTCGCGGGACCCGACCTGCCCGGCGTGGGCGTGGTCGTGCTGGACGAGTTCCACGAGCGGCACCTCGACGGCGACCTCGCGCTGGCGCTGCTCGCCCGCCTCGCCGCCCGCCGCCGCGACCTCAAGCTCGTCGTGATGTCCGCCACCCTGGACGCGGCGCCGGTGGCGCGCTTCCTGGGCGCGCCGTCGCTGCGCTCCGAGGGGCGCGCCTTTCCGGTGCAGCTGGAGCACCTCTCCCCGGAGGACTCCGCCCGCGACCTCCGGCTGGAGGAGCGGGTGGCGTCCGCGGTCCGGCGCGCGCTGCGCGACGAGCCCGATGGGCACGTCCTCGTCTTCCTGCCCGGCGCGGCCGAGATCCGGCGCGCCCGCGAGGCGCTCGCCGGCCTGACGGTGGCCGAGGTGCTGCCGCTGCACGGCGACCTCTCGCCCGAGGAGCAGGATCGCGCCGTCGGCCCCTCCTCCCGCCGGAAGGTGATCCTCTCCACGAACGTGGCCGAGACGTCGGTGACGATCGAGGGCGTGGTCGCGGTGGTCGACAGCGGCCTCGCCCGCGTCGCGGCGCACTCACCCTGGTCCGGCCTGCCCACGCTCGAGCTGCGCAAGGTGAGCCGCGCCTCGGCGGCGCAGCGGGCCGGGCGGGCCGGCCGCACTCGCCCCGGGCGCTGCCTCCGGCTCTACACGCGCCACGATCACGACGCGCGCCCCGAGTTCGACGTGCCCGAGATCCGGCGCGAGGACCTCGCCGGGACCGCGCTCGCGCTGGCGCAGCTCGAGCTCGTGCCGGGCGAGGAATTCTGGCTCGACCCGCCGCCGCCCGCCGCCTGGGAGGCGGCGCAGGCGCTGCTGCGAGATCTCGGCGCGCTGGACGCGGCGGGGCGGATCACCGGCCTCGGCCGGCGCCTGGCGCGATTCCCGCTCCACCCGCGTCTGGCGCGGCTGGTCGTCGCCGCCGACGAGGCCGGCGCCGGCTCCGGCGGCGCGCTCCTCGCCGCGCTGCTCGGGGAGCGCGACATCCGCGCCTTCGACGCGGGGCGGCTCGCCGGCGCCGGCGCCCCGGTCCCGCGGCGAGACGTCCCGACGGGACCCTCCGACCTGCTCGAGCTGGCCTCGCTCTTCGAGGAGGCCGCCGGGGCGCGCTTCTCCGACGCCGCGCTGCGGCGGCTCAGGCTCGCGCCCGGCGCGGTGCAAGCCGTCGAGCGCGCGCGGAAGCAGCTCGAGAGGCTCCTTTCCGTTCGCCCTGAGTCCTTCGACTCCGGCCGCTCCGCGGCCTACGCTCAGGACAGGCTCCGCGCCGCGAACGCGGCGCGAAGTCGAAGGGCGACGGCAACCTCCACCTCGAGTTCGACCGCGACCGCGACCGCAGAGGACGCCCTCCTCCGCGCCACGCTGGCCGGCTTCCCGGATCGGGTGGCGCGGCGGCGCGCGCCAGGATCGGACGAGGTGGTGCTGGCGGGGGGCGGGAGCGCACGGCTCGCCCCCGAGAGCGCCGTCCGCGAGGCGCCGCTCCTCGTGGCGGTGGACGCGGAGGAGCGGCGGGCGCGCGTCGCAGGTCGACCCGGCGCCGGCGGCGCCGTCGTGCGGCTCGCCAGCGCCGTCACGCAGGAGATGTTGCTCGACCTCTTCCCGGGGTCGCTCCGCTACGACGAGGAGGTGCGCTGGGACGCCGCCGCCGAGCGGGCGGATGGGTTCGAGCGGCTCGTGTACCGCGACCTCGTGCTCGAGGAGACGCGCGCCGCGCGCACCGACCCGGAGCGCGCCGCCAGCGTCCTCTTCGAGGCCGCCCGTGCCCGTGGCGCGCGCTCGTTCGCCGCCGAGGGCGCGCTGGATCGCCTCCTGGCGCGCATCGCGTTCGCCGCGCGCCACGCGCCAGACGCGGGCCTGGTCGCGCCGGGGGACGGGGCCCTCGAGCCGGCGCTGCGAGCGGCCTGCCAGGGCCGGCGGAGCTTCGCGGAGCTGCGCGAGGTGGGCCTCGACGCCGCGCTGCTCGGCGCCCTCGCGCCACCGGCGCGCGCCGCGCTGGAGCGGCTCGCGCCCGAGCGCGTGACGCTCCCCGGCGGGCGGACGGTGAAGGTGCAGTACGAGGCGGGCGACAAGCCGCCCTGGATCGAGAGCCGGCTGCAGGATTTCTTCGGCCTGGCGGATGGGCCGCGCCTGGCTCAGGGGCGCGTGCCACTCGTGCTTCACCTCCTCGCGCCGAACGGGCGCGCCCAGCAGGTGACGACCGACCTGGCCGGCTTCTGGTCGCGCCACTACCCCGCGGTCCGCCGCGAGCTCATGCGCCGCTACCCGCGCCATGCCTGGCCGGAGGATCCGCTGCACGCCGAGCCGCCGCAGGCCAGGCGAAGGTAACGCTCCGCGCTCGTGCTTACCTTGCGTCCATGGGCCGCGTCCTCGTCGGGACGAGCGGGTTCGTCTACCAGCACTGGCGCGGCATCCTGTATCCGAAAGACCTTCCGCAGCGGCTGTGGCTCGCGCAGTACGTGACGGAGTTCCCCACCGTCGAGCTCAACGCCACCTACTACCGGCTGCCCCGTCCGGAGGCGGTGGCACGCTGGCGCGCCGACACGCCGGCCGAGTTCGTCTTCGCCGCCAAGGGCAGCCGCTTCCTGACGCACATGAAGCGGCTGCTCGACCCGGAGCCGGGCCTCCGGCGCTACTTCGCGCCGGTGGCGCTCCTCGGCCACAAGCTGGCGGTCGTGCTGTGGCAGCTACCGCCGCGCTGGCACGCCAACGCCGAGCGGCTCGACGCCTTCCTCGCCGCCCTGCCCGGCCGGTTCCGGTACGCCGTCGAGTTCCGGGACGAGAGCTGGTACGACGAGGCGATCTGCGAGGTGCTCGATCGCCACGGCACCGCGTTCTGCGAGCACGACCTCGTCGCGCGCCCGCCGCCGCGCCTCACCGGCGGCTTCCGTTACCTCCGCTTCCACGGTACCACCGGCAAGTACCGGGGCCGCTACGGCGCCGAGGCGCTGGCGCCCGTCGCGCGCGACCTCGCCCGCTTCGCCTCGCGCGGCGACGCGTTCGTCTACTTCAACAACGACGTCGGCGGCCACGCCGTCCACGACGCGCGCGACCTCATGGCTCTCCTGCCGGCACGCGTGAGGGGGCCGGAACCGTCACGGGCGGAAGGATCACCGCACCCGTGAGCGGGTCGCCCCCGACGAGAGGAGCGCCGAAGCCATGCGGCAGAGCGATGTCCTGATCGTCGGAGCCGGCCCGACGGGCCTCGTCCTCGCGCTGTGGCTCACGCGGCTCGGCGTGCGCGTGCGCGTCGTCGACAAGGCGCCCGAGCCGGGGCTGACCTCTCGGGCCGTCGTCGTCCAGGCGCGGACCCTCGAGCTGTACCGGCAGATGGATCTGGCGGCGCCCGTCGTCGACCGAGGCCTCCGGTTCTCAGCCGTGAACATGTGGGTCCTGGGGGAGCACGCGGCCCGCGCGGAGGTCGGCTCGATGGGGAGCGGACGCAGCCCTTTCCCCTACATGCTGATGTATCCGCAGGACGAGCACGAGGAGCTGCTGATCCAGAGGCTCGCGACGGCGGGCGTCGAGGTCGACCGGCCGACGGAGCTGGTCGAGCTCGAGGAGGAGGGCGACCGCGTCGTCGCGCGGCTCGAGCACCCCGATGGCTCCGTCGAGACCTGCGCGGCGCCTTGGGTCGCCGGCTGCGATGGAGCGCACTCGTTCGTGCGCGCCGCGTGCGGGATCGAGTTTCCGGGCGGTACCTACGGACACCTGTTCTACGTCGCCGACGTGGAGGCCTCGGGGCCACAGATGAACGGCGAGCTGCACGTGGCCCTGGACGACGCCGATTTCCTCGCCTGCTTCCCGTTGAAGGAACGGACGCACGCGCGGCTGATCGGGACGGTGCGGAGAGACCCCGAACGCGAGGGTGAGCGGCTCGACTGGGGCGACGTCCAGGGGCGGGTGATCGAGCGCCTCCGGCTGATGGTCGATCGCGTGAACTGGTTCTCCACGTACCACGTCCACCACCGCGTCGCCTCCGCGTTCCGGGCCGGGCGCGCCTTCCTCCTCGGAGACGCCGCTCACGTCCACAGTCCGGTGGGCGGTCAGGGCATGAACACCGGGATCGGCGACGCCGTCAACCTCGCCTGGAAGCTGGCTGCGACGCTGCATCGGAGCGCGGACGCGAGGATCCTCGACTCGTACGAGGAGGAGCGGGTCCCGTTCGCCCGGCGCCTCGTGCACACGACCGATCGCGTGTTCGAGCTCGCCTCCGCCACCGGGCGGATCGCGAACCGCGTGCGCATCGAGGTGGTGCCGCGCGTGCTGGCCACGCTCTTCCGCTCGGCGACCGTCCGCCGCTTCCTGTTCGACACGGTCTCCCAGACGGAGCTGAGCTACCGGAACTCCCTCCTGAGCGAAGGGCGCGCCGGGCGCGTCCGCGGCGGGGATCGCCTCCCGTGGGTCCCGTACGAGGACGGCTCCGACAACTTCAAGCCCCTTCGTGCGCTCGGCTGGCAGGTCCACGTCTACGGAGATGCCGGCGGGGAGCTCCCGAAGGCGTGCGGAGCGCACCACCTGTCGCTGCGCGTGTTCCCCTGGGACCGCGCCGCGAACAGCGCAGGGCTGGCGCGCGACGCACCGTACCTCGTCCGTCCCGACGGATACGTGGCGCTGGCGATGGCGGCGCGCGGGGCGCCGCGGCGGCTGGAGCGGTACCTCGAGGCGCACGGCTTGCGTCTCGAGGACGAGGCCGGCGTGTGACGCGACGTGTCCGCTCACCCTGAGCGTGGGCCGCGACAGCGGCCGAAGTCGAAGGGCGAGCGGAAAGCGCGGCGGCGGGGGACGAGCCCCCCGCCCTACAGCTCGAACAAGATCCGCTCCGGATCCTCGATGCACTCCTTCACGCGCACGAGGAACGAGACGGCCTCGCGGCCGTCGACGAGGCGGTGGTCGTAGCTGAGCGCGACGTACATCATCGGGCGCACCACCACCGTCTCGCCGGCGCCGACCACGGGCCGCTTCTCGATCTTGTGCAGCCCGAGGATGCCGGACTGCGGCGGGTTCAGGATGGGCGTCGAGAGGAGCGAGCCGTAGATGCCGCCGTTCGAGATGGTGAAGGTGCCGCCCTCGAGATCCTGCATCGCGATCCGGTTCTCGCGCGCCTTCTTGCCCAGCTCCGCGATCCGTTGCTCGATCTCGGCGAACGACAGGCGATCCGCGTCGCGCAGCACCGGGACCACGAGCCCCTTGCCGCCGCCCACCGCCACGCCGATGTCGTAGTGGTCCTTGAAGACGATGTCCTGCCCGCGCACCTCGCCGTTCACCGCCGGCCAGGCGCGCAGCGCCTCCACCGACGCCTTCACGAAGAAGGACATGACGCCGAGCTTCACGCCGTGCGCCTTGAGGAACGCCTCGCCGTGCCTCTCGCGCAGCGCGATGACGCGCGACATGTCGATCTCGTTGAAGGTCGTCAGGATGGCGGCGTTCTGCTGCGCCTCGAGGAGCCGCCGCGCCACCGTGCGCCGGAGCGGCGTCATGGGGACGACCCGCTCGCGCTCGCGGACACCCGCGCCGTCGCCGCCGGCCGGCCGCGGCGCTGGAGCCGGCGCTCCGCGGGCCTCCAGGGCGCGCTCGACGTCGGCGCGCCTCACGACCGCGACGCCGCCACCCAGCTCCGCGGGGGCGAGGCCTCGCTCCGCCATGAGGCGCCGGACGGAGGGCGGAGCGCGGACGGCCGCGCGCCCAGAGGCCCCGTTCCCGCGGCCGGCCGAGGTCGTGGTCGCGGCCGCGGCGGGTGCGGACGGCGCGCTCGCAGGCGACGGCGCGGCCGGCGTCGAGGTCTCGCTCGGCCTCGAGGGAGCGGCCGCCGTCGCGGTTCCGGCCCGGCTCGCCGGCGGCGGGGAGGTCACCTGCGGCGGCGCGGCCGCGACCGCCCCCTCCTCCAGCTCGCCGATCACCTCGCCCACCGCGACGTTCGCGCCGCTCTCCTTCACGATCCGGCGAAGCACCCCGGCGGCGGGCGCGGGCAGCGCCACGGTCGCCTTCTCGCTCTCCACCTCCACCACCGGCTCGTCCGCCTGGACCGGGTCGCCTTCCTTCTTCAGCCAGGTCCCGACCGTCGCCTGGGTGATGGACTCGCCCAGGGCCGGGACGCGCAGCTCGATCGACATCGGGTCATCCACCTTTCGTCAACTGGAGGCCCGCGCCATCGCGGCCTCGGGCGGGGCTCCGATGGCCTGCTGCACGAGCGCCTCCTGCTCGAGCTTGTGGCGGGTGGCGGACCCGGCCGCGGGACTCGCCGACGGCGGGCGCGAGACGCAGGAGAGCTCCGCGACGCCGCGCAGCACCGGCGAGAGGTGCAGGTTCACGAACTCCCACGCTCCCATGTTGCGCGGCTCCTCCTGGGTCCACACCACCTCGGTGAGCCGGCCGTACCGGGCCAGGATGGCGAGCAGGTCATCGGTGTTCAGCGGATAGAGCTGCTCCATCCGCACGATCGCGACGTGCCGCGCGTCCGCCTGCGCCCGCGTTGCCCTCACCTCGTAGGCGATCTTGCCCGAGCAGAGCACGACGCGTGTCACCTCCGACGGGTCGCCCAGCTCATCCGCGATGAAGTACCGGAAGCCACCGTCCGTGAACTCCGAGAGCGAAGAGACCGCCTCGGGATGTCGCAGGAGGCTCTTCGGTGACATGACCACCAGCGGCTTGCGCCAGTCGGCCAGGACCTGGCGGCGAAGCGCGTGGAAGATCTGGGCCGGCGTCGTCAGGTTCATCACCTGCCAGTTGTCGTCGACCGACAGCTCGAGGAAGCGTTCCAGCCGCGCGGAAGAATGCTCGGGCCCTTGCCCCTCCATCCCGTGCGGGAGGAGCAGCACAAGGCCGGAGAGCCGGCTCCACTTTGCCTCGGACGAGGAGAGGAACTGGTCGATGATCACCTGCGCTGCATTGACGAAGTCGCCGAACTGCGCCTCCCAGATGATGAGCCCGTCCGGCATTTCCAGGCTGTAGCCGTACTCGAAGCCGAGCACGCCCGCCTCGCTGAGCGGGCTGTCGCAGATCTCCACGACGCCCTGCCCCTCGCGGAGGTGCGAGAGCGGCGCGTAGGGCTGCCCGGTCTGCTGGTCGAACAGCACCGCGTGCCGGTGGCTGAAGGTGCCGCGTCGGACGTCTTGGCCGGAGAGGCGCACCCGCACGCCCTCCCAGGCCAGCGTCCCGTAGGCGAGCGCCTCGCCCATGCCCCAGTCCACCGGGCGGTGCCCGGCCGCCATCTCGGCGCGCCCCTCGAGCAGCTTCGCGATCTTGGGGTGGACGTTGAAGCCCTGCGGCGTCGCGGTCAGC
>DATLJU010000278.1:0-2211 GCA_035538735.1 Anaeromyxobacteraceae bacterium | reverse complement strand
TGGCGCGAGGTGGTGAAGCGGACGCCGGCGCTCCAGGAGCTCGAGAACCTCCAGCGCGCCGCGCAGTGGCGCCTCGACATGGTGGCGGCCGAGAACTCGATGGGCTTCCACGCGCCCCAGGAGATGGCGCGCCTCCTCGGCGAGTCGATCGACCTCTCCCGGCAGGCGCAGGTGAAGGCGGCGCAGCTCGGCGGCGGACAGGTCGCGCTCGCCCCGGCGGCGCCGCCCGCCGTGGTTCCGGCGTCCGTGCGGAAGTAGCGCTCGCCCGTTCGACGAACGCCGCCCGCTCCGGTCGAGCCGGAGCGGGCGGTGCCGTTCTGTCAGTCGTCAGCCTTCAGTGGCCAGTGGCCAGTGGCCAGTGGTCAGCTTCAACTGACAGCTGACCGCTGACAGCTGACGCACCGGTTCTCCGGTGAGATCAGTTCAGCGCGACCGGCCCCTCGAGCTTCGCCCGCAGCGGGGAGATCTTCTCGCGGAAGTCGGGGAGCTGCGCCGCCGGGATCGGGGCGTCGCGCGGCACCTGCAGGTGGAGCGGGTTCACGAACCGGCCGTCCCGCTTCACGGCGAAGTGGAGGTGCGGGCCCGTCGCGAGCCCGGTGGCGCCCACGTAGCCGATGATCTGCTTCTGCTGCACGGCCTTGCCGGCCGAGACGGCCACCTGGGACATGTGGCAGTAGACGGTGTCGTAGCCGTTCCGGTGGTGCAGGATGACGGACTTGCCGCAGCCGCCGTTCCAGCCTGCCTGCCTCACGGTGCCGTCCCCGATCGCCCAGATCGGCGTGCCGACCGGCGCCCCGTAGTCGACGCCCTCGTGGGCGCGCGTGTAGCCGAGCACCGGGTGCTTGCGCATCCCGAACCCCGAGGTGACGTTCGCGTACTTGAGCGGCGACTTGAGGAAGCCGCGGCGCGCGCTGTTGCCGTCGTCGTCGTAGTAGCTCGCCTGCCCCGACGCGTCGGTGTAGCGGAAGAGGCGCTTGCGGCCGGTGGCGGCGCCGTCGTACTCGGCGGCGAGCACGTCGCCGTAGCGGAGGAGCTTGCCGTCGGCGAAGATCTTCTCGACCACGATCCGCATCCGGTCGCCGGCGCGGACGTCCTGGTAGAAGTCGACGTCCCAGGCGAGCACGTCCGCCGCGAGGACCGCGAGCGTGGGATCCTCCTGCGACGCCTGGATCGCCTCGTAGAGCGACGACGAGATGCTCACCTCGACCCGGTCGACCTTCGTCGTGAGCGCGACCGGGCGCTTCGTGCCGTGCAGCGTGCCGTCCGGGAACCGCTCCACGATCCACTCGTCGGCGGGCCCCTGCCGGTACGTGAAGCGGTGGAGCGCGCCGTCGGCGGCGCGCTCCAGCCGGAGCTGATCTCCGGGGCGCGCCTTGCGGAACGGGAACAGCCCCTTCATCGCAGCGACGACGCCGGTGACCTCCTCCGAGGCGAGCTTCAGCGAGAAGAGGGCCTGGTTGAGCGTCTGGTTGCGCGCGAGCCGGACCGCCACGGACGTGAACCGCTCGATGGGGCGCGGCGGGACGGGGCGCACCGCGGGGGCGTCGACGGACGGGCCGGGCACGGTCGCGACGGCGGCGTCCAGCGTGCGCAGCCGGCCTGCGGCTCCGGCGATCGCGATGGCGAGGATGGCGAGGAACCCCAGCCCGGCGAGCAGCACGGGCAGGCGGCGGCGGCGGGGGTGGTCGTCGGCCTGTCGGGCGGTCATGCGGCTCGCAATCTACCAAGCGCACCGCGATATTCGAAGTTCCGCCCGAGGGAATGTGCGGTGGGGTGGGGATCCCCCCGATCCGGGCGATATCGCGTGCGCCGCGGAGCGGCGTCTCGCTCGCGGCGAGGGTGAACGGGCGCCGCCCTCCGGCAGCGCCCGTTCACCGATGGCCGCTACCTCGTCCGCCGTCGCAGCGTCGCGAGCGCGAGCAGAGGTGCAAGAACGGCGAGAAGCCCTCCCGCGCCATGACTGCAGCCTCCGCCGCGGCCTCCTCCTCCCCCTCCGCTATCTGCCGTCACGTTTCCGGTCAGTCCGACCGTGAGATCGGCGCACCCCGTGGCACTCACCACGAGAGCGCCGTTGTGAGCGCCTGGAGTGGTCGTTGCGAGCTTGACCGCGACCGTCGTCTGCTGGCCGCTCGAGAGCACCACCGGCCAGGTCGGCTGCGAAACGATCGCGAACTCCGTCGAGGGATCCGTGCTCACGCCCTTGAGCTCGAT
>DATLJU010000277.1:0-8461 GCA_035538735.1 Anaeromyxobacteraceae bacterium | reverse complement strand
AGCGGGAACGCGGTCGAGGCGAACAGGACGTCGCGCAGCCGCGCGAAGGCCACCTCGCCGTGCTCATCCTCCGGAAGGAGCAGCGGGTCGCCCCTGCCGGTCGCCTCGCGGTAATTCGTGAGTCGCGGCGGTCTCCCCGGGCCGCGCCCCTGGACGCGGAACACGAACCGCTCCTCGACCCGCGGCACGGTGAGGGTACTCTCGGTGCTCCCGATCCGGACGTTCCGCGGCACGACGCGCGTGGCGGAGAAGCCGACGACGACGTCGCAGGAGCTCCGCAGCCCGGCGATCCAGCGCCTCTCGATCTCCTGCGCCGTGGACTCGAACCATGCGCGAGAGAAGGCCGCCTGCCGGGATGCCTTCGAGCTGGCGAACAGCTGGTCGAGCCCGAGCGGCACCCAGACCTTCCAGAACAGGCTGTCGATCGGAGCGTCCTCCGGCTCCCCGCATTGCGCCATCAACGAGAGTAGCGAGTTCACGGATCCAGCGGAGGCGCCGGTGACCTGCTTGAGCTCCGATCGCTGCGCGTTGGCGCGGACCCATGTCAGGAAGTAATGGAGGAGCCCCGCCTCATAGGCGCCCATCGAGACGCCGCCCGAGACCGTCACCGAGATCGGCGTCGCGAGCAGCTCCTTCCCCGACGGCGGGGCCGGAGCCGGGTCCGCTGCGCGGGTCGCGACCGGCGCGCCCAGGAGGGCGAGGACGACGAGGAGGGCAGACGGTCGGTGCCAGGGCGAGCAGCACACGGGATACCTCCCTCGATCGAAGCTGCGGGCGAGCCGACGAGCGTCGCCACTCCGTCATCTTCCCAATGAGGTCCCGGTTTTCCGGCCTGAACAATGGACTACGACCCGGCAGGACCCAACGAGTTTGCCCCGCAACTGGCGATCATCGCTTCACCACGACGGTCGACGTGCACGCGCCGTCAATCCTGCGGGTCGGCGAGATCGCCGGATGCCCATTCCGAGCTCGTCAGCGCCTCGCCTCTCCGCGTTCGCCGTCGGGCGCGCGGCGCTCGGCGCCGCCCTCCTCTTCGTCTCGGCCTGCGCCCACTGGCCGGCCACGCCCCCCCTCGAGAAGGCCGGGGGACCCGGTTACCGGATGGCCGAGTATTCCCGCCCGGATCAATCGGACGACCTGCTGGTCGTGCTCGCCATCTCGGGGGGCGGGATGCGGGCCGCAGCGCTCGGCTACGGCGTCCTGGAGGAGCTGCGCCGTACCGCGGTCACCATCGACGGCCGCAAGCGCCGCCTCCTCGACGAGGTCGACGTCATCTCAGCCGTCTCGGGCGGGGCTCTGCCCGCTGCGTTCTACGGTCTGCGCGGTGAGGCCACCTTCGATCAGTTCGAGGCGAAGGTGCTCTCGCGCAACCTGGAGCGCGAGCTGGCGTGGCGCATCCTCTCGCCGGGGAACTGGTTCCGCATGCCGTCGGGCACCTTCAACCGCTCGGACGTCTTCGCGGAGCTGTACGACGAGACGGTCTTCGACCACGCCACGTTCGGCGACCTGAAAGCGGCCGGCGGGCCATTCGTCCTCATCCACGGCACGGACGTCGCGTCGGGCGCGCGGTTCACCTTCACGCAGGAGCAGTTCGACGCCATCTGCGGCGATCTCTCGAAGGTCACGCTGGGCCGCGCCGTCGCTACCTCGACCGCGCTGCCGCCGTCGTTGTATCCCATCACGCTCGAGAACCGCGCCGGGACCTGCGGCTGGTCCGGCCCATCCTGGCTCACCGCCGCCGAGGCGCGCGCTGCCGGCGGCGAGACGCCCGGCCGGGCGATGCTGCGGGCCCGGGCGCTGCTGGCCTACCAGCGACCCGATCGGCGCTACATCCACCTCTTCGACGGCGGCCTCTCGGAGAACGTGGGGCTGAACGAGGTCATCAACGCGTTCGAGCTCCTGGAGCTGGCGCCCGCGGCCCCGGAGCTGGCGGCGCTGCGCCGAGCTCGCAAGGTGGTGATCATCGCCGTCAACGCCCTGCGCTTCCCGGAGGTGGACTGGGATCGCTCGGACGAGCCGCCAGGCAAGGACGAGCTCCGCGACCAGATGTGGTCGATCCCGGTGGACCGGATCACGCTGGATTCGATCGAGAAGGTCCGGGACCAGCTGGCCCGCTGGAAAGGGGCCGGCCCGGCCGAGGGTCCCGACCGGCGCGATGCCTACCTCTCCGTCGTGACGTTCGAGTCCCTGAAGGACGAGGCGGAGCGCAAGTACTTCACGGGCGTCGAGACCAGCCTGACGCTGCCCGAGGAACAGGTGGATCGCCTGCGCGAAGTCTCGGGCAGACTACTGCGCGAGACGCCCGCCTTCCGTCGGTTGCTGGCGGACCTGGAGGCCGGACGTTGATGGTCCGATGCAGCCAGCCACCCGCGCGCACTCGCGGCCCCCTCCTCGTGACGAGTCACGAGGAGCCGCTCCAATGCGGTCCGACACGAGCTTCGGCGCGCGTACTGTTCGCGCGCCCTTTCCAAGGGAGACTCCCAGTGACTCGACGAATCGTTGCCTTCGCGGCCTCGCTCGCCATCCCCGTCCTGGTTCACGCCCAGGCGCTCGACGACACGCTCAGGAAGATCCGCGATTCCAAGACCGTGACAATCGCCTACCGCACCGACGCGCTGCCGTTCTCGTACGAGGACAACAAGCAGCCGACCGGGTACACGGTGGATCTGTGCAAGCGGGTCGTCGTGAGCATCGAGCAGCAGCTCAAGGTCCAGCCCATCACGGTGAAATGGGTTCCCGCGACCGTGCAGAACCGACTGGAGCTCGTGCGCAAGGGCCAAGCTGACATGGAGTGCGGGGCGACGACGGCGACGCTCTCGCGCATGGAGCAGGTGGACTTCTCGAGCCCGGTGTTCGTCGACGTCACCGGGCTGCTCGTGCGCAAGGCCTCCGGCGCGAAGTCCCTCAACGGGCTCGGCGGCAAGAAGATCGCGGTGATCGCCGGCACCACGAACCAGAAGGCGCTCGACAAGGCCCTGAAGACGGCGCTCGTCAGCGCGACCATCGTGACGGTGAAGAGCCGCGACGAAGGCCTCGCCACCCTGGAAGCCGGTACGGCCGACGCGCTGGCCGGCGACAAGATCCTCCTCTTCGGGCTGGGCGGCAAGGTCAAGGATCCATCGCAATACGAGCTGCTGGGCGAGGAGCTGGGCTACGAACCGTACGCCATCGTCCTGCCGCCGGGCACGGCTTCCTTTCGCCTCGCCGTCAACCGCGCGCTCTCGCAGATCTACTCGAGCGACGCGATCGTCGAGGTGTTCCGCCGCGCCTTCGGACCGAACGTCCAGCCGAGCTCCGCGCTGGTCGCCATGTACGGCCTGAACGCGTACCCGGAGTGACATCCCAGGTCGCGCAGGTCAGGCCTGCCGAGGGTCGGGGAAAGCGTCCGCCGGGCGGAGGCGTCAACGTACCAGGGCGAGCTGCGCGGCCCGCCGCACGACCGCGTCGAGCATCTGCGGTGTGAGCCTCCCGGTCTGCGTGTTCTGGCGCGAGACGTGGTAGCTCGCGAAAAGCGCCGGCGCGCCGCGGAGCCTCAGCTCGGCGCCGTGGGCGAAGCGCGGCCGCGGGCGGGGCACCTCCGCGCCGGCCCGCGCGAACGCCGCCAGCGCGGCACCCCACGCGACCGCCCCGAGCGCCAGCACCGCCCTGGGGCGCAGGAGGGCGAGCTCGCGGTCGAGGAACGACGCGCAGCGGGCGAGCTCGTCCGCCGAGGGCGCGTTGTCCGGCGGCGCGCAGCGCGCCGCGGCGGTGATGTAGCAGCCGCGCAGCACGAGGCCGTCCTCGCGCCGCTCGGAGGTGGGCTGGGAGGCAAGGCCGGCCCGGTGCAGCGCCCCGTAGAGGAAGTCGCCCGAGGCGTCGCCGGTGAACATGCGCCCGGTGCGGTTCGCGCCGTGAGCGCCCGGCGCGAGGCCGACGACGAGCAGCGCCGCCCGCGCGTCGCCGAAGCCCGGCACCGGCCGCCCCCAGTACGTCTCGGCGCGGTAGGCGCGGCGCTTCACCCGCGCGACCGCCTCGCGCCAGGCGACGAGCCTGGGGCAGGCGCGGCAGCGCACGACATCGCAGGCGATCCGCTCTAGGCTGTCCGGCACCCGCTTCCTCTCATCTCCCGCGGCGCCCAGTTTATGCGGGGAGCCGATCCAGAGTCCCGCCGATGGAACAGCCACAGCTGCCGTCCGAGCCTCACCCCGGCGAGCCCGCCCGGCCCCGGACGACCCGCCGCGACGAGCCCGGATCGCGGGCGCGCCCCGCGCTCCTCGTGCTGCTGGCCATCGCCGTCGCGCTCCTGGGGTACGTGGCGTGGCCGTTCCGCGGCCCGCTCTTCCTCGCGACCCTCCTCGCGTCCGCCTTCCAGCCGGCCCTGCGATGGTCCACCCGCCTGCTCCATGGCCGTCGCCGCACCGCCGGCGCGCTCCTCACGATCCTCGTGCTGGTGGTCATCATCGCCCCGTTCGCGACGGTGGTGGGGTTCGCCACCCAGCGGGTCCTCGCCGGCCTCACGTTCGTGCGCGACACGCTCGGCGTCCGCCAGCCGAGCGATCTGGCCAGCGCGAAGCTCTCGGGCCAGGCGCACGATCTCCTCGAGCAGGCGCTGCGACTGGCACACGTCTCGCGCGAGCAGCTCGGCGGGTGGGCCGACCAGGCCCTCTCGTGGGCCCGGCACGCCGCGCCCTCCCTCCTCGCCGCCTCGAGCGAGGCCGCCTTCCACACGGTGGTGCTGCTCGGCGCTTTCTACTTCCTCGTCCTCGACGGGCACGTCATCGTGCGCTGGCTCGCGAACGTGTCGCCGCTCCGGCCAGGCCAGACCCACCAGCTCATCGAGGAGTTCCGCAAGGTGGCTGCGGCGACGCTGCTCGGCACGGTGGCGGCGGCGGTGTTCCAGGGCCTCGCGGCGGGCGCGGGCTACGTGATCTTCGGCGTCCCGCACCCCATCTTCTTCGGGTTCCTCACCGCCATCGCCTCGTTCGTGCCCGTGGTGGGGACGCTCGTGGTGTGGGTCCCGGCGGTGCTGCTCCTCGCATTCACGGGCCACCTCGCGGCCGGGCTCGGGCTCGCGGCGTGGTGCGTCGTGGCGGTGGTCGGCGCAGAGCATGTCGGGCGGCCGCTCCTGCTGGGCGGCTCGGCCAAGATGCACACCGGCCTCGTCTTCCTGGGGCTCCTGGGCGGCATCGAGATGTTCGGCCTCATCGGCGTGCTGGCCGGCCCGCTCGTCGTCGCCTTCTTCCTCACCCTGGCCCGGATGAGCGAGCGCGAGCTCGCGGGCGAGGAGGTGGCCGGGACGCACCGATCGCGGTGAGCACCTGGATGTTGGGCGGGCTCCCGCCCTACAGCTTGTATCCGATGCGCCGGAGCAGGTCCTTGCGCTCGCGGACGTCCTCCTCCCGCTCGACACCCAGCGGCGTCCCGCCGTCGACGACGCCGAGGATGCCGCGCCCCTGGTCGGTCTCCGCGATCACGACCTGGACCGGGTTGGCGGTCGCGCAATACACGCGGCACACCTCCGGCACCGACTTCACCTGGTTCAGCACGTTGACGGGGTAGCCCTCGCGCAGGAACACCACGAAGCAGTGGCCCGCGCCGAGCGCCAGCCCGGCGCGGGTGGCGAGCTCGACCAGCGCCGGATCGTTCCCGCTGCGCCGGACCAGCCGCGGCCCCGACGACTCGCAGAACGCGATTCCGAACCGGAGCTGCGACGACGCCCCGGCGAGCGCCTCGTGCAGGTCCTCCACCGTCTTGATGAAGTGCGACTGCCCGAGGATGACGTTCACGTCCTCCGGCTTCTCGATCGTCACCGTGGAGAGCTGCATGGCGGCCTCCTCCCGGCCATGAAACCACCGCGCCGGGCCGGCGGGCGCGGGCCATGTGGGGGGAGTGCGGGAGGGCCGGGCGGCCGTGAGGCTACCCGGTGCTACCCGGTCTTCTTGAGCTCGGTGAGGACGAGCTTCGCGACCGACTTGAGCGTGTCGAACACGCCGACGCCGGTGGGCGCCACGGCCGCGAACTCGGGCACGTTCTTCGGGTTGAGCGCGCGGCGCAGCTCGTCGACGCCGACGGCGCTCGGCAGGTCGCGCTTGTTGTACTGGACGACGTAGGGGACCCTGTCGAGGTCGTAGCCCTGCTCCGCCAGGTTGACGCGCAGGTTCTCGAGCGACTCGAGGTTCGCCTCCATGCGCTCCATCTGCGAGTCGGCCACGAAGACGACGCCGTCGACGCCCTTCAGGATGAGCTTGCGGGAGGCGTCGTAGAAGACCTGGCCCGGCACCGTGTAGAGGTGGAAGCGGGTCTTGAAGCCGCGGATCTCGCCCAGGGAGAGCGGCAGGAAGTCGAAGAAGAGCGTGCGCTCGGTCTCGGTCGCGAGGCTGATCATCTTGCCCTTCGCGTCCGGATTCGTCTTCGCGTAGACGTACTGGAGGTTGGTCGTCTTCCCGCACAGCCCGGGGCCGTAGTAGACGATCTTGCAGTTGATCTCGCGCGAGCTGTAGTTGATGAAGCTCATGTCTACTCGTTGAACAGGTGGTCGATGTCGTCGTCGGTGATCTCGGCGAACGGGCTCTGTGCCCCCGGGGTCACCTGCCTCTGCGCGAGCGCCTCGAACACCCTGGCCAGCTCCTCGCCCGCTTTCTTCACCCGCAGGCGCACCAGGCCCAGCGAGCTCTTCGCGTCGAAGATGACGACCAGCACCACCCGGCCGCCCACGATGCTCATGTGGAGCGACTCGCGCTCCCCCTCGTGGAACTGGTTCGGGAACTCCTTCTCGCCGATGAGCTTCGCGAGGCCGCCCATGGCCGCCACGTTACCGGCGGTGAGCGAGGCGAGGGAGGTCGTGTCGAGGTTCTGCGCCTGACCGCTCGAGGCGATGAGCTGTCCGTTCTTGTCGATGAGGAAGACGACCTTCGCGTTCGCGTCGCGCGTGAGACGGTCGCAGATCCCGGCGATCTGCCGGAATTCCTCCTCGTACATCACCAGCCCTGAGTTCATGGACCTCGCGCTCCTCGCGACAACGCCTCGACTCGAGAGCCTGCTCGGGGATCACAGCTCGCGGCGGCCGGACAGCGCGCGCGCGAGCGTCACTTGATCAGCGTATTCCAGATCGCCGCCCATGGGAACGCCTTGAGCGATGCGCGTCACCTTCACGCCGAGCGGCTTGAGGAGCTTCGTGAGGTAGAGCGCGGTCGCCTCCCCCTCGACGTCCGGGTTGGTCGCGAGGATCACCTCGTCGACAGGGGCCTGCTCCAGCCGGAGCAGCAGCTCGCGGATCTTGAGCTCGGAGGGACCGACGCCGTCGAGCGGCGACAGCGCGCCGTGCAGCACGTGATATCGGCCGCGGTATTCATGGGTGCGCTCGAGGGCGACGAGGTCGGGCACGCCCTCCACGACGCAGATCGTCCGGGCGTCCCGCTGGGGGTTGGCGCAGATGGCGCACGGATCCTTGTCGGTGAGCGTCTGGCACGAGGAGCAGAGCCGGACGTCGCGCACCACGCCGGTGATGGCGCCGGCGAGGTCGCCCGCGTAGCCGGCGCCCGCCTTGAGGATGTGGAACGCGAGGCGCTGGGCGGTCTTCTCGCCGATGCCCGGCAGCCGCGCCAGCTCCTTCACGAGCCGTGCAATGGGATCGGCAACCGCCACCTGGGCGCCTCAGTACGGGAGGCCGGGGACCTGGATCCCGCCGGTGGATTTCTTGAGGTGCTCGTCCGCCGCGGCGCGCGCCTTCTCGGCGCCGGCGTTGATCGCGGCGGTGACGAGGTCCTCGAGCATGCCCTTGTCGGCGGGGTCGACGGCCTTGGCGTCGATCTCGAGCTTGAGCAGGGTGCAGCGTCCGTCCATCTTCACCTTCACCAGCCCGCCGCCGCTCTCCGCCTCGACCGAGATCTGGTCGAGCGAGGCGCGCGCGTCGGCCATGGCCTTCTCGAGCTTGCGCGCCTGGCGCATGAGGTGCTGGATGTCGATGCCGGGCATTTAGAGCTCCTCGATCTTCGTCACTTCGCCGTCCAGGATGCGGGTCGCCTGCTGGATGTTGGGGTGGGCACGAGCGGCGCTCGTGACGCGCGCGGTGCGCTCCGCGCGCTCGGCCTGCTCGGCCGCCGCGAGCGACTGCCCCGCCGCGGCGGTGGATGGGGACGCTGGCTCGGCCCCGGCCGGTGCCTTCGAGAGCTCGAGCCGCACCGGCCGGCCGAAGTGGCGCGCGAAGAGCGCTTCGATGTCGGCCCGCCGGCGCTCGACCGTGGAGAGCGGCATCCCCGGCGTCATGCGGACCGCGATCTCGCCCTCGGTCATCCCCGTCAGCACGGCGTGCTTGAGCGCGTTGGCGAGCGCCGGGCTCGCCCGCTCCACCTCGGTGACCGCGGCACGCCAGCGCTCGGCGGCAGGGGCGGAGGGGTTGTCCTTCGCGGCCGGGGCCGGAGCTGCGCTCGGAGCGTGCCCCCTCTCCCTGCCCTCTCCCCCGGCGGGGGAGAGGGTTGTGGGG
>DATLJU010000276.1:0-24527 GCA_035538735.1 Anaeromyxobacteraceae bacterium | reverse complement strand
GCCGGCTTCCTCGCCGCCGCCGGTCTCCTCGGCGCGTGGCGGCGGCGCCGCGTCCGCGGCGCGCCCACCGCCGAGACGTGGGGCTGCGGGTACACCCGTCCCACGCCGCGCATGCAGTACACGGGCTCCTCCTTCGCCGAGATGCTGACCTTGCGCTTCGGGTGGGCCTTCTTCCCGCGCGCCCGCGTCGACCCGCCGCGCGGCGCGTTCCCGCACCACGCCGCCTTCAGCTCGCACGTCCCCGACACCGTGCTCGACGTCGCGCTCGTGCCGGTGCTGCGCAGCGCGAGCTGGGGCGCCGAACACGTGCGGCGCCTCCACCGCGGGCAGGTGCAGTGGCAGGCGCTGCTCGTCGGGCTCGCCCTGGTCACCCTCCTCGCCTGGCGCTTTCTCTGGTGGTGAAGCCCGTGACGATCCTCCTCTCCCTCGCCTACCTGGCGCTCTTCCTGGTCGTCCCGCCGCTCCTCCCCGGCGTCGTCAACCGCGTCAAGTCGCGCCTCGCCGGCCGACAGGGACCGCCCGTGTGGCAGCTCTACGCGGACCTGGCGCGCCTCGCGCGCAAGGGCGCCGTCTACAGCCGGACCACGACCTGGGTGTTCCGCGCCGGGCCAGTGGTGGGGCTCGCCGCCGTCGCGACGGCGGGGCTCGTCATGGCGTTCGGCGGCGCGCCGGCCGCCCTCTCCTTCGCCGGCGACTTCGTCCTCTTCGCGTACCTGCTCGGGCTGGCGCGCTTCGCGACGGTGCTCGCGGCGCTCGACACCGGCTCGTCGTTCGAGGGCATGGGCGCCGCGCGCGAGGTGACCTTCTCCAGCCTGGCCGAGCCCGCGCTGTTCCTCTGCCTCATGACGCTGGCGCGGGCCACGGGCTCCATCTCGCTCACCGGGATGCTCGGCCCGGCACTCCCGCTGGCGTGGGGGCATGCCGCGCCGGCGCTCCTGCTATGCGCCATCGCGCTCTTCGTGGTGGCGCTGGCCGAGAACGCCCGCATCCCGGTGGACGACCCCAACACCCACCTCGAGCTCACCATGATCCACGAGGTCATGGTGCTCGATCACTCCGGGCCGGACCTCGCGCTCATCCTCTACGGGGCCTCGCTCAAGCTGTTCCTGTTCGGCGCGCTCTTCGTGCGGCTCATCCTAGGCTTCTCCGTCCAGGGCGCCGCTGGGGTGCTCGTGTTCCTGGCCGGCCTCGTCGGATTCGCGGCGCTCGTCGGCATCATCGAGTCGACCATGGCCAGGCTCCGGCTGGTGCGCGTGCCGCAGCTCCTGGTGGGCGCGTCGGTCCTCTCCGCCTTCGGCCTCGTCCTCCTGCTCAGGTGATCCGCATGTCCGCCTGGACCGAGATGGTGTTCATCCTCGTGGTCGTGCTCGACTTCTTCCTGCTGGCGTCGAGCCGGCTCCGGGCGGTCATCCGCGCGGCCGCCGCCCAGGGCGCGCTCCTCGCGGTGCTGCCGCTCCTGCTCGCCACCCACGCGACCGAGCTCGGCCACGTCCTCGCCCTCTCCATCGGCGCCTTCGTCGTGAAGGGCGTCGTCATCCCGTGGCTCCTGATGTGGGCCATCCGCGAGGCGGCCATCCGCCGCGAGGTCGAGCCCATCGTGGGCTTCATCCCGTCGCTCATCCTGGGGGGCGTGGGGGTCGCGCTCGCCTTCGCCTTCTCGAGCGCGATGCCGCTGCCGATCCCCGAGAAGCACGCCTTCATCGTGCCGACGGCGCTGTCGACCGTGTGGACCGGGCTCCTCCTGGTGGTGTCGCGGCGCAAGGCGGTCACGCAGGTCATCGGCTTCCTCGTGCTCGAGAACGGCGTCTTCGTGTTCGGCCTGCTCCTCTCCGACTTCATGCCGACCATGGTCGAGGCGGGGGTGCTGCTCGATCTCTTCGCGGCCGTCTTCGTGATGGGGATCGTCATGTTCCACATCAACCGCGAGTTCTCCTCGCTCGACACGGAGAAGCTGTCCGCGCTCAAGGACTGACCCGAGATGCTCTTCGTCATCCTCGCCCCGCTGGCGCTCGCGGCCGTCGCGTTCGCCGCTCCCTCGCAAGTGCGACGGCCGCTGGCGCTGCTCGTGGGCGGGCTGCTCCACCTCGCGGGCGTCGCCTTCCTCTGGGTGACGCGGCCCGCGCCCGCGCTCGGCGGCTGGCTCGAGTTCGACCCCCTGGCCCGGGTCGTCCTGCCGATGACGAGCGTCCTCTTCGCCGTCTGCGCCGTCTACGCGCAGGGCTACCTGAAGCGGCGCCCTGACCGCGACAACCGCATCTTCGTGGGTGGGCTGCTCGTGCTGCTCTCCGCCATGACGGTGGTGGCGCTCTCGCAGCACCTCGGCTTGCTCTGGGTCGCGATCGAGCTCACGACGCTCTCCACCGCGCCGCTCATCTACTTCGACAAGACCGCGCGCTCGCTCGAGGCCGCCTGGAAGTACCTCCTCGTCTGCTCGCTCGGCATCGCGCTGGCGCTGCTCGGCACCTTCTTCTTCGCGCTGGCCGGCGCCGGCCCTGGTGGTCCGCGCTCGCTGCTCCTCGCGGACCTGACCCGCGCCGGGGCCGCGCTCTCCTCGCCGTGGATCCGCGCCGGGTTCGTCTTTCTGCTCGTGGGCTACGGCACGAAGATGGGGCTCGCCCCGCTCCACTCGTGGAAGCCGGATGCGTACGGCGAGGCGCCTGGCATCCTCGGCGCGCTGCTCGCGGGCGGCGTGACGAGCGTGGGCTTCATCTCGCTCGCCCGCGTCGTGCGAGTGTGCCACGCGGCCGGGGAGTCGGCCTTCGCGCGCGACGCGCTGGTGGGCCTCGGCCTCCTCTCGATGGCGCTCGCGGCCGTGTTCATGATCGGGCAGCGCGACTTCAAGCGGATGCTGGCCTACTCGTCCGTCGAGCACATGGGCATCCTCACCCTCGGCCTCGGGCTGGGCGGCGCCGCCGCCGCCGGCGCCATGTTCCACACCGTGAACAACGGCCTGACGAAGGGCGTTCTGTTCCTCGCCGCCGGCAACCTTCACCGCTCCTACGGGTCCAAGCGGGTGGACGACGTGCGCGGCGCGGCCCGGCGGCTCCCCATCTCCGGCCCCCTCTTCCTGGCCGGCTTCCTCGCCATCACCGGCTCCCCCCCGTTCAGCCCGTTCTTCAGCGAGTTCGCGATCCTGAACGGCGCGCTGGGCGGAGGTCGCTACGTCGTGGGCGCGCTCTTCCTCGTCTTCCTCTCGATCATCTTCGTCGGCATGGGCGCCACCGTGCTCAAGATCGTGCAGGGCGATCCGGCCGGCGCCCCCGAGGTGAAGGCGCACGGCGACAGCTGGCTCACCGCCGCGCCGCCGCTCGTGCTGATGGCGCTCGTGCTCCTGCTGGGGCTCTTCCTCCCCCAAGGCCTGAAGAGCGTCTTCGACGCCGCCGCGGCGCGGGTGGGGGGATAGATGGCCGACCTGCTCGAGACGTGGAACGGAGAGGCGGTCGCGGCGCGGGACGTCCCGGTACTACCGGTCGATCGGTTCCAGGACGGCCTGTGCGAGGCGATCGCGGCCGGCGGCCGGGTCTCGGTGCTCTTCGGCCGCCGCCACGAGGACAACCGGGTGCTCGTCACGGCCGTGGTCGCGGACGACCGCGAGGGCCGCCTCGGGCTCCTCTCCACCCTGGTCGGGGCACGCTGCCCCTCGCTGGCGGAGGAGTTCCCCGCGCTGCAGGGCTTCGAGCGCGAGCTGGCCGAGCAGTTCGGCGTCATCCCGGAGGGCCACCCCTGGCTGAAGCCGCTGCGGTTCGAGCACGCCCACATCCCGGTGCGCGACGCGTTCGGCCGGAGCGAACCGTTCCCCGACATCCCCGGCGACTACCCGTTCTTTCGCGTCGAGGGTGAGGAGATCCACGAGGTGGCGGTGGGGCCGGTGCACGCCGGCATCATCGAGCCCGGTCACTTCCGGTTCCAGTGCCACGGCGAGCAGGTGCTCCACCTCGAGATCAGCCTCGGGTACCAGCACCGCGCGGCCGAGAAGCTGCTCGAGGAGGTCGCCCTCCCGCGGGCGCTCCGCGTCGCCGAGAGCCTGGCCGGCGACACGTCGGTCGGCCACGGGCTGGCCTTCTGTCGCGCCGTCGAGGCCCTGGCGGGCGTCGAGGCGCCGCCGCGGGCGTCGTACCTGCGCGGCGTCGCGCTGGAGCTGGAGCGGCTCGCGAACCACGTCGGGGATCTCGGCGCGATCGCCGGCGACGTCGGCTTCCAGCCCACCGCCGCCGCCTGCGGCGCGCTCCGGGCCGAGTTCCTCAACGCCACCGCCGAGCTCTGCGGGAACCGGTTCGGCCGCGGCCTGCTCGTCCCGGGCGGCGTCCGGTTCGACCTGACGGCGGGGGACACGGCGCGGCTCGCCGGGAAGCTGTCGCGCGCGTTCGAGCGGGTGCGCGAGTCGGCCGGGCTCCTCTTCCGCTCGCCGTCCACCCGGAACCGGACCGACGGCACCGGCGTCGTCTCGCGCGAGCTGTGCGACCAGCTCGGGCTGGTCGGTCCGGCCGCGCGCGCCTCGGGCGCCTCGCGCGACGTGCGCCGCGACCACCCGTTCGGCCTCTATCGCTTCGCGCACCTGCCGGTCGCGACGGCGGAGACCGGCGACGTCTTCGCCCGCGCCTGGGTGCGCTGGCTCGAGATCGAACGGAGCGCGGCGTTCGTGGCGGACCACCTGCACGGCCTGCCGGAGGGCCCGGTGCGCGCGCCCGTCCCGGCGCTCCCGCCCGGGAAGATGGTGGTCTCGATGGTCGAGGGCTGGCGCGGCGAGATCGCGCACGTGGCGATCACGGACCGAGACGGCCGGTTCGCGCGCTACAAGGTGAAGGATCCCTCGTTCCACAACTGGATGGGGCTCGCCCTGGCGCTGCGGGGCGAGCAGGTCAGCGACTTCCCGCTGTGCAACAAGAGCTTCAACCTCTCCTACGCCGGGCACGACCTGTGATCGAGATCCTGAAGGCGCGACTCCGCCTCGGCCGCCAGACGGTGGCCTGGCCCGACGGGCCCGCTCGCTTCCCGGAGCGGTTCCGCGGTCGCCCGGTCGTCGACGCGGCGCGCTGCACGCCGGAGTGCACCGCCTGCCTCGAGGCGTGCGCGACCGGGGCCATCGCGAGCCCCGGCCAGGCCGGGATGGCCCTCGATCTCGGCCGGTGCCTCTTCTGCGGCGAGTGCGCCGACGCCTGCCCGGCGGGCGCGCTCACGTTCACCCGGGACTTCCGGCTCGCGGCGCGGACGCGCCAGGAGCTCGTCGTCACCGGCGACGAGGCGAAGCTCGCCCGCGCCCTCGACGACCGGATGCGGGAGCTCTTCGGCCGCTCGCTCCGGCTCCGCCAGGTCTCGGCGGGTGGCTGCAACGGGTGCGAGGCGGAGCTGAACGCCACCTCCAACATCCAGTTCGACCTGTCGCGCTTCGGCATCCAGTTCGTCGCCTCGCCGCGCCACGCCGATGGGATCGTCGTGACCGGCCCGGTGACGGACAACATGCTGACCGCGCTCCGCAAGACGTACGAGGCGACGCCCGCGCCCAAGCTCGTCATCGCGGTCGGCGCCTGCGCCATCTCCGGGGGCCCCTTCGCGGGCAGCCCGGTCGTGAACGACGGCGTCGCGGGGGCGATCCCCGGCGTGCCGGTCGACCTCTTCATCCCCGGCTGCCCGCCGCACCCCATCACCATCGGCGACGGCCTGCTGCGGCTGCTCGGGCGCGTGACGCACGACGACCTCCGCGTGGAGGGGACGGGCCTCGTCGAGGCGGAGGGCACGCCGTAGCGCCACCGGCAGTCCCGACGACCTCCGCGGCAGCCCGCCGCCGCAGCGGGCATGGCGTCACGGCTGCAGGTTCCACCTCCGTACCACGCGCCGCTCCGTCTCGAAGCCCAGCACCGACACGCTTCCAGGGCCGATCGAGAGCAGGCCGCCCGCGGCCGGCGGCAGCCCGACCCAGCAGGCGGCGAGCACGCGCAGCAGGTGCCCGTGCGCGAAGAGGAGTGCGTCGCCCTCCCCCGCTTCCACCGACGCCAGGACGCGCCGCGCCCGGGCGGCCACCTCGTCGACCGTCTCGCCGCCGGGGACCCCGTGCGTCCAGATGGTCCACCCCGGGATCTCGGCGCGCACCTCGCTGGTGAGCCGCCGCTCGTACGCTCCGTAATCCCATTCGACGAGCTCGGGGACCACACGCGCGACGGGCGCGTACCCGGCGAGCTCGCAGGTGTGGCGCGCCCGGCGCAGCGGGCTGACCAGCACCTGCCCGAAGCGGCGGCCGCCGAGGTAGGCGCCCACGGCCCGGGCCTGCCGCTCGCCCTCCTCGGTCAGCGGGATGTCGCTCCGCCCGGTGTGCTTCCCGATGCGGCTCCAGGCGGTCTCGCCGTGACGCACGAGCCAGATCTCGCGTGCGCGATCCACCGCGTTCCCCTACCCGCGGAGCGCGTAGAGCGCCGCGAACAACCGGCGCCCTGCCCGGAGCGGCACCACGAACGCGCGCCGCTCGACGAGGCCGGCCGCGGCCGTGATCCGGCGCACCTCCTCCGGCGTCACGAGGCGCATCCTCTCCGCCACGGCCTGCAGCGCCGGGTCCGCCGTGGCGGGCATCAGCGGTGGGCCACCCGGGAGCTGCAGCACCAGCGAGAGCGCGCCACCGGGCGCGAGCCAGCTCGCGGCGCGCGGCAGAGCCACGCGGGGGTCGACGAACTCCAGCAGCAACGCCGCATGCACCAGGTCGATCCCGCCGGGCTCGAGCTCCACCCCCTCGGCGTCGGCGCACAGGAGCTGCAGCGCCGGGCCGAGCCGCATGTAGCGCTGCCGCGCCACGGCCAGGTACGAGAGGTTCACGTCGACGCCGACCACCCGGCGCGTGATCGCCGGGTCGACGTGCTCGAGGCCGTTCCCGGTCGCGATGCCGAGGACGGCCAGCCGCGCCGGCCGTCGCGCGGCGTAGATCTTCTGGAACAGCGCCGAGAGCGGCGAGAGCATGCCCGCTCCGGCCGAGCCCAGGTGCTCCTCGTACGCTGCGGCGGGGACGAGGGACCAGGGGTTCGGGATGGTCATGGGGACGAGATCGTAGCCGAGGTCGGGCCGAATTGGGCTTGCGTCCCCGCGCCTCGATCAGCTCGCGATCACCCCTCAGCTCGAGGCCAGGCCACGCGCCTCCAGCACGAGGCGCGTGCGCAGGTCGAAGAGGTTCCGCTCGAGGCCCGCCGGGTACTGGTGCGGGTTCACGAATCGCTTCACCCCGCTGTGCAGCCCCGCGAGCTGAGCGGCGGTGTGGCGCCGGGCGGCGTCGAGCTCCGGCGGCGCGTAGACGAGCTGGCCACCCCGGAAGATGGGCTGGAGCAGGTCCTCGCCCGGTGTGCCGGGCGGGATCTCCCGCCGCCGGGTGTGGTCGACCGGGTCGACGATGACGACCGCGCCGGGGAGGCCGATCAGCTCGTCGTAGATGCAGTCGGCGAGGTGGACGCCGTCGCGCCGGTACCGGCGCACCTGCAACACGCCGGGCACGCTCGTCTTCGCGGGTTGCTCGGACAGCTTCACGCGGTGGTGCCAGGGGCCACCACCGCGGCGGACGGCACCGAGCTTGTACACGCCCCCGAGCGCGCCGTCGTCGGCGCCGGTGACGAGCCGCGTCCCCACCCCCCACACCGCGATGCAGGCGCCCTGCTCGCGCAGGCTCTCGATGATGCGCTCGTCCAGCTCGTTCGAGGCGAGGATGGCGGTCTGCTGGAACCCGGCCGCGTCGAGCCGCCGCCGCGCCTCCTGGGAGAGCCAGGCCAGATCGCCCGAGTCGAGCCGGATGCCGGAGAGCTCGCCGCCTTGCTGGCGGAGCCAGCGGCCGGTCTCGATCGCGTGCTCCACCCCCTCCAGCGAGTCGTACGTGTCGACGAGCAGGACGCAGTTGCCCGGCATCGCCTTGGCGTAGGCCTGAAACGCCTCGCGCTCGTCGTCGAACAGCATCACCCAGGAGTGCGCGTGCGTGCCCTTCACCGGGATCCCGAACATCTTGCCGGCGAGGACGTTGGAGGTCGCGGCGCAGCCGCCGACGTACGCGGCGCGCGAGGCGGAGAGCGCGCCGTCGAAGCCCTGGGCCCGCCGCGCCCCGAACTCGAGCACCGGCGCCCCGCCGGCGGCGAGGCAGACGCGCGCGGCCTTCGTGGCGACGAGTGTCTGGAAGTTCACCAGCGTGAGGAGCGGCGTCTCGAGCAGCATGCAGGGGATGACCGGGCCGCTCACGCGCAGCACCGGCTCCCACGGGAACACCGCCGTGCCCTCCGGCACCGCGTCGACGTCGATCTTCAGCTCGAGCTTCGCGAGGTAGTCGAGGAAGGCCGGCTCGAAGAGCGCCTGCCCGTGGGCGTCGCGCTGCGCGCCGAGGTACTCGAGGTCGGAGCCATCGAAGCGATGGCGCGACACGTAGTCGATCACCGACTCGAGCCCGGCGGCGATGGTGAAGCCGCCCTGGAACGGATTCTTGCGGAAGGAGAGCGTGAAGACCGCCTCCTCCCCGGCGATACCGCTCTTCCAGGCGGCGGCCGCCATCGTGATCTCGTAGAGATCGGTGAGGAGCGCCAGCGAGGGCCGGTACAGATCGGTCGGGATGGGCATCTCGCGGGCGCTCCTCAAGCCTCCCCAGGACGCTACTTCAGGCCGCCCTTGATATAGGCCGCGACCGCCTTGATCTGCTCGGCCGAGAGCTTCCCCTTGTAGGCGGCCATCTTCGGCGGTTTGCCGTTCTCGATGTCCTTCACGATCTCGTCGAGCGGCTCCTTGTCCTCGTGGGTCAGATCCTTCGCGCCGAGCTTCTGGCCCATCGGCGTCTTGCCCTTGCCGTCCGGGCCGTGGCAGCTCGCGCACTTCTGGGCGAACAGGGCCTTGCCGTCATCCGCGGCGCGCGCGGGCGCGGCCAGGGCGACGGCGAGGCAGACGGCGAGGGCGGCGACGATGCGGTTCATGCGTTCTCCTCTTGCGGTCGGTGCGCGTGAGTGGCTCACGCCGCGACGGCTGGCTTGCCCACCTTGGGGCCGCCAGCGGCGCGATCGGGAGCCTGGAAGGTGCCGGTCATGATGGGCACCGCCACCTTGACCAGCACCGTGAAGACGAAGAAGCCGACGCCGAAGATGCCGGCCGCGATGGCCCATTCGGTGGCGGTGGGGCGGTACTCGTAGATCTCACCGAGCGTGTCGGGGGTCATCCCGGGGATGACGAGCCCCATCCCCTTCTCGATGTAGACGCCCGCCCAGATGAGTAGGCAGCCGAGGTTGAGCGTCACCCAGTTCCGGCGCGTGCGCGGCACGAGGAAGAGCAGGAACGCCGTCACGCTGCACGCCAGGGCGAGCCAGGCGAAGGGCACCAGCGCGCGGTGCGTCCCGATCCCGCTCCACAGGTACTGCGTGTAGAGCAGGTGCTCGGTGGCCGAGTAGTATTCCTTGAACACCTCGGCGCCGAGCAGGAACAGGTTCACGAACATCGCGTACGACATGAGCTCGGCCACCTTGAAGATGGCCTCGTCCTTCACCTCGATGCGCGTCGTCCGGCGGAGGATCTGGAACAGGATGATCATGACCGCCGGCCCGGAGCAGAACGCCGAGGCGATGAAGCGGGGGGCCAGGATCGACGCGTTCCAGAACGGCCGCGCCGCCATGCCGTTGTAGAGGAACGCCGTCACGGTGTGGATCGAGACCGCGCCCGGGATCGAGGCGAGCACGAGCGGCACGATGAGCTTCCGGTTGTAGTGCTCGCCGCGGTAGCCCCGGTACAGCATGTGGACGACGACGGTGAGGTTGAGCAGGAGGTAGCCGTTCAGCACCAGCGCGTCCCAGGTCAGCATGGAGCGCGGCCAGTTGGGGGAGCCGAGCAGCGGCAGGATATGGAGGAACCGGTCCGGGCGGCCCATGTCCACCAGGATGAAGAGGAGGCACATGGTGATGGCGCTGATGGCGAGCAGCTCACCCAGGATGACGACCTCCTTGATGGGCCCCCACTCGTAGACGTAGGCCGGGATGACGAGCAGCACCGCCGCCGCCGCCACGCCGACGAGGAACGTGAAGTTGCCGACGTAGAACGCCCAGCTCACCTGGTCCCGCATGTTCGTGGCGATGAGGCCGGTGCGGAACTGGTGGGCGTAGGCGAACAGGCCGACGAGGATGGCGATCGCCAGCGCGCCGAGCCAGGCGTAGTAGGCGCGGTTGCCGCGGGCGACGATCCGCACGCACCCGCGAAGGAAGCCGAGGATCCCGGTCATGGCGCGGTCGCTCCGTTCACGTTTCCTGCGGGGCGGGGGCTCGACCCCCGCCGACAGTTCACCCTAAGTCGCATAGAAGTAATAGAACTGCGGGTGGGTCGCGAGGTCTTCCTTGAAGACGAAGACCCGCTTCGTCTCCATGACGCGGCGGATCTCGCTCTCCGGGTCGAGGAGGTTGCCGAACTTGCGCGCGCCGGCCGGGCACACCTCGACGCAGGCCGGGTAGCGACCGGCGCGCGTGCGCTGGATGCAGAACGTGCACTTCTCGACGACGCCCTTCGGCCGCGGCCGGTTGCCGAGGTAGTGCGTGTTGGGATTCATCTCTTCCGCGGGCAACGTCGGCTCGGCCCAGTTGAAGTGGCGCGCGCCGTAGGGGCAGGCCGACATGCAGCAGCGGCAGCCGATGCACCAGTCGTAGTCGATGACCACGATCCCGTCCGGCTCCTTCCACGTCGCCTGGACCGGGCACACCTTCACGCAGGGCGGGTTCCGGCACTGCTGGCACTGCACCGGCATGTAGAAGTGGCCGGGCCGCGGCACCTCCTCGGCGTCGTAGTAGACCTCGGCGTGGGCGAGGTCCACGCCGCGCGCCTTGTCCATCTCCAGCACCCGGATCCAGTGGATCTGCGGGTTCTTCCGGCTCTGGTTGTTCTCCTCCACGCAGGCGTAGACGCACCGGCGGCAGCCGACGCAGCGCGAGAGGTCGAGGCCGTAGCCGAACTCCACGCCGGCCCGGGCCGGCGTGCTCGACACGGTCACCGTCTTGCCGTACTTCGCGCTGTTCTTCCGCTCCAGGCTGGCGACGATCCGCTTCACGTCGTCCTTCGACAGCTCGCGGAAGCTCTTCCGGAAGAAGTCCTCCAGCCCGCAGCCGGAGAGCGCCGCCACCGCGGCGCCGGCCGCGGCCGTCCGCATGAAGTTGCGGCGCCCGGGATCGGGTGGCGCGTCCGGCAGCACCGGCAGGCTCTTCCTCACCCCCTCGTCGCGGCTCATGGACGCATCTCCTCCGGCCGTGCCGGGCGCGGCTTGGGCTTCAGGGGCTTGAAGCGGGGCGAGTGCGGGTTGTGGCAATTGACGCACAGGAAATACGTCTTCTGTCCGTCCCACTGACCGACGCGCTTCCCGTGCACCCCCACCCGCCAGTCGCGGTACTTGTCGCCGTGGCACTGCCCGCACAGCCGGTACGACTCGGTGAACGGCACCGGGTCGCCGTTCGAGAGGTGGAGCACGTCCCGGTTCTCGTTCGAGTGGCAGTCGAGGCACCAGCGGTGCTCGGCGTCGTGCTCGAACTTGATGTCCTCGTGGAACCCGAGATCCCGCCGCGTCCGGTCGCCCGGCGTGGTGTGGCACTGGGTGCACGGGAAGATCCCCGGCGTGAACGGCGGCGGCTGCGCCTGGAGCTGGCCCGGCTTCTCGGGGGCTGGTGTCCGCGGTGCCGGTTCACTCGCCAGCGCCGTCCCGGCGCACAGCGCGGCGAGCGCGCACGCGCGCAAGGCCTCGAGGGCGAGTCGTCTCACGGCGACTACCTCCTTCGCGCCACGCGGCGCAATCCATGGACTCATTTGGTCCAGTCTAGCAAGCGCCCGGATCGAGCATCTGATCGCGATCAAGTCGCGCGCCAAACACCCGTCCGGGCTGCGTTTTTGACCCTCGGTCGCAGCGTCCGCGAACGGATGGGAACGCGCCCGGCGCCCGCACGGCCCCTCCTCCGCGGCGCGGAACCAGGGCCGCGGCCGCGTTGCGCCCCCGTCGCCCCGCCGTAAGTAGAGCGCCGGAGGGACGACATGGAAGACCGGCTGGGGACGCTCAGGGAGCTGGAACTCGGCGGCGGTCGGAAGCGCCGGTACCACGCGCTCGCCGCGGTCGAGCAGAAGGGGTTCGGAGCGGTCGGACGGCTGCCGGTCTCGATCCGGATCGTGCTCGAGTCGCTGCTGCGCAACCTCGACGGCCGGCGCGTGCGCGAGGAGGACGTGCGGGCGCTCGCGGCGTGGAAGCCGAACGAGCCCCGCACGCGCGAGGTGCCGTTCGTGGTCGCGCGCGTGCTGCTGCAGGACTTCACGGGCGTACCGCTGCTCGTCGACCTCGCCGCCATGCGCTCGGCGGTGGCACGCCTGCGGCAGGACCCGCGGCGGGTCGAGCCGGAGGTGCCGGTCGACCTCGTCATCGACCACTCGGTGCAGGTGGACGCCTTCGGCTCGCCCGACGCGCTGCGGATGAACGTCGAGATGGAGTTCCACCGCAACCGGCAGCGCTACGAGTTCCTGAAGTGGGGGACGCAAGCCTTCGAGACGTTCCAGATCGTCCCGCCCGGCCTCGGCATCTGCCACCAGGTGAACCTCGAGTACCTGGCGAGGGGCGTGATGGAGAAGGACGGCGTGCTCTACCCGGACACGCTCGTCGGCACTGACTCGCACACGACCATGATCAACGGCCTCGGCATCGTCGGCTGGGGCGTGGGCGGCATCGAGGCGGAGGCGGCCATGCTGGGCCAGCCCTCCGCCTTCCTCATGCCGGACGTCGTCGGGGTGCACCTCCACGGAGAGCTGCGGCCGGGCGTGACCGGCACCGACCTCGTCCTCACCATCACCGAGCTCCTCCGCAGGACGAAGGTGGTCGGGAAGTTCGTCGAGTTCCACGGCGAGGGCGCGGCCTCCCTCACCGCGCAGATGCGCGCCACCATCGCCAACATGTCGCCCGAGTACGGCGCGACGATGGGCTTGTTCCCCACCGACGAGCGGACGCTGCGCTACTTCGAGGCGACCGGTCGCTCCGCGGAGCAGGTGCGGACGATCCGCGCCTACTACGAGGCCCAGGGGCTGTTCGGGATGCCGCGTCAGGGCCAGTGCGACTACTCGACCGTGGTCGATCTCGACCTCGCCTCCGTCGAGCCCTCGGTGGCGGGACCGAAGCGGCCGCAGGACCGCATCGAGCTCGGCGCCCTCAAGGAGCGCTTCACCTCGCTGCTCACCGCGAAGGACGCGAACGGCTTCGGGCGGCCGGCGTCGGAGCTCGGGGCGCGGCATCGCGCCGAGGAGGTGAGCGGCGCGGTTCCCGGCGGCGGCTCGCAGGACCCGCGCACGGCGCCGTCGGGGCTCACGGTGACGAACACGAACCCGCTCACCGAGCTCGAGATGATGAACAACCGGCCCACGCCGGACCCCGTGGAGGGCCCCTCGTCGCGGGCGCCGCTCGCCACCGAGGACATCGCCCTCGGGCACGGCGACGTCGTCATCGCCGCCATCACGAGCTGCACCAACACCTCCAACCCGAGCGTCATGCTCGCGGCCGGGCTGCTCGCCCGGAACGCCGTCGAGAAGGGCCTCACCGTGAAGGGGACGGTGAAGACCTCGCTCGCGCCCGGCTCCCGCGTCGTCACCGCCTACCTCGAGAAGACGGGCCTGCTCGCGCCCCTCGCGAAGCTCGGCTTCGACGTCGTCGGCTACGGCTGCACCACCTGCATCGGCAACTCGGGACCGCTCGATCCGCGCCTCGAGCAGCTCATGGGGAAGCACGAGCTCGTCTGCGCCTCGGTCCTCTCCGGCAACCGCAACTTCGAGGCGCGCATCCACCAATCGGTGAAGGCCAACTTCCTCATGAGCCCTCCGCTCGTGGTGGCGTTCGCGCTCGCCGGCAACGTGGCCAAGGACCTGACGAAGGAGCCGCTCGGGAAGGGGAAGGACGGGAAGGACGTCTACCTGCGGGACATCTGGCCGTCGGACGAGTCGGTCCAGGCCATGCTCGAGGCCGCGGACGACCCGGCGCAGTACCGCAATAACTACCAGGGCGTGCAGTCGCAGAGCGCGGCGTGGAACGCGCTGCCGGCGCCGTCCGGCGAGATCTACGCCTGGGACCCGAAGAGCACCTACGTCCGCGAGCCGCCCTACTTCGTCCCGTTCTCGCCGGAGCCGGTCCCCGCCGGCGCCCTCCGCGGCGCGCGGGCGCTCGCCATCTTCGGCGACTCGGTCACGACCGACCACATCAGCCCCGCCGGCTCGATCAAGCCGAACTCGCCGGCCGGCCGGTACCTGCAGGAGCAGGGCGTGCCGGTCGCGGACTTCAACTCGTACGGCGCGCGGCGCGGCAACCACGAGGTCATGGTGCGCGGCACCTTCGCCAACGTCCGCATCAAGAACCTCATGGTCCCCGGGGTCGAGGGCGGGGTGACGGTGCACCAGCCGGACGGGAAGCAGATGTCCATCCACGAGGCCGCGCTCGGGTACGAGCGCGAGCGCGTGCCGCTCGTCGTCCTGGCGGGGCAAGAGTACGGCACCGGCAGCTCGCGCGACTGGGCCGCCAAGGGCACGCGGCTCCTGGGCGTGCGCGCCGTCGTCGCCCGCTCCTTCGAGCGCATCCACCGCTCGAACCTGGTCGGGATGGGCGTCCTCCCCTGCCAGTTCGCGGAGGGCGTCTCGGCGGCGACCCTGGGGCTCGACGGGACGGAGTCGTACGACCTGCTCGGCGTCGAGGGCGCGCTCGCGCCGCGCCAGGAGGTGACGCTCGTCGTCCACCGGAAGGACGGGCGCGAGGAGCGCGTCCCGCTCACGCTCCGCATCGACACGCCCATCGAGGTGGAGTACTTCCGCCACGGGGGGATCCTGCCGTACGTCCTGCGGCAGATCGCGGCGCGGAGCTGACGTCCCGAGCTCGAGCCCCAGCCCGAGTCCGAGCCCGGCAAGCTCTCGGGCGCGGTCTCGGTCCAAAGGACGACGCTGTCAGACCCCCCGGCTAACTAGACCCTCGCGACCGCCGGCTCCGCGCCGGCGGTGCCCTTTTCACGAGGAAACGAAGAAATGGCCGTCAAGGTGATGCTCGCTCCTGCCATCGCGAAGCGCGAGGCCTCCACCGCGCAAGCGCAGTCGAAGCCGCGCGCGGAGCCGAGCGACGCGAAGCCGAAGCGCCGCCGGTCGAGCGTGTACGACGCGGATGGCAACGAGGTGTTCATCACCCTCATGTGCCTCAAGTGCCACAAGATGCGGCCGCTGGCGCAGTTCGGGCTGCGCCGCATGGCGGACGGCGCCATCCGGAACCAGCCCTGGTGCCGGCCCTGCCGCTCCGGCTCGAGCGCCGACAACCCGCGGCGGCGCCGCCCCGCGGCGGCTGCCGCTGACAGCGCGCCGGTCGCCGACGCTGCGCCGCCTCCCGAGCCGGTGGATGCCGGGCTCATCGCGGCGCAGGTCGTCGCGGCGCTGCACGGCGGTCGCCGCTAGCGCACTGCGGGTGCGGCATGGTGCCGCGGGATCGCTCGCGCCCTGTTTGTAGGCCAGGCGTCTACCCGCCCGATCTCCCGCCAGCTTTTCGGACGACCGAAACGTCGCTCGCCAGTCTTTCTTGACGTGACGCAAGCGTTCCCTTGTCGCGCGTCAGATCGCCTCAGCTGACGATTGCGCTGCGCGCCTGAGCACAGGTAGGATTTTCCAGTTCCGGTTCATCTTGCCGCAGTTACCTTTTCGTCGTTCGACGGGGAGTTCGCATGACCAATCCGAAGCCGAGGACCACCGCCCTCAAGGCAAAGCTGTTTGAGAAGATCGAGGCCTTCCGGCCCAGGACGCAACGGCTGAACAAGGAATTCGGGAACGTCGTCATCGACCACGTCAACATCGGTCAGGCGATCGGCGGCGCGCGCGACGTGCGCTGCCTCGTCACGGACATCTCGTACCTCGACCCGCAGGAAGGCATCCGCTTCCGCGGCAAGACGATCCCCGAGACCTTCGCCGCGCTCCCGCGGAAGAGCGGGTTCGAGCAGCCGACCGTCGAGTCGTTCTTCTACTTCCTCCTCACCGGCGACATCCCCACGCCCGAGCAGGCGCTCGAGGTCGAGGAGGACTGGCGCGCCCGCGCCGAGGTGCCGGCCTACGTCTACGACGTGCTGCGCGCCATGCCTCGCGACACGCACCCGATGACGATGTTCTCGACCGCGGTGCTGTCGATGCAGCGCGACTCGGTCTTCGCCCACCGCTACGCCGAGGGCATGAAGAAGACGGACTACTGGGACGCGACGTACGAGGACGCGATGAACCTGCTGGCGAAGCTGCCGCAGATCGCCGCGTACATCTACCGGATGAAGTACAAGGGCGACACGCACATCGAGCCGGATCGCAAGCTCGACTTCGGCGGGAACTTCGCCCACATGATGGGCATCGCCAAGCCGTACGACGACGTCTCCCGCATGTACTTCATCCTCCACTCGGATCACGAGTCGGGGAACGTCTCGGCCCACACCACGCACCTCGTGGCCTCGGCGCTGTCCGACCCGTACTACGCGTTCTCGGCCGGCCTGAACGGCCTCGCCGGCCCGCTGCACGGCCTCGCCAACCAGGAGGTCCTGGGCTGGATCCAGAACGTGATGAAGAAGCTCGGCGGCAAGATCCCGACCGAGGAGGAGCTCAAGGCGTTCCTCTGGGACACGCTCAAGGGCGGCCAGGTCATCCCGGGCTACGGGCACGCGGTGCTGCGCAAGACGGACCCGCGCTACACGGCGCAGATGGAGTACTGCCAGAAGCACCTGCCGGATGACCCGCTCTTCAAGCTCGTCAACATGATCTACAAGGTCGCGCCGGGCGTCCTCACCGAGCACGGCAAGACCAAGAACCCCTGGCCGAACGTCGACGCGCAGTCCGGCGTCATCCAGTGGTACTACGGCGTCCGCGAGTGGGACTTCTACACGGTCGAGTTCGGCGTCGGCCGCGCGCTCGGCGTGCTCGCCAACATCATCTGGGACCGCGGCCTCGGCTACGCCATCGAGCGGCCGAAGTCGGTCACCACCGCGATGCTCGAGCAGTGGGCCGCCGCCGGCGGCCGCAAGGGCGCGGAAGACTAGCCTCGCCTGACGCAGGCCTGAAGCACGAGAGCCGCCCGGGAGACCGGGCGGCTCTTTCGTTTTCTCGGCGGCTACATCAGATTTGCTGGCCCGCGCCAGCGCCAGCGCTGGGCCCGGCGCGCGATGAAGGCGGCTGCGGTCGGAGGCCGCCTCCGCAGCGCCGCCCTCGAGCACCGCGGTCGCGCGGCCGCGCCTCGCGCCCCACGTGCGGCCGGCGAACTGTCCGAGCGAGCGCGCGTCGCATCGCGCGCGACCTGAACGGAAGCGAGCGAGTTTTCGCCGGCCGCCCGACGGCGACCGCAGCGCGCGGCCGCGCCCCGCGTCACACGTGCGGCGCGAGGACCAGCGGCCGGAGCACCACGCCGCGCACTCGCGCGCGTGCTCCCGCTGGCGCGCCCGTTACCTGTTCGCCACCAGCATCGGGTCGAGGCGGGTGCGCTCCTGATCGAAGGCAGCCTTCGCGCTGCCGTCGAGCTTCACCTGCCTCGTCGGCAGCACGGCGAACGGATCCAGCACGCGGCCGTCGGGCGCCTCGAGCTGGTAGTGGAGGTGGGGCGCCGTCGAGTGACCGCTGTTGCCGGACTTCGCGATCACCTGGCCCTTCGCGACGTGCGTGCCGGGCTGCATCTCCTTCGGCGCCGCCTCCAGGTGGAGGAAGATCGCGTGCCGGCCGCTCTTCGCGTCGACGAGCTCGAGGCAGTTCCCGTTCGCGCCGAAGTGCCAGTTGCGCCGCGTGATCTGGCCTTCGAACGGCGCCTTCACCGGCGTGCCCACCGGCGTCTTGTAGTCGACGCCCTTGTGGCGCCGGCCGTCGCGCAGCAGCGAGGTGATCTGCTCGTAGCCTTCGACCGGGCTGTCGACGAGGTGCTCCTCGACCTCGACGCCTTCGGCCGTGTAGTAGCGCGCGAACGGCGCGCCCTCCGGCTTGAAGCGATAGGCGGTGAGGAGCCTGCCCAGCTTCTGCGACCCGTAGCGGAGCGCGAGCACGACGGGCTCCTTCGTCGCAGGCCCGCCGTCGCCGATCGCCTGGATCTCGCTCGGCTGCGCGGTGGGGAGCTCGTAGAGGACCTCGAGCTTGTCTCCCTTGCGCCCGTCGCGGCTCACCTGCATCGACCAGACGAGGAGGCGGTTCACGACCTGGGTGAGCTGGTCGCCCCAGCTCCGTTCCGCAGCGGGCAGGGCGCGCTGGATGCTCTCCTCGAGCGGGCCATGGAGCGTCACCGTCACGCGCCGGACGAGCGGGCCCTGGGGCGCGCTGGGCGGGGTCACGGCAGCGGGAGGCGGAGCGGCGGTGCCCGGGGCGGCGGGCGCCGGCGCGGGTGCGCTCGCCACCGCGCCGGGAGCGGGAGCCGGTGCCGGAGCAGCGGGCGGCGCGGCTGGAGCTGCCGGCGCCGCCTGGGGGCGCCCGGCGGCAGGTGCCGCGGCGCTCGGAGCCGCCGGCGCGGTGCCATGCGCTGTCCCCGGTGCCTGTGGCGCGGTCTTCCGGCCGGCCACGAAGCCGCCCGCGAGCCCGACGAGGAGCAGAAGGGGGTAGACGAGCCAGCGTGCGAGGCCGCCGCCGCCGCTAGGGCGACGGCCGCCAAAAGGAGGGGGATCGATCGACAGGTTCACCATGGCTCACCGTAGAGGGGGCAGCCGGGAGAACGCCCGAGGCCGGGCGCCTCTTCCTCGCCCCCACGAAAGAACGTCAGAAGAAGAAGCGATCGACCACGCCGCGGCTCCACTCCAAGACCGTCGGCCACCCCACCACCGCGTCCAGCGCCGATTCCGCTCGCGACAGGTCGACCCCCTGCTCCACGGCGCTCGCGCTGCAGGCGAGGAGGCGGCACCGGCCCGTCGCTCGCGCCTGGTGCAGGAGGGCGGCCGCGTGATCCGGGTCGCCAGCGGCCTCGACGGCGGCCGCCACCGCGGGGCCAAAGAGGAACAGATCCACGCGGTCGTCCATGGCGGCGGCGGCGAGAGCGCATGACCCGGCCAGGCGGAGCGTCGTCGCGTCCACGCGCGTCAGGAAGATCACCACCCGGCCGGCCATCGGGGCGGCTTCCATAACACTTTCCGGCGGCGACTCACACCTGCTACGGCGGGTGCCCCCCTGACGTTCCTCTGCTATAAACCGCGGCCCATGGCCGACGAGAAGAAGCCCGGTTCGGCGGGCCCGGTGGTGATCCGCAAGGGCGTCGTGACGCCGCTACCGCCCGAGCCCACCCCGAGCGCGGAGCCAGCGCCCGCGCCCGAGAAGGCCGACGCGCGCCCGCTCTGGCAGCGCGTGGCCGAGCAGCGCGGGGGCGCGCCACACGGCGGCGCCGGCCAGGTCGCGCGCCCGGGTTCGGGGCGCCCGGGCGGACCGGGCGGCCGCGGCGATCGGCCTCGCGGCGAGCGGCAGCGCGGCGAGCGACCCCGGCGCGAGCGCGACGAGGGAAGCGGCCGCGAGGCCGCGCCGCGCGAACCGCAGCTGCGCGGCGAGCCGCCCCCGCCGCCCCCCGAGGCACCCGCACCGGACGAGGGCTCGTTCGCGGACCTCCTCGCCGGCAGCGAGACGGCGCCGCGCAAGCGCGGGCAGGTGGGCGAGAAGGTGGCCGCCGAGATCATCCAGCGCGGCCACGACGTGGCGTTCCTCGAGCTCGGGACCGGGCTCGCCGAGGGCATGATCGACGTCACCGAGCTGCTGAACGACGCCGGCGAGCTGACCGCGCGCGTCGGCGACATCGTCGACGGCGTCGTGGTGAAGGGCGGCGAGCGCGGCGTGGTCGTGTCGAAGGGCCGCGGCCACCGCGCGCACCACGACCGCGAGGCGCTCGTCGAGGCCGCGCGCACCGGGCTGCCGGTGGAGGGGGTCGTCAAGGCGGTCAACAAGGGCGGGCTCGAGGTGGAGGTCATGGGCCAGCGCGCCTTCTGCCCCGTCTCGCAGATCGACGTCCGCTTCGTGGGGGACCCCTCGGCGTTCGTGGGCCAGAAGCTCCAGTTCAAGGTGCAGCGCGCGGACGCGCGCGACGCGGTGCTGTCGCGCCGGGCGCTGCTCGAGGAGGAGAAGGCGGAGCGCGCGAGGAAGACGCGCGAGCAGCTCGCCGAGGGCGCCGTCTTCGACGGCACCGTGACGAGCGTGCAGGACTATGGCGCCTTCGTCGACCTCGGCGGCATCGAGGGCCTGGTCCACGTGTCCGAGCTCGCGTGGGATCGCGTCTCGAAGCCGCAGGATCTCCTGAAGGCCGGGGACACCGTGAAGGTGCAGGTGCTCCGGCTGGAGCAGGACGCGAAGAAGGGCGAGCGCATCGCGCTCTCCGTGCGCGCGCTCTCGCCCCGTCCCGAGCCGCAGCCGCCCGCGCCCGGCGAGGCGCGTCCTCCGACCGCGCCGCCCCCGCCGCCCAGGGTGGGTGACGTGGTCAAGGCCACCGTGGACAAGATCGAGCCCTTCGGGCTGTTCGTCCGGTTCGCGGGTGGGCGCGGCCTCGTCCCGGCCAGCGAGACGGGGACGCCTCGCGGCACCGACCTGCGCCGCGCGTTCAAGGTGGGCGACGAGCTCGAGTGCGCCATCTCCGCGATCGACGAGCAGGGCCGCCTGCGGCTCTCGAAGGCGGAGGCGGAGAAGGCGGCCGAGCGCAAGGAGGCGCAGGAGTACCTGCGCTCGGCGGCGCCGCAGGGCCGGGGCGGCAAGGGATTCGGCACCCTCGGCGATCTGCTGCGGGACAAGCTGAAGTCGTAGGCGGGGGCCGGTCCACCCCGGCGCCCCTCTCCCTGCCCTCTCCCCCGGTGGGGGAGAGGGTCGATGACCGGCGGGTGCTCAGCCCTCGCGGACCTCCCACCCCCAGCCTGGCATTCCGCCCGCCGGCTCGGGGCCGAGGTTCACCGCCACCTCCAGCCCGGGCCGGCGCATCCGCACGCTCGTCCGATCGACCGACACCTCCGGCCAGCGCCTGCCCATCTCTCCTGCGTGCCGGTGGCGGACGCGCAGGAGCTCGCGGTGGTGGCGCCACAGCGCGCCGTGCCGTCCGTCGCGCCGGTGGGAGAGGACGCACCGCCGGAACGTCGCCTCGTCCTGCGGATCGGGGACCCCGCCCGGCGCCGCGTCGGCGACGTGCTCCGCCCTGCGGCCCTCGCTCACCGCCTTCGCGAGCGCCGCGTCCCCGTGGCTCGTGAAGTAGAGGAAGGGGCTCTCCTCGCCGTACTCCTCGCCCATGAAGAGGAGCGGAAGAGCCGGGCCGAGGAGGAGGAGCGCCGCGAGCGGGAAGAGCGCCTCTTGCGGGACGAGCGAGGCGAGGCGCTCTCCGCCCGGCCGGTTCCCCACGTGATCGTGGTTCTGCAGGGAGAAGACGAAGCGCGCCGGGGTGAGGCCCCGGGTGTCGGTGCCCCACGGCTTGTTCCGGAACCGCGAGGGCTCGCCCTGGAAGGCGAATCCCTCTCGCAGCGCGCGCGCCAGGGGGGCCATCCCGCCGAAGTCCTCGTAGAACGCGTGCCGCTCGCCGGTCAGGAGCGCGTGCAGCGCGTGGTGGAAGTCGTCGGCCCACATCGCGGCGCAGCCCCACCCTCGCGCCGGCGGATCCACCACCTTGCGGTCCTGCAGGTCGCTCTCCGCCACGACGTGGATGCGCCGCCCGCTCTCGTCCGCGAACGTCCGCACCGCGTCGCAGAGCGCGCCGACGACGTGCCGCGGGCTGCCGTCGGGGATCGCGTGCACGGCGTCGAGGCGCAGCACGTCGGCGCGGAAGTCCCTCACCCACTGCAACGCCGCCTGGAGCACGTAGCCACGGACCGGCCCAGACTCCGGCCCGTCGTAGTCGACGCCATCGCCCCAGGGCGACTTGTGGCGATGCGTGAAGTAGGGCCCCCACGCCCCGAGGTAATTCCCCTCTGGCCCGAGGTGGTTGTAGACGACGTCGAGGCACACGGCGAGCCCGACCGCGTGCGCCCGATCCACGAAGCGCTGCAGCGCGTCGGGCCCGCCGTATCCCTCGTGGACCGCGTGCAGCGAGACCCCGTCGTAGCCCCAGTTGCGGCGACCCGGGAACGGCTGCACCGGGAGCAGCTCGACGCAGGTCGCTCCGAGCTCGACGACGTCCTCCAGCCGCGCCGCGGCGGCATCGAGCGTCCCCTCCGGCGTGAAGGTCCCGACGTGCACCTCGTAGAACGCGAGCTCCTCGAGCGGCAGCCCGGGGAAGGCGTGCTGCCACGCATACCGACGGGGATCCCATACCTGCGACGGCCCGTGCACCCCATCGGGCTGCCGCCGCGAGGCGGGATCGGGCAGCGCGCGGCCGTCCGCCAGCACGAGCTGGTAGCGGTCCCCGAGCTTCGCCTCGGGTACCACGACCGACCACCACCCGCCGTCCACCCGCCCGAGCGGGCGGTCGGCACCCGCGACCCGCACCGCGACCTTCTCCTGCGCCGGCGCCCACACCGAGAACTGGACGCCACGCGACAGGACGGACGGTCCGTGGGCGAGTTGCGTCATGTCCCGAAGATAGGCGGCGAGGCGCGTCGGGACGCGCCTCGCCGCGGCCGCCAAAGGGGTGGCGCGATGGCATGATCGTCGTGGCGGCGGCGTGCCGTCTCGGATAACCTTCGTCCCCTACCCTTCACCCACCATCTGCCCAGGGAAGATCCCATGCGCGCACCTTTCGAGAGCGGTGAGAAGCTCCCCACGTCGAACCCGGCGCTGCTGGCGTGGGTCGATGAGATGGCGAAGATGTGCAAGCCGGACCGCGTGTACTGGTGCGACGGCTCGCCGGAGGAGAAGAGCCGGCTCACCCAGGAGGCCCTCGCCGCCGGCGTGCTGATCTCGCTCGACCAGAAGAAGCTGGCTGGCTGCTACTTCCACCACTCGAACCCGAACGACGTGGCGCGCGTCGAGCACCTCACCTTCATCTGCACGCCGACGAAGGAGGAGGCCGGCCCGACGAACAACTGGATGGCGCCCGCCGAGGCGTACCAGAAGCTCTCCGCGCTCTACGACGGCGCCATGAAGGGCCGCACCATGTACGTCGTGCCCTACGTCATGGGTCCGGCGCGTTCCCCGTTCGCCAAGATCGGGATCGAGCTCACCGACTCCGTGTACGTGGCGCTCAACATGGGGATCATGACGCGCATGGGGAAGGTGGCGCTCGATCGCCTCGGCCCCAGCGGCCAGGAGTTCAACAAGGGCCTGCACTCGGTCGCCGACTGCAACCCCGAGCGGCGCTTCATCTGCCACTTCCCGCAGGACAACACGATCTGGTCGGTCGGCTCCGGGTACGGCGGCAACGCGCTGCTCGGGAAGAAGTGCCTCGCGCTGCGCATCGCCTCCTACCTGGCGAGGAACGAGGGCTGGCTCGCCGAGCACATGCTCATCCTCGAGGCGGAGAGCCCGTCGGGGGAGAAGCGCTACGTGGCGGGCGCATTCCCCTCCGCCTGCGGCAAGACGAACTTCGCGATGATGATCCCGCCCAAGGAGTTCCAGGGCTGGAAGATCCGCACCGTCGGCGACGACATCGCCTGGATGCGGGTCGGCGACGACGGTCGGCTGTGGGCCGTGAACCCCGAGTACGGGTACTTCGGCGTCGCGCCGGGGACGAACCGGAAGACGAACCCCAACGCGATGGACACCATCAAGAAGGACACCCTCTACACCAACGTCGCGCGGACGAAGGACGGCGACGTCTGGTGGGAAGGGATGGACGGCGAGGTTCCGGCCGAGCTCATCGACTGGAAGGGCCAGCCCTGGAAGAAGGGCTCCTCCGAGAAGGCGGCCCACCCGAACAGCCGCTTCACGGCGCCGGTGCAGAACAACCCCGCGCTCTCGCCGTCGTACGACGATCCGAAGGGCGTGCCGATCGACGCCATCATCTTCGGCGGGCGCCGCTCGACGACGGTGCCGCTCGTGCTGCAGTCCTTCGACTGGAAGCACGGCGTCTACCTCGGCGCGACGATGGGCTCGGAGACGACCGCCGCCGCGACCGGCGCGGTCGGCGTCGTGCGCCGCGACCCGATGGCCATGCTGCCGTTCTGCGGCTACGACATGGGCAGCTACCTCGGGCACTGGCTCGCGATGGAGAAGCGCATCCCGAAGCCGCCCAAGATCTTCCTCGTCAACTGGTTCCGGAAGGGCCAGGACGGCAAGTTCCTCTGGCCGGGCTACGGCGACAACATGCGCGTCCTCAAGTGGATGCTCGATCGCTGCGAGGGGAAGGTCGGCGCGAACGAGACGGCGCTCGGCTCCACGCCGCGGGAGGGCGACCTCGACGTGCGGGGCCTCGAGCACGCCGACGTCTCGGGCGCGACGCGGATCGACCTCCGCGAGTGGGTGGGCGAGCTGGAGAGCCAGGCCGAGTGGTTCCAGAAGCTCGGCAAGACCCTCCCGCACCAGCTCGAGCAGCTCAGGCAGGACCTGCTCGCGAAGGTGACGGCGGCGGCGAAGTAGCGCGGCGGCCCTCTGCCCTCCCCTGCGTAGGGGGAGGGGAGCAACCCCGGCCATCGCGCCTCCCTCTCCTCTGGAGGAGAGAGCGGGGAGAGGAGGCGGTTCCCATGTGCACCCTC
>DATLJU010000275.1:0-3245 GCA_035538735.1 Anaeromyxobacteraceae bacterium | reverse complement strand
ACGTGCCCGCCGTGCCGGTGGCGGCGCCGGCCCTGGAGCTCCCCGCGGGGTGGAGTGGCGAGAGCGATCCGCTCTTCCGCAAGCTCGTCTGGCTCACCCTGTTCCGGCTGGTGACCGTGACGGTGCTGCTCGGCGGGACCGTCGCCGCCGCCTGGACCACGCCCGGCTTCACAGGCGAAGTGGCGGGGCCGCTCTTCCGGCTCATCCTCTTCACCTACGTCGCTTCGCTCGGGCTCGCGCTCGGCCTGCGCTGGCGCGCCGCCCTGCAGGTGCTCGCCTACGGCCAGGTGGCGCTCGACAGCATCATCGCGGCGTCCGTGGTCTGGCTCACCGGCTTCTCGGAGAGCGTCTTCGTCTTCATGTTCCTGTTCGGCATCGTGAACGGGAGCATCCTGCTCTTCCGCCGTGGCGCGGTCGTCGCGGCTGCCCTCTCGCTCGCCGTCTACCTCCCGCTCGTCACGCTGGTGGCACCGCAACGCCCGAACGCGCCGATGGTGTTCGTGCACGTGTTCGCCTTCGCGGCGACGGCGGCCCTGGCGAGCTACCTCGCCGAGCAGCTGCGCCGGACCGGCGAGCGGCTCGAGGCGCGCGAGGTCGACCTGGCGGCCATCACGGCGCTGCACGAGTCCATCGTGCAGTCGGTGGCGAGCGGCCTCGTCACGATCGACGCGGCGGGGCTCATCACCTTCCTCAACCGCGCCGGCGAGCAGATCACGGGCGTCGACGCGGCCGCGGTGCGCGGCACGCCGGCCGCGCGTTGGTTCGGCGGCTTCCAGCCCGGCGTGGAGCGGGGAGAGACCGAGCTGGCGAGCGCGCGCGGCGAGCGTCTCTGGCTCGGTTACACCGCCTTCCCGCTGGTCGGGCGCGGCGGCGACGAGATCGGTCGCGCGGTCATCTTCCAGGACCTGACCGCCCTCCGAGCGATGCAGATGGAGGTGCAGCGCAGCGAGCGGCTGGCGGATCTGGGTCGGGTGGCCGCGGGCCTCGCGCACGAGCTGCGCAACCCGCTCGCCTCGATGGCGGGCTCGATCGAGCTGCTGCGAGCTTCGGCGGGGCTGTCCGCCGGGGACGCGCGCCTCATGGACATCGTGCTGCGCGAGGCCGCTCGGCTCGAGCAGCTCGTGGCGGCGTTCCTCGCCTTCTCTCGCCCGGCGCCGCCCCGGCGCGAGGCGGTCGAGCTCGATCGGGTGGTGGCCGAGACGCTGGACGTGTTCGCCCACGATCCCGCCGCCGGCTGCGTGCGGATCGAGCGCGACCTGGCGCCGGTGGTGGCCTCCTGCGACGCGGGCCAGCTGCGGCAGGTGCTGTGGAACCTGGTCTCGAACGCCACCCACGCCGCGCGGCAGCGGGAGGGCGGCGGGACGGTGCGCGTGCGCTGTGCCGCCGACGGCGAGGGGGCGCGCCTCGAGGTGGAGGACGACGGCCCGGGCATCCCGGCGGCCGACTTGCCGCACCTCTTCACGCCGTTCTTCACGACGCGCGAGGGCGGCACCGGGCTCGGGCTCGCCACGGTGCAGCGCATCGTCGACGCGCACGGCGGCGCGGTGGCGGTCGAGTCGACCCCGCGGCAGGGGACGCGCTTCACGGTGCGCCTCCCAATGGCCTCTCGGTCCTAGCACGCAGCTCAGCGGGTGCGGCCCCCTCTCCCTTCCCTCTCCCCCGGTGGGGGAGAGGGTTGGTGGTCCAGGCGTCCCGTCCCCCTCGCCCCGCGCCAGCGGGGAGAGGGCCGGGGAGAGGGGCAGGGCTCCGCTCTCAACACGACGCGGCCCCTCGCCGCGCGCCACCGTCAATTCGCGAACGGCGGCCCATCGCATAGGATCTGCGGATGGCATCCATCCTGGTGGTCGACGACGAGCAGTCGCTGCGGGAGCTGCTCGAGATCCTGCTCGGGAAGGCCGGCCACGAGGTGACGGCGGTCGCCGACGCGGCGGGAGCGCTGGCGCGGCTGGCGGGCGCGGCGTTCGACCTCGTCATCACGGATCTGCGGCTCGGCCGCGAGTCGGGGCTCGACATCCTCAAGGCGGTGAAGGCCTCCGCTCTGAGCACCGAGGTGGTCGTGGTGACGGCCTTCGCCACCACCGAGACCGCCATCCAGGCCATGAAGGCCGGCGCGTACGACTACGTGCTGAAGCCGTTCAAGGTGGAGGAGCTGAAGCTGGTCGTGGAGAAGGCGCTCGAGCACCGGGCGCTCGTGGCCGAGAACCGCGCCCTCCGCCACCGCGTCGGCGAGCACCGCCCCGGCGGCGAGGCGATCCTCGGCGCGTCTCCCGCCATCCACGAGGTCCAGGAGCTGGTCGAGAAGGTGGCGCCGACCCGGACCACCGTCCTGGTGATGGGGGAGAGCGGCACCGGCAAGGAGGTGGTCGCGCGCGCCATCCACGACAAGGGGCCGCGGCGCGACCAGCCGTTCGTCGCCATCAACTGCGGCGCCATCCCCGAGGGGCTCATCGAGAGCGAGCTGTTCGGGCACGAGAAGGGGAGCTTCACCGGCGCCACCGTGCAGAAGCAGGGACTGTTCGAGGTGGCTGGCTCGGGCACGCTGTTCCTCGACGAGGTGGGCGAGCTCCCGCAGGTCCTCCAGGTGAAGCTCCTGCGGGCGCTGCAGGAGCGCAAGATCCGCCGCGTCGGCGGCAGCGCCGACCTGATGGTGGCGGCCCGCATCATCGCGGCCACGAACCGGGACCTCGCGGAGGAGGTCAGATCAGGCCGCTTCCGGGAAGACCTCTTCTACCGGCTCAACGTGATCCAGGTGAGGATGCCCCCGCTGCGCGAGCGACGCGAGGACCTGCCGCTCTTCCTCGACCACTTCCTCGACCGCTTCGCCGCCGAGGTGGGGCGGCCGCGGCCCTCGGTGTCGCCCGAGGCGCAGCGGCTCCTGCTCGCCTACGACTACCCCGGCAACGTGCGCGAGCTCGCCAACGTCGTCGAGCGGGCCGTCACGCTCTGCGACACCGGCGTGATCGAGCCGTCAGTGCTGCCCCCCGCCGTGCGCGGTGCGGCGCCGCTGCCGCCGGCCACTGGCGCCACGGCCCTGCCGCACGAAGGGCTCGACCTGCAGGCGCACCTCGACGCCATCGAGCGCGCCATCCTGGAGGAGGCGCTCGGGCGCACCGGCGGCGTGAAGACCGAGGCGGCGCGCCTCCTCAGCCTCACGTTCCGCTCGCTGCGCTACCGGCTGGCCAAGTTCGGGATCGGCGGAGACTAGGAGCCAGTTGCTCTCGACCCTCTTCCTCCGGCGGGCGAGA